>JALVTT010000001.1 GCA_027024025.1 Sedimenticola sp.
GCGCATTATCCTTGCCCTGGAACTTGGTGGTGGTGGGCGCGTTGGGCGTCGCGGTGGTGACCTTGGATTCGGGATGGATCAGCAGCAGCCCGCCACTGAGCGTGGCGCCGCCGTGGAAGGCCGCGAGCGAGGGGTTGTAGGGTACGGCGCCCAGCATCTTGGGATTGGCCACCACGGCGTTGCTGGTTCCTAGGCCGCCGATTGAGACCTCGGGGACATTGAAGCCGGAGGCCTGCGCGTGGTTCACGCCGAGCGCGATCATGACTGCGGCGCCCAGGGGCGTCAGGAAGCGACGATGAAATACCATACTGAGCTCCTCTTTTGGGGGTCGTCTTTATTTTCTGCCCGGCCAGGCGGCGGGCGTGAGGCCTAGGCTAATCCAGTTCCCATCAAATTGGTAGGGCAAAGACGGTCTGTCCTGGATGTACGACGGCAATGACGCACAAGTATCATCGGGTTATAATATAAACCAACTTTATCCACCCAATCATAAAAACCGAGGGGGCCAGGCTTATGGCCGATCGCCGCTTACAGGTCTTTCACACGGTTGCCCGTCTGCTGAGTTTCACCAAGGCGGCCGAGAGTCTGCACATGACCCAGCCCGCCGTGACCTTTCAGGTCCGGCAGCTGGAGGAATATTTCAACACCCGGCTGTTCGACCGGACCCACAACCGCATCAGCCTGACCGAGGCGGGCGAGACCGTGTTCCGCTACGCGGACAAGATCTTCGAGCAGTATGCGGAGATGGAAAACGCGGTGCGCGAGATGACCGGCGAGATCAGCGGCTCCCTGACCATCGGCGCCAGCACCACCATCGCGGAATACATGCTGCCGGCCCTGCTGGGGGACTTTCGTTCCCAGTACCCGGATGTGACCATCCACCTCAAGGTCTCCAATACCGATGGCATCGTGACCATGGTGGAGAACAACACCATCGACCTGGGCGTGGTCGAGGCCCCGGTGGGGAACAAGAACCTGGTGGTGGACAAGTGCCGTGACGACCGCCTGGTGGCCATCGTGCCACCCAGGCACGAGCTGGCCTCGCGCAAGACCATCAAGATGGCGGAACTGCTGGAGCATCCCTTCATCTGCCGCGAGGAGGGCTCGGGCACGCGCGAGGTGATCGAGGATCACATCTGCAAGACCGACGAGTGCAAGCACACCATGAAGGTGGCCATGGAGCTGGGCAGCCCGGAGGCGGTGAAGGGCGCGGTGGAGGCCGGCATGGGGATCTCGGTGGTCTCCAACGCCACCATCCAGAAGGAGCTGCGCCTGGGCACCCTGGTGGCCCTGCAGCTGGACCCGCCGCTGGAGCGGCCCTTCTCCTTCGTCCACCAGAAGCAGAAGTTCCGCGTGCGGGTGATGGAGGAGCTGCTGGAGTTCGCCCGCGCCTACTGTCACGAGCACCAGTCGGACTCGGTCTGAGCGGCCGCCGGAACCATGTTGCAGCCCAGCCCCCGCCTGAATGCCGAGCAGCGTGAGCTGCTGTCGCTGTTCGACGCGCTCGATCCCGGGCGCCGGGGCAGCCTGCTGGATTTTGCCCGCTTCCTGGCGCGGCAGGCCGAGCCGGACGGACCCGCCGGGACGCAGCCGCCCGCGGAACCGCTGGGCCTGGCGCGGCCGGAGAACGAGACCGTGGTGGCGGCCATCCGCCGCCTGTCGCAGAACTATCCCATGCTGGAAAAGGACGCGCTGCTGCACCAGTCCGCGGCGCTGATGACCGCGCACCTGATGCACGGCCGGGACGCCGAATCGGTCATCGATGAACTCGAAACACTGTTTGCCGAGGCCTACGGGGCGTACAGGGAACGCGCATGAAGCTGATCACCGACTGGTTCCGCCGCACCTTCTCCGATCCGCAGATCGTATTTCTGACCCTGGTCCTGGTCGGCAGCTTCGCCGTGGTCCTGACCATGGGGCACATGCTCGCGCCGGTGCTGGCCAGCGCGGTGATCGCCTATCTGCTGGAGGGCCTGGTGGTGATCCTGGAGGACCGGGGCGCGCCGCGCCTGCTGGCGGTGGTGCTGGTGTTCATCGCCTTTCTCCTGTTCCTGGCTGGCCTGCTGTTCGGCCTGCTGCCGGTGGTCTCGCGCCAGGTCACCCAGCTGGTGCAGCAGCTGCCGAGCATGATCGGCGAGGGCCAGCGTCTGCTGATGACCCTGCCGGAGCGCTATCCCGACATCGTCTCGCCGGACCAGGCCCAGCAGCTGCTGGACAGTGTGCAGGGCGAGATCGCCAGCTTCGGCCAGCGGGTGCTCTCGCTGTCCCTGTCCTCGGTGGTCGGGGTGTTGACCCTGATCGTGTATCTGGTGCTGATGCCCATGCTGGTGTTCTTCTTCCTCAAGGACAAGGATCTCATCCTGCGCTGGTTCAGCCGCTTCATGCCGGGGGAGCGTGGCCTGGCGGCGCGGGTCTGGCTGGAGGTGGACCGTCAGATCGCCAACTATGTGCGGGGCAAGTTCTGGGAGATCGTGATCGTGTGGGCGGCCAGCTTCCTGGTGTTCTCCTTCTTCGGCCTGCAGTACGCCATGCTGCTGGCGGTGCTGGTCGGGCTGTCGGTGGTGGTGCCCTATGTGGGGGCCACCGTGGTCACGGTGCCGGTCATGATGGTGGCCTGGTTCCAGTGGGGCTGGGGCTCGGACTTCATCGGCGTGACCATCGCCTATCTGGTGATCCAGGGCCTGGACGGCAACCTGCTGGTGCCGCTGTTGTTCGGCGAGGTGGTCAATCTGCACCCGGTGGCCATCATCGTGGCCATCCTGGTGTTCGGCGGGCTGTGGGGCTTCTGGGGGGTGTTCTTCGCCATCCCGCTGGCTACCCTGGTCAACGCCATCCTGCGGGCCTGGCCGGATCATCCGGTCCCCGCCGGGCGCGGGGCATGAAAAAGCCCCCGCGCTGGGGGCTTTCGGGCTCAAATGGGCCGGCTCAGCTTTCCTTCTTGGTGCTGATGCCCAGCAGCGGGTAGAAGGGGCACCAGGACACCACCGCGGTGAACAGCGGGATGATGCCCACGGCCCCCCACCAGTTCTGGGTGACGACGCCCCAGGCGATCAGCGCGATGCCGACCACCAGACGCAGGATACGGTCGATTCCACCAACATTCTGTTTCATGGCTCTCTCCTTTTTTCGATATCAGGTTTCACTGTGGCTCAGTGTAGCGCAGACCCGGGTGGCTGTCGGTGACTTAGTCACACAGCGCCAGGGCCTGTTGCAGGGCGTCTCCGAGCAGGGTGACATGTCCGCGTGAGAGCGCCAGCATGCCGCGCTGTTGCATGTCCTTGAGCAGGCGGCTGACCACCTCGCGCGAGGTGCCCAGATCGTCGGCGATGGCCTGGTGGGTGAGCTGGAGTTCGTCGCTGCCCTGGAGCGCGCGCTGTGCCAGCAGGTGGCGCATTAGGCGTTCGTCCAGGCGCCGGAAGGTGACCTCCTCCAGCAACATGAGCACCCCCGAGAGGCGGTCGGCCAGCAGTTGCCAGACGAAGCGGCGCCACTGCGGATGGCGCAGCATGAAGTCCTCGACCTGCCGCGCCGGGAGCAGGAGCACGTCCAGATCCTGTTCGCAGCAGGCAATGGCGGGGAAAGTGCGGTGGCTCATGATGCATGAGGCGGTCAGGATGCAGCATTCGCCCGGGCCGATGCGGTAGAGGGTGATCTCGCGTCCCGATTCGCCCAGCTCGTAGACACGCGCGCGGCCTTCCAGGACCAGGGCCAGGTGGGTGCACTGCTGGCCGATGTCGCATATCGGCTGGCCGCGTGTCAGCCGGGCGCGCCGGCTGTGGGCGATCAGCTCGTCGAGCAGGCGCGCATCGGTGAGCGCGGGATAGCGTTTTTGCAGTCTCTGGCGCAAGGGGACGGCCCGAATCCCTGAGTCGTCAGATCACGACCTGGGAGAAGTCGTAATCCATGTTGTCCATGGGCGGTTGGATGAAGTTGCCCTGCAGGAAGTCGGCGCCTGAGGACCAGTGCAGGTCGATGGAGCGCGCGTTGTCGATCTGCGAGACGATGACCTTGGCCCGGGCTCTATGGGCTTCGCTGGTTATCAGCTTAATAGTGTCGCGGTCAGCCTTGAGGAGGCGTTTTGATATGCGGATGTAGTCGCCATGCACATAGCGTAGAACTTTAAATGCAGCTGGCTTCTCTGGAAACTGGGAAAGGCAAACCTGGATATCCATCTCGTGCAGGGCCAGGCTATTTGCCCTAGCCGCCTTGAGATCATGGGACAGTCCCGATAGACGGAAATCCAACACGAGGCCGGTTCCAACCATGTGGCGTTCTCTCAGTTGTTCAGCCAGCCACTTTGGATAATCGTAATCCAAGGCGGAACTACTGAACTGGCTAACAAAGACGCGGGCATTATTCGTGGTTGCGCGCATTTGCTTGAGTATGTCGAGAGCATGGCTCAGGACCCATCGGTCAATGGCGTTTTGCAGTTGGGCTTTCTCAGCGTCTTTCCGGATATCCCGGAGGTTCAGTAATTTGCCATTGGGGGCGGGTAGCCGAAGCTGTATATCAAAGATCTCATTACCCCGCTCGTGCAGATCCAACATCGGCTGGTAGAGCACCACGAAACTATCCTTGGCCAGGCACTGACGGATCGTGTGGGGCACGTCTTCCTCGGTAGGGGCGACGTTATTAGCCATCGTATTTGTTGCTTGCTGCTCGAAGCTGTCATCGAAGGGCACGGTAAGACTGTCGCCTTTCTGTAGCGCGTGTTGCAGGGCAATCTGAGCGCGTCGCAACAGGCTGTTGGCATCGTCTTTGACCTCGCCGGAAAAGGCCAGGCCGATACCCAGTGTTACAGGGCGATCAGTGTGCCTAACCTGGAACTCATGGGCTGATATGGTTTCGTGCAAACGTGCGGCTAAATCGTAGATCTCATTTGAGCTTTTGCGTCGAGCCAGAATGGCCATGCGGTCCTGGTCGATGCGCGCCAACGCGTCTTTTTCGCCAAGCGGCTGTTCTGCGGTCCGCGCTAGTTCAATCATAAGCTGTTCATATCCATCGTCTTCGAGCTGCTCGCGGTGATGATCCTGGTGGTTGGGGGCGAACATCAGCACAGCGGTAGATTGAACGTGCATAGGGTCGATCGAGAGCATGGCCGAGATACGTTCGATGAACTGGTTTTTGGTCAAGAATTTATGAAAGCTGGGCCGCTTCCGTATTAGGTGTTGCGGTTGGCTACGGCGCAGACGGTTCTTGACTACTGTGATGAGTTGCTTGGGCCGGATTGGTTTGGTGATGAAGTCGTCTCCACCAACGCTCAAGGCATCGACTTGTTTGTCCGTGTCCTGTTCGCCCGATAGAAAGACGATTGGAATACTGGCGTATTCATTGTACTCGCGGACCACGCTTGTCAGCTCGATGCCATTGATCTCAGGCATGTAGATGTCCATTACGATTAGATCTGGCGAGAATTGCCTGATTGCATCCAGGGTGGCCATGGGCTCGGTAACCGATTCGGTCTGGAAACCGGCTTGGCCGAGAATGGAGGTCGCGAACTTTGCCTGGGATAGATCGTCTTCCACTACCAAAACGCGGTAGGATTGTGCGGGAGCGGTGTTGAGCAAGTTCTGGAGTTTTTCGTTGATGGCGGCGGGATCGAAGGGTGGGGCGAAAAATGCGTCTCCTCCCGCGCGTACAGCCTTGACCCGAGTGTTGATATCGTCCTTGTCAGCCACAAAGCCCAACGGAATATGTTGTCCGGTTCGTTTGTTTAGTCGGGCCAGTTCCTCAATCACTGCTTCGATTTCTGGGATGGAATCCACATCGACGATTAGCGCGGCAGGGGGGGAGTCTTGCAAGGCATGCTTGGCTAGGTCTGTTTCCACATGGCGTATGTCGATATGCAGATCCAGCAAAACTTCGATGAGTGTTTTGAGTGGGCCTTCAAGCGGGCCCAGAAGCATAATTTGCTCCTGATTCATAGCTGGCTCTGGCGCCGTTGGGGTAGGTGTGGTTTCGCCAGGCGTTAATTCCGCCAAGAGGGTATCTACGGTTTCGCGTTGTTCCGGGGTCATGGGACTTGCGCTGCCCACAAAAGAGCTGAGATAGGCCTCGGCTGAGAATATTGCATCCGCCAAGCGGGGAAGTTGAGATTTCCTGGCCCGGCCGGCCAACACGCCCAATTTCGCGTGTAGTTCTTCCATTGCCTCGGGGCTCCAGTGTTCCTTTGCCTTGGCCCAGTGCTCACGTATCGTGGCGATATCGTCCAGCATGCTGCTTGGCAGCGGTTCCGCATGCGTTGCGTTCGAGTCGGATGGGGGTGTGGGGGTTGTGGTCATGCTAAAGCTATCCTGCTTTATGAACTTCCATTATATTATACCAGCGCCAAGGGTAACAAAGCTTTGTTCGGCAGTCTGCGACCGGATGCCGAAAAGTCTT
Organism: Sedimenticola sp.; assembly: GCA_027024025.1. Classification (GTDB taxonomy): domain Bacteria; phylum Pseudomonadota; class Gammaproteobacteria; order Chromatiales; family Chromatiaceae; genus MONJU. Next base: position 6,382 of record JALVTT010000001.1, read on the forward strand.
CCAAGGGTGCCTCGCCAGTGGTTCCTTCCCCTCCGAGCTGGACCAAGGTTCGGTATGGGATACATTTTTTCCGTTGATAAGCAAGGATGGGCTCTGCCCCGGATCAAGGAGTAAGGGGAGATTGATGTCTGAATCAGTCGTCGAAACCGAACGATCCTCGCGTCCGCGTGTGAGTATCGGGCAGCAGCGGGAGGAGCTGCTGAGCGCGTTGAATCTGGGGCTGGTGCCGACCATGCTGGGGGGATTGCCGGCTACAGCGCTGTATATGCAGGGGCGGCTTGCCTTACTCCCCTGGTTGTCTGTGGTTTTTAGCTGTTTGTTGGTGCTGGGCCTGTGGATCCTATCGCGTAAAAGCATAATCTCGCGTCGTCGCATGTATTTGTGGCGTGCTGTGCTACTGGTGGCCTGTGGCATGCACGCGGGTGCCTGGTTGAATTTTTCCATGCAAGCGGCGAACCCGATTTTCCCGTCATTTATTGCCGAGGGCTTGGCGGCGTTGGCATTGCTGCCATTGTTGTATTGGTCTGCAGGATTTTTTGTTGCTGTGGTGTTGTGGATTGCCGCAGTGGCGGTACTGCCGGACCTGCGGCCTAGTACAGCGGGGGCCGTCTTAGTGGCTTTGCCATTCGGTGGTGTATTTATGGGGCTGTTGTCGCGATTTCGCAGGGGACGTCAGAGCGCGCAGGATGCGCGCAAGGCGCTCAGTGGAATCAAGGAACGCCACCAGGATGCTCTTGGGCAATTGCGACAGGAGCGCAAGCAACTCAAGCAGTGTCAGGAGGAATTGGTTCAGGCGCGCAAATTGGCCGAGGAAGTAGACCAGGCAAAGACAGAATTCCTGGCCACCATCAGTCACGAGATCCGCACCCCGCTGAATGGCATCCTGCCGATCCTGGACATGCTCCAGGATACGCACTTGGATTCACAGCAACAGCGATATGTGAGGGCCGCCACCGCCTCGTCGCGTCATCTGCTGCGGATCATAAACGACATTCTGGATTTCGCTCGCGCCGAATCCGGAAAGTTGCAGTTGGAGAGTATCGAGATCAATCTGCACGAGTTGCTCGAGTCGGTGGTTGATTTGATGCGCAGCAGTGCCGAGCATAAGGGTCTGGAGGTTCACCTCGATATTTCACCTCAGGTTCCCCTGATGGTACGTGGGGATCCGATCCGGCTGCGTCAGATTTTGGCTAATTTGTTAAATAACGCGATCAAGTTCACGGAGAAGGGTCAGGTGGATTTGCGTGTTGAACCGCGCCGTGCCGGCCATCGTGAAATCGAATTGTATTTCGAGGTTCGGGATACTGGTATTGGTCTCTCGCAGGAACAGATCGGTCGCCTGTTCGAGTCATTTACCCAAGCGGATGCATCGACGACGCGCAAGCATGGCGGCACAGGCCTTGGCCTGGCCATCTGTCGGCGTTTGATTGATTTGATGGGAGGGCGTATTGGCGCCAAGTCCACTCCAGGCCAGGGCTCAATCTTCTGGTTTCAACTACCCATGCGTCGTTCGGTTCAGGATGTGCCCAGTACTCGGACCAGTTTGCAAGGCGTACGTATTGTGAACGCGATTATCGATGCCAATTTGGTGCTGGAAGTATCGCGACATCTGCAGAGATGGGGTGTGCAAGAACAGCAGGTTCAACCAGCCGAACTATTACAACGTCTTAGGGATTCCGCACATCTGGGAAAGAGTTGGGCCGTTGAATGTCTTCTACTGGACTGTTGGGGCTCGGAGAACAGCCTACTTCCGGTGCTGAGAGAGATTCGCGATGATCCTCTGCTGCGCTCCTTGAACATTGTTGTAATTCTGCGTCAGGCCACTATGGCGGATCGTCTGCAGAGCGAATTTTCGGTGTATCCACTGACGGGCTTGTTCCATGCCGAGGTGTTGCGCCGCTTGCTAAACCGCTTGTTCGATGTCAATGGCAGTGCCTCCTTCGAGGCAGAGAAGGAAGACCTGCTCAATTATCTTGATCTGAATATGGATCAGGATCTGATGTTGCCTGATCCGACCACCGAGACGCTCGATCCGGTTGCTCCACGGGCACAGGTTTTGGTGGTGGAGGATAACCCGGTCAATCTGGGGGTCATGCGAGGCATGTTGAGAAGGCTGAATGTGGTTACATTGGAGGCGGAAAACGGACGCCAGGCACTCGACTTACTGGCCAAAGACACTCAGGTGGATCTGGTCCTGATGGACTGCCAGATGCCGATCATGGATGGCTACGAAGCGGCGCGGCAGTGGCGTGCGCGTGAACAGAAGGGGGATGGCTATCTGCCCATCGTGGCGCTCACCGCAAACGCCATGCCCGGAGACCGGGAAAAGTGTCTTGAGGCTGGCATGGACGATTATCTGGCCAAGCCGGTGGGGCGCGACGAATTGAGCCGTATGTTGGACAAGTGGTTGGGCGCCGATATCGAAGTCCAGGAAAAGGTGCCGCCGCCGCGCGAACTGAAGCCACCGGCCGAACAGGAACGGCGCATGCTGGAGCGGGGCGTGCTCGAGGAACTGCGCGAGGTCATGGGTGACGACTTCAGGCAGCTGGTGCAGACCTACCTGGACACCGCGCCGGACCTGGTCGACCAACTGCGCCAGGCCGCCGATGACGGAGACGTGGAGGCCATGGTCCTGTCCGCGCACTCGCTCAAGTCGGGCAGCGCCAACATGGGCGCCATGCACCTCTCGGCGATGGCGCGCGACACCGAGATGGCGGCGCGCAAGGGGGACCTGGAGGCCGCGCGCAAGGCCGCCAGCGGGATCCCCGCCGCCTTTGTCGCGACCTGTGCCGCCCTGAGATCCGAGCTGGGCGGGGCCTGAAGGCGCGCCCTGTCAGAGCGTCTCTGAGGCGTAATCGGCCAGGCGCGAACGCTCGCCGCGGGTCAGGGTGATGTGGCCGCTGTGAGGCCAGTGCTTGAAACGGTCCACCACATAGGTCAGGCCCGAGGTGGTCTCGGTCAGATAGGGCGTGTCGATCTGCGCCAGGTTGCCCAGGCATACGATCTTGGTGCCGGGGCCGGCGCGCGTGATCAGGGTCTTCATCTGTTTGGGCGTGAGGTTCTGCGCCTCGTCCAGGATGATGTACTTGTTGAGGAAGGTCCGGCCGCGCATGAAGTTGAGCGAGTGGATGCGGATCTTGGAGCGCAGCAGATCGTCGGTGGCGGCGCGGCCCCAGTCGCCGCCGCTGGACTGGGTGAGCACCTCCAGATTGTCGGTGAGCGCGCCCATCCAGGGCGTCATCTTCTCCTCCTCGGTGCCGGGCAGGAAGCCGATGTCCTCGCCCACCGGCACCGTGACCCGGGTCATCACGATCTCGCGGTAGCGGTTGGTGTCCATCACCTGGGATAGCCCGGCGGCCAGGGTCAGCAGGGTCTTGCCGGTGCCGGCGGTGCCCAGCAGGGTGACGAAGTCGATGTTCGGGTCCATGAGCAGATTGAGGGCGAAGTTCTGCTCGCGGTTCAGCGCGGTGATGCCCCAGACCGAGTGCTTGCTGGAGCGGTAGTCCTGGATCCACTCGATGATGGCGTCGTCGCCGTCCTTCTCGCGCACGATGGCCTCGAAGGGATTGTCGCCGTCCTGGTGGATCAGCTGGTTGATGTACCAGTCGCGGGTGTCGGGGCCGGTGACGCGGTAGAAGGTACGGCCTTCCTCCTGCCAGGATTCCATGTCCTTGCTGTGGCGCTCCCAGAAGCCGGGCTCCAGCGTCAGCTGCCCGCTGTAGAGCAGGTCCAGGTCGTCCAGGGCCTGGTCGTTGTGATAGTCCTCGGCCACCAGGCCCACGATGGCGGCCTTGATGCGCAGGTTGATGTCCTTGGAGACCAGGATCACCTGGCGGTCGCGCGCCATGGCCTGCAGGGCCAGGGCGGTGCCCAGGATGTTGTTGTCCGGCACATTGCCCGGCAGCGAGTCGGGCAGGGGCGCGGGCTGCAGCTGGGTCTGGAAGAACAGGTGCCCCAGCCGCTCGTCGGGCGCGTCCTCCGGGCGGTTCAGCGCCCCGTCCAGGGGCAGGCCCTCGCTGATCTCCTCGGCGCTGCTGTGGCTCATCAGCTCGTCGAGAAAGCGGCTGACCTGGCGCACGTTGCGCGCCACCTCCGACATCCCCTTCTTGCCGCGGTCCAGCTCCTCCAGCACCACCATGGGCAGGAAGATGTCATGTTCCGCGAACCGGAAGATGGCGGTGGGATCGTGCATCAGCACGTTGGTGTCGAGTACGAAGAGTTTCTTTCCGGTGCGGGATTTGATGCCCATGGATATGTTGTCGCTCCCTGTGGGGGTCAGGCCTTTTTCAGGGCCTTCACGGCCTCCAGCACCTCCTCGACGTGACCCTTGACCTTGACCTTGCGCCATTCGCGGCGCAGCACGCCCTCGGCGTCGATCAGGAAGGTGCTGCGTTCGATGCCGCGGACCTGTTTGCCATACATGTTCTTCATCTTGATCACATCGAAGGCCTGACACAGGACCTCGTCCGGGTCGCTCACCAGGTCGAAGGGAAAGCCCTGCTTGGCCTTGAAGTTCTCCTGCGCCTTCAGGCTGTCGCGCGAGGCGCCCAGGATGCGGCAGGACTGGCGCCGGAACTTGTGGATGGCGGCGCTGAAGTCCAGGCCCTCCCGGGTGCAGCCGGGCGTGCTGGCCTTGGGGTAGAAATACAGCACCAGGGGCCGGCCGCGGTAGTCGGAAAGCCGGGCCTGGCGGTCGCCGGTCAGGTGCAGGGCCACATCGGGCACCTTTCTGCCAATCTTCACGCTCATGACGGTCTCCTCATCCTTTGACGGGTTCGAGTACGGCATCGATGTTCATGGCGTCGCAGAAGTCCATGAACTCCTCGCGCAGGGCCGAGATCGGGGTGTTGGCCGGGATGCCCACGGTCATGCGCACCGCGAACATCGGGGTGCCGGTGTGGGCCGCGGCATAGCTGCTGGTGGTCATGTCCTCGATGTTGATATTGCGCTCGGAGAAGAAGGCCGCGAGATGGTGCACGATGCCGGGCTGGTCCAGGGCCACCACGTCCACCCCGTAGGGCAGCAGCTGTCCGGGGGCCTCGGGCGGCGCGGTGCGTTCGGTGATGATGGTCAGGCCGAGAGACTTCTGCAGCTCGGGCAGCTGGGCCTCGAGACGGGCCAGGCGGTCCCACTGGGCCTCGACCTCCATGAGGATGGCGAACTCGCCGCTGAGCACGGCCATGCGCGTGTCCAGGATATTGCATTCCGCATCCAGGATGGCGCGGGTCAGGCGATCGATGATGCCGGGCCTGTCCCTGCCCAGGGCGGAGATGACCAGATGATTGTTCTTGGTGGGCATCGGCGGGTTTCCGGTATGGCTGGACGATGGCCCCAAGTGTACTGTGCCCGGGTGCGCCTAGTCGATCTCGGCGTTGCGCAGCGCCTCCGCGGCCTCCTCGGGGCTGACCGTGCTGACGAACAGCCCCGAGCCCAGCTCGAAGCCGGTCGGGATGCTGGTGCGCGGGCAGATCTCCAGGTGCCAGTGATAGCTCTCGTTGCAGTTGCCGAACTCGTCGCCATGCGGCAGCGAGTGCAGGAAGAAGTTGAACTGCACCCCGCCGACCACCTTGTCCAGGCGCTTCATGGTGCGCTGCAGCACGCGCGCGAAGTCCTGCAGGTCTTCCTCGCTGGCCGCCAGGAAGTCGGCCTCGTGCCGCAGCGGCAGGATGTGGATCTCCCACTCGAAGCGGCTGGCGAAGGGCTTGATGGCGACGAAGCGCTCGCCGCGCTCGATCACATACTGGCCGACGCTGATCCTGCGCCGCACCGCGCCCGACTCGCGGTCATAGATGGTGGCCTCGTAGGTCAGGGCCTCGTCGATCAGCGAGCAGAAGATGCACTGGCCGTATTTCTGCGCGTACTGGTGGCTGTGGGTGACCTCGTTCTGCACGTTCTCCGGCACCACCGGGGTGGCGATGATCTGGCTGTGGGTGTGCGGGATGCTGGCGCCCGCCGCCGGGCCGAAGTTCTTGAACACCAGCACGTACTTCAGGCGCGGGTCGGAGGCGTACAGCTCGGCCATGCGCTGCTGGTAGATGCCGAACAGGGCGGCCAGGTGCGCCTGGCTCATCTCGTGGATGATGATGCCGTGGTGCGGGTGGTCGATGATGACCTCGTGGCGTCCGTAGCCGTCGATCACCTGCTGCAGGCCGAAGGCCAGATTGTTGGACGGGCTGTCGTCGCCCAGCACCGGGTAGAGATTGGGCACGATGCGCACCTCCCAGTCCCGGGAATCCGGCCAGGCCTTGATCTCGGGCGGGGTGCGGTCCTCGTTGCCGCGGCAGAAGGGACAGGTATCGACATGGGTGCGGGTGTCGCGTTCGATCTTCTCCTCGGCCTTCTTGGGGCGCATGCCGCGCGCGGTGGCGACCAGCACCGACTCGGTGGGCACGATGGGGTTGATGCGGATCTCGCGCACGCCCTTGTTCTGTTCCTCACTCATGTTCTGCTACCTCTTGTCATCGCCGGGCTCCAGCCCGCCGCGCGAGCCGGGGGCGGGGGTACTGGATGCTTGTTCACATTAGTATCATGCCCGGACAGGGGCGACGATCGGGGTTTCGTATGGGGGCATTAGAGACAGGGGCGACGCGGGTCCGGGATCCGGCCTGGATGCGCGCGCTGCTGGCCCGGGCCGCGGCCCGGCCGTCCGGCCCGGCGCGGGTACGGCTGCGGGTGGCCGACGCCCGCCGGGCCCTGGAGACGGGTCTGGACTACTGCGAGCTGGACAGCCCCTTCGGCCGCGCGGTGATCGGCTTCACCCCCCTGGGCGTCTGTCATCTGTCGTTCGCCGACGATCCGGCCGCCGCGGCCGCCCGCCTGCGCGCGGCCTGGTCCGGTGTGACCCTGCGGGCCCGCCCGGAGCAGGCGGATGCATGGCGCGCGCGTCTGTTCGGTCCGCGGCCCGCGGAGGCCGTGCCGGTGTGGGTGGACGCGGAGGGCTTCCGCTTGGGGGTGTGGCGGGCCCTGGCGCGCCTGCCGCGCGGCCTGGTCTGGAGCTATGCCGAACTGGCGCGGCGCGCGGGCAGTCCGCGCGCGGCCCGCGCCGTGGGCAGCGCCATGGCGGCCAACCCGGTGCCCTGGCTGATCACCTGTCACTGCGTGATCCACGCCGACGGCCGGCTCGGGGAGTACGGCGGCGGCCGCGCGCGCAAGGCCCGGATGCTGGCCTGGGAACTCAGCCGCTGATCCGGCCCTCGCGCAGCCGCACCACCTGATCGATGCGCGACAGGCGCAGCGGACGGTGCGAGATCAGCAGCACGGTACGGTTGTTCAGCAACGGGTCCAGGGTGGCGACCAGCCGCGCCTCGGTCTCCAGGTCCAGGCCCTCGGTCGGTTCGTCCAGGATCAGGATGGGGGCCGGCTTGAGCAGGGCGCGCGCGATGGCCACGCGCCGTGCCTGGCCGCCGGAGAGCCGGGTGCCGGTCTCGCCCAGCCAGGTGTCCAGGCCCTCGGGCAGGTTGGCGACGAATCCGTCGAGCTGCGCCTGCCGGCAGGCCGCCAGCAGGGTCTCGTCCGTGGCCTCGGGGTCGGCCAGACGCAGATTCTCCCGCAGGGTGCCGGCGATCAGCGGGGCGTGCTGCGAGACCAGGCTGACGCGCCGCCGCCATTGCTCGCTGTCGAAGGCGCGCAGGTCGATGCCGGCATAGCGGATACAGCCGCGGTCGGGATCGCGGAAGCGCAGCAGCAGATCGGCCAGGGAGGTCTTGCCCGCGCCGCTGGGCCCCTGCAACAGGGTGATGCTGCCCTCTGGCAGGGACAGATCGATGTCCGTCAGCGCGGGCCGTTCAGTACCGGGATAGCGCAGGCCCACGCCCTCGAAACGCAATTCGCCCTGTTGCGGCGGCGGGCGGGGCCGGGCCGGTTCCCGCACCGGGGG
>JALVTT010000002.1 GCA_027024025.1 Sedimenticola sp.
GGCGCCACGGGAGCCGGCGGGGCCGCCGCGCCCGGAGGCTCGACGGCGGGCCGGGTCACGGCGGCCGGTGTCACCCGGACGGGTTCTGGTCTTTGCTCGACCACGCCGTCCTTGCTGCACACCCAGTCGCCGTTGTCGCCGGCGCGACAGTCCCAGCCCGGCGCGGCCAGGGCGCTGCCGCTCAGCAGCAGGCCGTGTATCAGGAGGGGAAGCAGGCGATAGCGATGTGCCGGGGGCATACCAGAGTGCGAGACGTTCCGTGACACGTGATTGTTCTGCCTGGTGATGGTGTGCGGATACGGGACACCCTGCCGGGTTCCCCGAGCAAGCACCGAGAGACGCGCCGTCTCGCGGCGTCTGAATCGGTCGGGCTTCCTCGCAGGCGCGTAAAATCTCATAGAATGGGGTTTTCTTCAATGTTGCAGCGGGTCTCTCCGGTGTGTGGGGAGGCGCGCGGGGAGGGGACATGCCTCAGCGCGAGGCGCAGTTGCGGGCCTGGCTGGAGTCGGGTTGCGGGTTGCGGGGTTTCCGCATGGCGCCGGCATCGGGCGATGCCAGCTTCCGGCGTTATTTCAGGGTCTGGCCCGCGGAGAGGGGCAGCCTGATCGCCATGGATGCCCCGCCCGGGCACGAGGACTGCCGTCCCTTCGTCGATGTCACCCGGCGCCTGGAGGCGGCGGGGGTGCATGTGCCGCACATCCATGCCCAGGACCTGGAGCAGGGTTTTCTGCTGCTGGAGGATCTGGGCGACCGCCTGTATCAGGGCGAATTGAACGAGGCCGGCGCCGACCGTCTGTATGGCGAGGCCGTCGACGCCCTGCTGCGTATCCAGCAGGGTGATCCCGGCGGGCTGCCGGACTACGACCGCGGGCTGCTGCTGAACGAGATGGCTCTGTTCCCCGACTGGTTGCTGGATGTGCATCTCGCTCTGACCCTGGATGCGGCCGAGCGCGAGATGCTGCGCACGACCTTCGACTGGCTGGCCGACAGCGCCCTGGCCCAGCCCCGGGTCCTGGTGCATCGTGACTATCATTCGCGCAATCTGCTGGTCTGCGCGGAACGCAGCCCCGGGGTGATCGACTATCAGGACGCGGTACTCGGCCCGGTCAGCTATGACCTGGTCTCGCTGCTGCGTGACTGCTATGTCCGCTGGCCACGGGAACGGGTGGCGCAGTGGCGCGACGCCTACGCGGCGCGGGCGCTCGAGGCCGGCATCCTGGCGCGGGAGGATCTCGAGCACTTCCCGCGCTGGTTCGACCTGATGGGCGTGCAGCGACATCTCAAGGCCGCGGGGATCTTCGCCCGGCTGAAGCACCGTGATGGCAAGGACGGTTATCTCGGCGACATCCCGCGCACCCTGGAATACATCGTGGCGGTGTCCGCGGCCTACCCCGAGCTGGCGGGCCTGGGCGCGCTCATCGCGCAGCGGGTGCTGCCAGGGGTGCGCGCGGCATGAGCTGGCACCTGGCCGATCCACGGCGTTTTGCCGGGGTGCGGATGTTGACCTTCGATCTGGACGACACCCTGTGGCCCTGTTTCCCGACCATCCACGCGGCCGAACGCGAGGTCCATGCCTGGCTGGAACAGGCCGCGCCGGTGCTGGCCGAGCGCTATGACATCGACAGTCTGCGCGAGCACCGCATGCGGGTGGCGCGCGAGAATCCGCAGATCGCCCATGACCTGACCGAGATCCGCCTGCGTTCCTACCGCGAGCTGGCAGAGCAACACGGCCTGCCCGCCGAGCTGGCGCAACAGGCGAACAGCATCTTCCGCCAGGCGCGCAACCGGGTCACGCCCTATGAGGAGGTGGTCGACGCCCTGCGCGCGCTCGGCCGCCGCTATGTGCTGGTGGCGGTCAGCAATGGCAATGCGCAGATCGAACACACGCCGCTGGCGGGCTGTTTCGCGCACGCCTTCATGGCCGAGGAGGTGGGCGCGGCCAAGCCCGATCCGGCCCTGTTCCATGCCGCCAGCGCGGCCACCGGCATCCCGCTGGAACGGGCCGCGCATGTGGGTGACGACCCGGAGCGGGACGTGCTGGCCGCGCAACGCGCCGGCCTGCGCAGCGTCTGGGTCAACCGAGAGGGGCGGGACTGGCCGCGGGAGCTCGCCCCGCCCGATCTGCAGGTGCCGGATCTGAATGCCCTGCGCAAGGCGCTTTGGAGGAACGAGGAATGAAGCAGATGCTCAGGATCTACGGGCCCGCGGCCCTGCTGGCCATCCTGGCCTTCGCCGTGGCCTACCAGTTCATCAAGCCCGCGCCGCCGGATCATGTGCGCATCGCCAGCGGCGGCCCGCAGGGCGCCTATTACGGCTTTGCCCAGGCCTATGCCCGGGAGTTGGCGAAAGAGGGCATCACCCTGGAGGTGATCCAGACCGCGGGTTCGGTGGAGAACATCGGACTGTTGCACCAGGGCAAGGTGGATATCGCCCTGGTCCAGGGCGGTATTCCGGATGCGGACAAGGGGCTGGAGTTGTATTCCCTGGGCAGCCTGTACTACGAGCCGCTGTGGCTGTTCGTGCGCAAGGGCGTCCAGGTGGCCGATCTGCGCGATCTGCGGGGGCTGACGGTGGCCGCCGGCGGCAAGGGCTCGGGCACGCGCGCCCTGGTGCTGCGGCTGCTGGCCGACAACGGGGTCGGGCCGGACGACACGCGTCTGCCCGCGCTGGCCAGCCAGGCCGCGGCGGAGCGTCTGCGTCAGGGCGCGGTGGACGCGGCCTTCTTCGTGACCTCGCCGCGCAGCAGCCTGATCCAGTCCCTGCTCAAGGACGGGCGGCTGGCCCTGGTACCCTTCCGTCGCACCGAGGCCTATGCGCGGCGCTACCGCTTTCTCACCGGAGTGACCCTGCCGGAGGGGGTGGTCGATCTGAAACAGGACATCCCGCCGCATGACGTGCGCCTGCTGGCGCCCGCGGCCAACCTGGTGGTGTCGTCGGAGAACCATCCCGCCATCAATGATCTGTTGCTGCAGGCCATCGCCCGGGTGCACCGTGACGGTGACTGGTTCGCCGGGCATGGCGAGTTTCCGCGATCCGATCTGCTGGCCTATCCGCTGGCCGCGGAGGCCGAGCGCTTCTACAAGAGTGGCCCGCCCTTCCTGCAGCGTTATCTGCCGTTCTGGGCCGCCTCGCTGGTGGACCGCCTGAAGGTGATGCTGCTGCCCCTGGTGCTGATGTTGCTGCCATTGTTCAAGGCCATGCCGCCGCTGTATCAGTGGCGCATGGCCTCGCGTATCTACCGCTGGTACGACGATCTGTTCGAGATCGAGCAGCGCCTGGACCAGGGACGCGAAGATCCTGTGGTCCTGATGCGGACTCTGGACAGGATCGAGAAAGAGGTGCGGCATATCGATGTGCCGCTGCGCTTCGGCGATCAGCTGTATGCCCTGCGCGAGCATATCGAGCTGGTGCAACGGCGTCTGGAGGAGGCCCAGGAGGCGCGGCAAGCCGGCGGCTGAACTGGCGCGTGCTCAGAATAGGTCGATATCCCCAACGGCAGGGGCGCGCTGCTCGGCGATCCTTCCTTGGGCTACCAAATCCTCGTAGAAGGCCACCTGATTGCGGCCATGCTGCTTGACATAATACATGGCCCGGTCGGCCGCGCTGATCACATCGGAGGGTGAGTCCTGACCGTCGATCCGCACCACCCCCAAAGAGGCGGTCAGGTGACCCACCTGCGGGAATTCGAAATCTTCGATGCACTTGCGGAAACGCTCGAAGGCGCGCCGCGCGTTGTTCTGATCGTCGGCCATGATGATGGCCACGAACTCCTCACCGCCGAAGCGGAACAGCAGATCGTCGTTGCGGAACACCTCGTGCATGTGACGCGCGAACATGATCAGGATCTCGTCGCCGATTAGATGCCCATAGGTGTCGTTAACCCGCTTGAAGTGGTCGATGTCGATCACCGCCAGCCAGTACTTCTGTTTGTCGTAGCGGCGTCGCATCAGCAGCGGGCGGTTTCCGTCGGTCAGGCGCTGCTTGCCCAGGATCTGTAGGATGTTGGTCTGCAGACGGTCGCGGTTAAGCAGCGAGGTTAGCTTGTCCTTCTGGCTGAGATCCAGCAGCGAAAGGTAGTTGGAATAGATGCGCAACAGGCCGGTGATCAGGCGCTGGTCGTCGGCGACCAAGGGCGGACTGACCTGGACCAGTATGGAGTAGAGATCCCCATCTTGAGCGAATACAGGATAGATATTGACATCTTTTCCATCGTCAGGCGCGTGCAGGCTCATCAACTCGCCGGTCTCTGCCACCTCGGCAATCGCCTCGGCCAACGCATCCTCGATCTGGTGCCGTGCACCCTCGCAGCCACGGTAGATGATTCCATCACGGTAGGCTGCGGCAAGGGTCAGCTCCAGATCCGGATCGGCTGATAGTACCTTATACATACGCAGTTCCTGGTCGGGCTCGAATTCCCCCAGGGTCGAGAGCAGGCTGTGCTCGATCAGCTCCTTGTCGAGATAGCGTGTCACCTCGGCGATGCTGTCGATCACCTGGATAGTGGTGCAGCGCCTTCTCGGCTGGGCTTGCAAATGATGTAGCGACATACGGTTGTCCCCGCTTCCTTCCTGTACCACGGGGTTTCGGCAGGCCGTGGGAAAACTTTAAGGGTTTTTCCGGGGGTGGTCTCAGATCTCGCGCAGCCCCTCGGAGGGTTCGATACGCGCCGAGCGCATGCCGGCAAGGGCCGCGGCGGCGACCGAGGCGACCACGGTGACCACCAGTGCGGCCAGGTAGTGTTTGGGCAGGAGTACGCAGACCTGCTGGCCGTCGGCCAGTTGCGCGGACAGCATGTCGTTGATGGCGAGGGCCGCGAGCCGGTAGATGCCGATCGCCAGCACCCAGCCCAGGGTCGCGGTGTAGAAGGCCTGGATCATGGGGAACCAGACGATGTCGCCGGTGCGGAAGCCGACCAGGCGCAGCACCGACAGCTCCTTGCGCTTGCGGTCCACATTGGCCCACAGGCTGGCGCCCAGCGACAGGGAAAAGCCCACCAGGCCGATGATCGCGATGGCCCAGTAGATGGTGCTGAGGTTGCGGTCCATCTTCATCACCAGCTCGATGTCGGCGGCCTTGGTGCGCACGTCGATGCCGGCGTCGTTGAGCGCCTGTTTGATGGTGGCCACGTCGTAGATGGAGCGGGCGTACAGGCGGAAGGAGGGGTAGTGGCGCTGATCCGGGGCCGGGCTGCCGCTCCAGCCCAGGGCGGGCACGGCGTGTCCGTCGCGGAAGTCCTCCAGCGCCTCCAGCAGGACCAGATCGACGAAGGCGCCGTCGCGCGGGAAGGCGGCGGGCGGGGCCACGTCGGCCACCTCCAGGTCCAGATGCACCCGCTCGTGGCGCCCGCGGTAGCGGCGTGCCAGGCTGCCGTCGATGTGGTCTCCCGGCTCCACCCCGAGCTTGCGCGCCGCGTTGCTCGAAAGCACGACCCGGTGCAACCCGGTGGGCGGCTGGGCGATGCCTTCCAGCAGGGGGTCGCCGTGGGCCGAGGGGATCATCTCGGCATTGAGGATGCGGTTGCTGGCGCGGCTCTTGAGTTGCAGGGTGGCGGCGATGCTGCGGGTGCGCGCCACCAGGAAGGCCACGTCCGGCCGCTTGCGGAAGCGGTCCAGCCAGACCGCGTCGTAGCGACCACTGCCGACCGGGCGGATCTCGCGGTTGGCCGGATCCTCGATCAGCTGGTCGATCATGCCGCCGACGATGCCGAACTTGAGCCCGAACAGGACCAGCATGGGGCCGAGCACCGCGGCCAGGGCGAGGATGAAGCAGCCGGACATCTGCCATTCATGGCGGTAGTCGCGGGTGGCCAGGCGCAGGATCTTGAACAGGCGCATCAGCCGTTCACCACGGTTTCGGTGGTGCGCCCGTCCCGCGAGCGCTGGGTGTGGTGGGCCAGGCGGCGCAGACCCAGGCGTTTGATGTGGCGCCAGGCGTGGCTGGCCACGATCACGGTGATATTACGCTCCTCGGCCAGGCCGATGAACAGCGACATGATCTTCTCCGCGGCCAGCGGATCGACCGAGGCGGTCGGCTCGTCGGCGATCACGATCGAGGGTTCATGCGCCAGGGCGCGCCCGATCGCGACCCGCTGGCGCTCGCCGGTGGACAGGGTCTCCGGCAGCTTGTCCAGGTGGCGGGCGATGCCCAGTTCGCGGGCCAGATCCTCGGTGGTGCGGTCCTGACGCAGGCCGAGCACATTGCGCGAGAGGTTCATGTTGTCGCGCACCGTCAGATAGGGCAGCAGCCCGCCGGTCTGCATCACATAGCCGATATGGCGCTTGCGCAGCTCGCCCAGGCGGTTGAGCTTGCGCCGGCGCCACAGGGCGCCGACGTCGATGGGCTCGCCGGTGTTGACCGGGCGGAAGCGGAAGGCGCCGATGCTGGTGGGCTGGGCGATGAAGGCCAGGATGTCGAGCAGGGTGGACTTGCCGCAGCCGGACTCGCCGATCAGCGCGATCTTCTCGCCCTGGGCGATCTGCAGCGAGGGCACGTTGAGACGGAACGAGATGCCCTGGGATTCGCGGTCCAGCACCACGTCGCGGAGATGGTAGATGATGCCCCGGTCGCGCGAGGGCCTGAAAACATTGCTCACGTTGTTGTCTGGAGATCTCATGGATGGGGTCGTATTGTACTGGGACGGAAGCCCCATTGGGACATTTGGCCGGTTAGAATGCCAGCCGGTTCACGTGTCGGAGGAATACGCCATGCCGCTGTTGAAGATCAGTACCAATCGACCCCTGGACGAGGATGCCGTGCAGGCGCTGCTGGGCGAGGCCTCGGCCGAGGTCGCGCGCATGCTGGGCAAGCCGGAGCAATATGTGATGGTGGATGTCTCGGCCGGGCGCGCCATGTCCTTCGCCGGCAGCACCGCGCCGCTGGCCTATCTGGAACTCAAGAGCATCGGCCTGCCGGGGGACCGCACCGCGGATTTCTCCGGTCGCCTGTGCGCGTTGATCTCCGAACATCTCGGGGTGCCCGGCGATCGGGTGTATATCGAGTTCTCCGATGCCGAGCGCCATCTCTGGGGCTGGAACGGCGCGACCTTCTGACGGTCAGGGCAGCATCTCCAGCGGCACCGGGAACACCGAATCGCCGTCGATGGGGCCGCCGTCCAGGCTGATCCACAGATCGGTGTGATCGTGCAGGGCGCGGTAGTAGGCGATCTTGTCCTCCAGGCGCTGCAGGAAGGCGATCTGTTCGCGCGCGGGCCAGGACTCCCAGTCGTCCAGTGACAGGCGCATGACCTCCCCGGTGTAGGGCAGGTCTTCGATGTACTCGCGCATGAAGCCGAGGTCCGCCAGGCTGTTGCCGCTGCCGGCGGTGGTGGCGGTGGTCTCGCCCAGCTTTTCGGGGTCGCGCGCGATGGTCGCGGCCAGGCTCTTGAGTTCGTTGAGGAAGTTGTCCGGAGAGAGCAGCCCCTCCTCGGCCGTGGCCAGCACCTGCTTGAGGATGTCGTGCAGGTCCGAGAGCTGGTCCCGGGTCAGCAGTACCTCCACGTCCAGGGTGCGCTTGTCCGGGTGGCGGATGTCGTGGTCCAGCAGCCAGGCGTTGAACACCCGCGGCACCTTGCCGCCCTGGGTCTTCTGCAGATAGCGCATGCGCAGGGCATAGCCGAGACGGGCGATCTTGTGCTGCAGCTCGGCCAGTTGCGGGTTGGCCTGTTCCACCTGCTCGGGGCTGGCCTTCTGCGGGCGCCCCGCGGCGGCCATCTGCACCTGCATGGTGATCTGGCCGGCCAGGGTGTCGAGCACATGGCCGAATTCGTCCACGTCGCCGGTGGGCACGCCGTAGTACAGGCTGCCGATGCCCGGGAAGCGGGAAAGCTCGCGGTACAGCCGCGCGGCGCGCGCGTGGTCGGCCTGGGTGGCTGGGGTCAGCAGGTGCATGACGAAGATGGCGATGCCCTTCTCGCGCGCCAGTTTACGCAGCTCGGCGGCGCGCATGCCGGTGCCCGAGAGCGGGTCGTCGGCCTCGCGCGGGCCGGCGTCGGTGATAAGCACGATGTAGCGCGCCGCGGTGCCCTTCCAGTCTATTTTCTCGATCGCCTGTTTGATCCCCGCATAGGCGTCCTCGCGGAAGTCGTGGCTGGAGGTGGTGGCGGCCTTGAGGTGGTCGATCTGTTGCAGGAAGGTGCCCGGGTTGCGGCCCTGTTCCAGGGTCACGAAGGTGCGCGCGCGGTAGCCCAGGCCCGGGGCGCTGCGCGGGTCGTCCCGGAAGGCGACCAGCCCGAAGTTGACATTGCCCAATAGCCCGGCGTCCCCCAATGTATCGTAGATCTTCATCACCGCCTTGCGGGTGCGGTCGATGTAGGGATCCATGGACAGGGTGGAGTCGATCACGAAGGTCAGGCCGGCGGTGTAGCCCTTGTCCGGCGCGGGGGCGGTGGCGGCCGGCTTCTTGGCGGGCGCGGGATCGCGCAGCGGCACGCTGGCGACCTCGAGCATGCGGGCCTGCTCATCGCCCAGGTAGATGTCGCGGTAGGCCAGGATGGGCACCAGATAGAAGTCCTTGCGGATGTCCAGCTTGCCCGGCGGCTGGATGGCCACCACCGGGGAATCGGGCATGATCACGCCGTTGAGGGCGGCCTGATAGAGCCGGTCGTAGTCCTTCAGGTCGCGCTTGCCGGCCACGGCCTGCAGGGCGGTGGCGCTGCGGAACAGCAGGGCGCGGTCGTGGTCGGCCGGATCACGGAAGGAGACGGTCAGGCCCTGGTTCCAGGCGATGGTGTCGGCGCCGCGCAGCCAGCCCGCGATGTCGCCGAAGCGGCCGGTGCCCACCTGCAGCCATTCGCCGCCCTGCTGGCGCTTGCGCGCATACACATAGAAGGCGGTGAACGGGGTCACCGGCCGGGCGCTCTTGCCGGGCTGGCTGTAGAGATGGCTGCCGGGGATGACCAGTACCCGCTGGTACAGGGACTTCTTGCCCGGCATCAGCAGCGGGTGCTCGGGCGCGGCCAGCGCCTGCAGGCCGAACAGGCCCAGGCAGAGCGCCAGGAACAGGTGTTTGAGGGTCTTCATGATCGAATCACTTCCATTGCAGCATGATGCGGCGCGCGCTGTCGTCGCCCCGGGCGGCGCGTTGTTCGACCGCGGACCGCAGGGCCGCCAGCGCCTCCGGGGCGCCCTCGACACCGGCCGCGACGGCCACCGAGTACCACTTGTTGGCCTGCAGGGCGTCCGGCGCGCTGAACGGGCCGCCTTCCTTGAAGGTCTTGGGATCGGCCGCGCGAGCCAGACGCATGGCCGAGGGGCCGTGGCCGGCGCGGGCGGCGTAGAAATACAGCAGATAGGCATCGTCCTGTTTGCCCTCGCTCTCGAACCGCTGCGCGGCCTGGTAGGCGCGCGCCAGGTCGGGCGGCTGTTTGCTCCGCAGTTCGGCGATCAGGCGGCGCGCGGCGGCGCCCGGGCCGCCCTCCGCCTGGGCCGGGGTGCTCTGGCCGGCCTGTTCGCCGGCGGGCGCGGCCTGTTTGCCCTGTTCCAGCAGGCTGGGGCGCTGTTCGGGCGGGAGCGGGGCCTGTTCGGCGTCCTTCTCCCGCTTCTTGCCGGGCACCAGCAGGATGCCCAGGATGGTGACGACCACGACGATGATGATGGCCTTGGCCGGGCTGCCTTTCTTCCCTGCCGGCTCCTCTGATTCGCTGATGCTGATATCCTGTTCTTCTGACATGCCTGATCCGCTGTCTGTTGCCCCGGAGGGGGGATTATCCAATCGCTTCGCGCGAAGTGCAAAAGGAGACTGGAAAAAATGAAGCAGAACCGATGGGCCATGGCTGGCCTGTTATTGGCCCTGTTGCTGGGCGGCCCGGTGCGGGCCGACTACCTGGAGACCATTCCCCTGTTCTGGAAGACGGTCTATCCGAATGGCGGCAAGGGGTTGTATTGCGGGCGAAAATTTCGCCGCTTCGATCGCCGCTACAACATCGAACACGTGTTCCCCATGGGCTGGGTGGCGCGCCAGCTGCACTGCGGCGACCGCAAGCGCTGCCGGGCCCGCAGCCGGCGGTTCAATGTGATCGAATCGGACATGCACAATATGTATGCCGCGCGCCGCGATCTCAACAAGCGGCGCGGTTCCATGATGTACGGCCTGATCAAGGGCGAGCGTTGGGTCGAGCCGGGCTGCGATCTGGAGATCGACGCCCGCAGGCACCGGGTGGAGCCGCGTCCCGCGGTACGGGGGAATATCGCGCGGGCCATGCTCTACATGGCCGACCGCTATGATCTCAAACTCTATCGCCGCCAGCGCGAGATGCTGGAGCGCTGGAACCGGGAAGATCCGCCGGATGCGGCGGAGAAGGCGCGCAACCGCAGGATCAAGCGGGTGCAGGGCAACGGAAATCCCTGGATAGAAAGGGCCGGCAGGTCGCCGTGGTAGGCGCTCCGGACAGGGCCGGGGCCCTGTCCGGGGCGGGCGTCACGGGCTCAGTCGGTTTCGATCTTGCCCATCAGGGCAAAGCTCTTGACGAAGGGCCCGGCCATGCGCGGGTCCTTGATCATGCCCTTGAAGTCGCCGGTGAGGAACTTCAGCTTGCCCATGGCGAAGGCGGTGCCCAGGCCGGTCATGCCGATGCCCTCGCGGGCCCATTTCTTCCAGTTGTCGGGGTCGGCGCGCATGTCCCAGTCCGGCGTGCTGCCGTCGTAGGAACCGGCCTCGACGCACTCGCCGTTGACCACCTTGAAGATGCCGCGGGGCTGGTCCTCGCCCTTGAAGCCGCAGGCGATCACCGAGTTGAAGCCGATCTCGGCCAGCTTGTCCTTGACCTCGGGTTCGTTGTTCCAGGCGTCCTTGAGCGCCTTCATCCATTCATCACTGAAGAGTTCAGCCATTGTCGTTTCTCCTCTGGGCGGTGGAGCGGGGCTCCGGATACGTCTCCCGGCGTGGCCGGGGCGGCAATCTAAGCATGATTCGGGGCATCGTTGGGAACACAAGTTTTTATTGGCCGAAGGCAGGATTTATTTGCTTTTTTCGTCCCCGGGGGATTTCCCGGGGTTCGGGATATAATGCTGCGCCCGATCCACAGGCAGGCACACCATGACCCGCGACCGCAGTAACGAACTCCAGGCCCTGATGGCCGAGCGCATCCTGATCCTGGACGGCGCCATGGGCACCATGATCCAGCGTCACGGGCTGGGCGAGGCCGAGTACCGCGGCGAGCGCTTCGCCGACTGGCCCTCGGAGCTGAAGGGCAACAACGACCTGCTGGCGATCACCCAGCCGCAGATCATCCGCGGCATCCACGAGCAGTATCTGCAGGCCGGGGCCGACATCATCGAGACCAACACCTTCAACGGCACCCGGGTGTCGATGTCCGACTACGGCATGGAGGATCTGGCCTGGGAGATCAACCACGCCGCCACCCGCCTGGCGCGCGAGGTGGCCGACCAATACAGCACCCCGGAAAAGCCGCGTTTCGTCGCCGGGGTGCTGGGGCCCACCAGCCGCACCCTGTCGATCTCGCCGGACGTGAACGACCCGGGCTACCGCGCCATCACCTTCGACGCGCTGGCGGAGCAGTATTACGAGTCCACCGACGCCCTGGTGCAGGGCGGGGCCGACATCCTGCTGATCGAGACCATCTTCGACACCCTCAACGCCAAGGCGGCGATCTTCGCCATCGAGCGCTATTTCGAGGAGAAGGGCATCCGCCTGCCGATCATGATCTCGGGCACCATCACCGACGCCTCCGGGCGGACCCTCTCCGGCCAGGTGACCGAGGCCTTCTACAACAGCCTGCGTCACGCGCAACCCCTCTCCATCGGCCTGAACTGCGCCCTGGGCCCGGACCTGCTGCGCCAGTATGTGGAGGAGATGTCGCGGGTGGCCGAATGCTTTGTCAATGCCCACCCCAACGCCGGCCTGCCCAACGAGTTCGGCGAGTACGACCTGGGCCCGGCGGAGATGGCCGCCGAGGTGGCCGAATGGGCGCGCTCGGGCTTCGTGAACATCATCGGCGGCTGCTGCGGCTCCACGCCCGAGCACATCGCCGCCATCGCCGAGGCGGTGGCCGGGCTGGCGCCGCGCCCGCGCCCGCGGATCGAGCCGGCCTGCCGCCTGTCCGGCCTGGAGCCGTTCAACATCACCGCCGACTCGCTGTTCGTGAACGTGGGCGAGCGCGCCAACGTGACCGGTTCCGCGAAGTTCAAGCGCCTGATCCTCAACGAGGAATACGAGGAGGCGCTGGACGTCTGCCGCACCCAGGTGGAGGACGGCGCCCAGATCGTGGACGTCAACATGGACGAGGGCATGCTCGACGGCAAGGCCGCCATGGTGCGCTTCCTCAACCTGATGGCGGCCGAGCCGGACATCGCCCGGGTGCCGGTGATGATCGACTCCTCCAAGTGGGAGATCATCGAGGCCGGCCTGAAATGCGTGCAGGGCAAGCCCATCGTCAACTCCATCTCCATGAAGGAAGGCGAGGACAAGTTCCGCGAGCAGGCGCGCCTGTGCCGGCGCTATGGCGCGGCGGTGATCGTGATGGCCTTCGACGAGCAGGGCCAAGCGGACACCTTCGAGCGCAAGATCGAGATCTGCGAGCGCGCCTACCGCATCCTGGTGGACGAGCTGGACTTCCCGGCCGAGGACATCATCTTCGACCCCAACATCTTCGCGGTGGCCACCGGCATCCCGGAGCACAACAACTACGCGGTGGACTTCATCGAGGCCACCCGCTGGATCAAGCAGCACCTGCCGCACGCCCTGGTCTCGGGCGGGGTGTCGAACGTCTCCTTCTCCTTCCGCGGCAACAACCCGGTGCGCGAGGCCATCCACGCGGTGTTCCTGTACCACGCCATCCGCGCCGGCATGGACATGGGCATCGTCAACGCCGGCCAGCTCGCGGTCTATGACGAGCTGCCCGAGCCACTGCGCAACGCCGTGGAGGACGTGATCCTCAACCGCGACCCGGAGGCGGGCGAACGTCTGGTCGATCTGGCCCCGCAGTATGCCGGTGACGGCGCGGTGGCGGAAAAGAAGGACGACCTGGAATGGCGCGGCTGGGATGTCGAGAAACGCCTGGAACACGCCCTGGTGAAGGGCATCACCGAGTTCATCGACGCCGACACCGAGGAGGCGCGCCAGAAGCTGGGACGTCCCCTGGACGTGATCGAGGGCCCTCTGATGGCGGGCATGAACGTGGTGGGCGACCTGTTCGGCCAGGGCAAGATGTTCCTGCCACAGGTGGTCAAGAGCGCGCGGGTGATGAAGAAGGCGGTGGCCTATCTGGAGCCCTATCTGGAGGCGGAGAAGGCCGAATGCGGCGCCGAGGCCGCGGGCAAGGTGCTGATGGCCACGGTCAAGGGCGACGTGCACGACATCGGCAAGAACATCGTCGGCGTGGTGTTGCAGTGCAACAGCTACGAGGTGATCGACCTGGGCGTGATGGTCCCGGCCGAGACCATCCTCAAGACCGCCATCGACGAGCAGGTGGACATCATCGGCCTGTCGGGGCTGATCACCCCCTCGCTGGACGAGATGGTGCACGTGGCGAAAGAGATGAAGCGCCAGGGCTTCACCATCCCGCTGATGATCGGCGGGGCCACCACCTCCAAGGCGCATACCGCGGTCAAGATCGAGCCCGAGTACGAGCACGGCGTGGTCTATGTGCCGGACGCCTCGCGCGCGGTGGGCGTGGCCTCGGCGCTGCTCTCGGACGAGCAGAAGCCAGCCTTCCTCAGTGCGCTCAAGGAGGAATATGAGCAGGTGCGCCAGGCGCGCGCGGGCAAGCAGAAAAAGCAGGACCTGGCGACCCTGGAGGAGGCGCGCGCCAACCGCACGCCCATCGCCTGGTCGAAGGCGGAGATCGTGCCGCCGAGACATCCGGGCACCACCGTTCTCGACGACATCGACCTGCGCGAGATCGTCCCCTACATCGACTGGACCTTCTTCTTCCACGCCTGGCAGCTGCGCGGACGCTTCCCGAAGATCCTCGACGACCCCGAGAAGGGCGAGGAGGCGCGCAAGCTGTACGCCGACGCCCAGGCCATGTTGCAGCGGATCATCGACGAGGGCTGGCTGAAGGCGCGCGCGGTGGTGGGGCTGTTCCCGGCCAACAGCGTGGGCGACGACATCGAGATCTACGAAGATGAATCCCGCAGCGAGGTGCGCATGGTGCTGCACAATCTGCGCAAGCAGGCGCGCCAGCCCGAGGGCAAGTACAACGAATGCCTGGCCGACTATGTGGCGCCCACGCTGTTGGCCGGGAAC
>JALVTT010000003.1 GCA_027024025.1 Sedimenticola sp.
GCGCTGGGCTTAGGTCCCGAGGCGGGCCGGCGCTCCATCGATCTGCGTTGCCCGCGGGACCTGGATCTGGTGCGGGAGTATCGCGGCGCGCCGCAACCACAGCCCATGGGCGTGAGCATCTACCGCCGCTACGGCAGCGACTGGGGCTGGGCGCTGGTCTGGACCGGGCGGGTGCTGCAAGTGATCTTCGAGGAGCGGGAGGCTCGCATCCGCTGCGAGCCGGCCAGCATCAGCCTCAAGCGGCTGGGATTGCGCCGGCTCTATGCCCGGCGCTGTCCCCATGTGCTCTACGGTGCCGAGTGCCGGGCGACGCCGGTGGCCGAGCCGTTCACCGTCTCGCAGGTGGATGGACGATTCGTCTGGTTCGAAGGAGCGAGCTTCCCGCCGGACCGCTTCGCGGGCGGCTATCTGGAGCGCGCCGACGGCACCCGGCACATGATCGAGCACAGCGACTATTACGGATCGGGCATCACCCTGATCTATCCCGCCCCCTTGCAGGTCGGTGAGACGGTGAGCCTCTACGCTGGCTGCGACCACACCCTGCAGACCTGCCAGAGCCGCTTCGGCAACGCCGACAACTTCGGCGGGTTCCCCTGGATTCCGCGCAAGAACCCGTTCAACGAAAGCGCATATTGAGAAGGCAAGACCATGTGGGTGCAACTCGTTCTGTTCGTCGTCTCGGCGCTGATCCAGATCGCGCTCACGCCCAAGCCGCGGGTCGAGAACGCCAAGCCCGCCAGCGATTTCAGCGCCCCGGTGGCCGAGGAAGGATGGCCCATCCCGGTGGTGTTCGGCGAAGTGCTGATCGAGGCGCCCAACGTGGTCTGGTACGGCGACAGCGAGGCACAGCCCATCTACTCCGGCGGAGGGGGCAAGAAGTGAGCCTGATCGTGACCATCGAGGACGTGCGCCTCGCCGGGCTGTGCATCCCGGGCGCGCGGCTCTGGTGCAAGCGCCACGGCATCGACTGGCACCGGTTCCTGAAAGAAGGCGTGGAGGCCACTCGCCTGATCGAGACTCGCGACGCCATGGCGGCGCGCGCGGTGGAGACGGCCCGCAGGAGGCGCGATGGGCGGTAGCAGTGGCGGCAGCAAGCAGATCGTCGGCTACCGCTATTACATGGGGATGCACCTGGTGCTCTGCCACGGTCCGGTGGATGACATCACCGAGCTGCGCATGCAGGGGCGCACCTTCTGGAGCGGCAGCGTGGCGGGCAGCAATCCGAAGCGCTTGCAGGTCGACCGGCCCAACCTGTTTGGCGGCGAGAAGCGCGAGGGCGGCATCAGCGGCGCCATCGACGTCTTGCTTGGCGAGGCGACTCAGATGGCAAACGACTACCTTCAGTCCCGCATGGCCGGTGGCGGCACCGTGCCGGCCTTCCGCGGTGTGGTGGGACTGGTGCTGCGCAAATGCTATCTCGCCGCCAACAACCCCTACCTCAAGCCCATCGCGGCCCGGGTGCGGCGGTTTCTCTCAGGATGGGATCCGGCCGCGCCCAACCCGTTCAGCAGCTACCAGGTGCAACTGGCCAACGGCATGAACCCGGCGGCCATCCTCTACGCCTGCCTCACCGACACCCGCTGGGGGATGGGCTATGCGCCCTCGATGATCGATACGGGCAGCTTCTCGTCCGCCTCGTGGACGCTCTACAACGAGGGCTTCGGGCTGAATCTGCTCTGGACCCGCCAGTCACCCATTGAGCAGTTCGTGCAGCAGGTGCTCGATCACATCGGCGGGGTGCTGGTCATTGACGCCAGCGGGCGCTTCTCGCTGCGGCTGATCCGCGAGCCGGATCTGTGGGACGCGCGCCACTTCGGGCCGCACAACATCATCGCTCTGGAATCCTTCGAGCGGCCCGACTGGGCGGAGACAGTCAACGAGCTGACCGTCAATTACACGGACAGGGATACCGGCAAGCCGAAGTCGCTCACCGTCCACAACCTGGCCAATATCGAGGCCCAGGGCGGCGTGGTGGCCGAGCGGCGGGACTATCCGGGGATCACCGACGACGCCTTGGCCGCCAGGGTGGCGCTGCGCGACCTGCGCTCGCTCTCGATACCGCTGGCCCGGGTCAAGCTGAAAGTCAACCCCCGTGGCGACAGCGCGGCATCCGGGCAGCCCCTGCCGGGGGAGGTCATCGTGCTCGACTGGCCGGAACTGGGTATCGCCGAGATGGTGCTTAGGGTGGGCGCCATCGACCTGGGCGATCACACCGACCACAGCATGACGCTCACCTGCGTGGAGGACGTCTTCGCCCTGGGGCAGAACGCCATCATCGGCGACAACGACACCACCTGGGTGCCGGACGACACCTCGGCCCGGGCGCCGCGGATGAGCGTGGCGATCGAGGCCACGTATTGGGATCTGGCCCACACCCTCAGCCGGGCGGAACTCGGCGTGGTGGAGGACACCGACACCTACGTTGCTGCACTGGCGGTAAGAAACGGTCAGGCCCAGAGCGAGTGGCGGCTGTATACCGGCGACGCGGTGGGTACGGCCGAGTATCGCAATACCGCCGGCTACAGCCCGGCCGCCCGTCTGGGCGCCGATCTGCCCCAGGCCGTGGATGATGTCACGGTGGCGGTCACCGATCTGACCGACGCCGCCCTGTTCGCCGATTGCGACTATGCCTGGCTGGTCACCACCGCCGGTCAGCCTGTCGAGGCGGTCGGGGTGCTCGCGGTGGACGAGGCCGCCGGCACCGTCACCCTACAACGGGCGGTGCTTGATACCGTACCCGTGGCGCATCCGTCCGGCACCTGGCTGATCGGCGCTGGGCCCTCGCCGGGGTATGACGGCACCGTTCGCGCCCCGGCGACCAGCATCGGGATCTGGCTCGAGCCTCACACGGTGACGGACGTGGGCAACAAGGTGGCGGTGACGGGCGGGCCGACGCTCAGCCTTGCGGGCCGACAGGGCCTGCCATTCCCGCCGGGCAACGTGCGCATCAACGACGCGTCCTATCCAGTCGCCATCGTGGGGCCCGTGGCGCTCGCCTGGTCCCACCGCGACCGCACCCAGCAGACCGCCTACCTGGTGGCCCAGACCGACGGCGACATCGGGCCCGAGCCGGGCGTGACCTACCGCGTCCGCTACTACGGCGAGACCGGCACCCTGCTGCGCACGCGCACGGGCGTCACTACGACCACCGATGGCTGGCCCGAGGAGGCGGCCGACAGCGCACTGCCAGGCGGGCGGCGCGGTCAGGGAC
>JALVTT010000004.1 GCA_027024025.1 Sedimenticola sp.
TGATCCTCGGTGCGGATGATGCGGATCACCTCGTCCAGATTGAGGAAGGCGATCAGCAGGCCCTCCAGCAGGTGCAGGCGGTCGGTGACCTTGTCCAGACGGTATTCCAGGCGCCGCCGCACGGTATCGAAGCGGAACCGCAGCCACTCCTTGAGCAGGCTGCGCAGATCCTTGACCGCCGGACGGCCGTCCAGGCCGATCATGTTCATATTGACCCGGTAGGTGCGCTCCAGGTCGGTGGTGGCGCACAGGTGCAGCATCACACGCTCCAGGTCCACCCGGTTGGAGCGCGGCACCACCACCAGGCGGGTGGGATTCTCGTGGTCGGACTCGTCACGCAGATCCTCGATCCAGGGCAGCTTCTTGGCCTGCATCTGCTGCGCGATCTGCTCCAGAATGCGCGCGCCCGAGACCTGATAGGGCAGCGCGTCCAGCACCACCACCCCATTCTCGCGATGCCAGCGGGCGCGCACCCGCACCGAGCCGGTCCCGGTCTCGTAGATGCGCAGCAGATCCTCCGGCGGCGAGATGATCTCGGCCTCGGTGGGAAAGTCCGGCCCCGGGATGTGCTCGCACAACTCGGCCACCGTGGCCTTGGGCTGTTCGATCAGACGGATGCAGGCCGCGGCCACCTCGCGCAGATTGTGCGGCGGGATGTCGGTGGCCATGCCCACGGCGATGCCGGAACCGCCGTTGAGCAGGACATTGGGCAGACGCGCGGGCAGGGTGCGCGGCTCCTCCAGGGT
Source organism: Sedimenticola sp. (assembly GCA_027024025.1). GTDB lineage: Bacteria > Pseudomonadota > Gammaproteobacteria > Chromatiales > Chromatiaceae > MONJU. The sequence continues at coordinate 747 of JALVTT010000004.1, forward strand.
GCCGTCGAAGTTGGGCTGCCACTCCACCGTGCCCTGCCCCAGCTCGGACAGCAGCACCTGCGCATAGGGGGTCAGGCGCGCCTCGGTATAGCGCATCGCGGCAAAGGACTTGGGATCGTCCGGCGAGCCCCAGTTGCCCTGCCCGTCGATCAGCGGATAACGGTAGGAAAACGGCTGGGCCATGAGCACCATGGCCTCGTAACAGGCCGAATCGCCGTGCGGGTGAAACTTGCCCAGCACATCGCCCACGGTGCGCGCCGACTTCTTGAACTTGGCGCTGGCCGACAGGCCCAGCTCGGACATGGCGTACACGATGCGCCGCTGCACCGGCTTGAGGCCGTCGCCGATGAACGGCAGGGCGCGGTCGAGAATGACATACATGGAATAGTCCAGGTAGGCCTTCTCGGTGAACTGGGCGAGGGGGAGGCGTTCGGTGCCGTCGGGGTTGTACTGCGGTTCCTGATCCATCTGCTGGCGGTCTGCGGTTTTCGGATGGCGGGCATTCTACACGCACCCGGGCCCCGGCAGGGCCTTTACCGTCCGGGAGAAATGAGGTCCGCTCTTGCCGGGAGCGCCGGCGTCCCGCCGGTCCTGGCCCTGCTTGCAGCACGGTATGGACATGACATTGCGGTACTCCTACCCCCGCTTGCGGGGGGAGGCTGGGAGGGGGAGGCAAGGTCTTGTTGCCGCTGCGCGGCAGGCCATTCTCGATGCGGGCGGCGGCCCGCACGCACGCTATTGCCCGGCCAGGGCCACCGCGCCGCCGGCTGCGCGATGCACGTCCTCGAAGATGCTCAGGATGTCGTTGCGCCAGCGGCGGAACTGGAGCTGCATCTCATGATCCTTGGGGTAATAGCGGTCGAAGGTCAGGGGGTTGACCGCGGTCACCACGGTCTCGCCCTTCTCCGCCTCCACCGCGATCTTGAGCGGCAGATAGGCGACGAACTCCGGATGCCGGGCGCTGATCCGGCGGATCTCCTCCAGCTTGCCGAAGAACACCACCCGGTAGGTGTCGGAATGGAAGCCGAAACCGCCCAGGCCGCTGTCGCACTTCTGGATGTGGGCGACCTCATAGCCATGCTCGGTGACCGCGGTCTTGAGGTATTCCAGCGCCAGGCCGGCCTTCATGTTGATACGCGCCATCAGCATGTGATCGGCCAGGGCGGGACCGGCCAGGCACAGCAGGACGGACAGCAGGAGATTGCGCATGCGCTTCACAGGGTCGCCTCCTCGATGATCTCGTTGAAGGTCTCCTCCATGTGGTCCCACAGATCGACCAGCTGGTCGTTGTTGAACCAGCGCGAGATCACCCGCAGATTGGGCACCACCAGCAGCACCTTGCCGTCCGGACGCTCCAGGATGGTGATGCGGCACGGCAGCACCACGCCCAGGCGCGGCTCGATATTGAGCATGCCGTATAGCTCGTTGAAGTTGCAGAAGCGGATGCCGATCTGGTGGGTGTTGACCTCGAACTCGTCGGCCACGCCCTGCTCCAGATAGCGGTCGGGAAAGATCCGGAAGTTGTTGCCGACCAGGGTCTCCTTGACATTGGCCACCGTGGTCTTGAAGTCATAGGGCGATTCATACACATGCGAGGGCGGCTCGTCGGCCGCCAGCTCGGGCCGCTTGGGCACCTGGCTGCCGAGCACCCGGACATAGGCCACCAGATCCTCGATGTCCTTCTGCGACAACTGCCTGCCCCAGGCCGGCATGCCCGAGGACTCGCGCCCCACGCTGATGATCTGGCGGATCATGCGGTCGGTGGCCGCCTTCTGGAAGCCCGGATTGGCGATCGCCGCCGGCATCACCATGAAGGCCCGCTTGCGCGACAGGGTGACCCCGGTGCCCTTGCCCGCCCCCATGCCGTCGGCCGCGTGGCAGGCCACGCAGTGCCTAGCATAGAGCGCCTTGCCGCGCGCCGCGTCGCCCTTGAGCGGTGCCGGATCGTAGTCCCGCCCCTTGGTGTGGGTGCGCTCGCGCAGGAAGGCGATGATGGCGCGCACCTGGCTGTCGCTCATCTCCTCGAAGGCCGGCATGATGCGCCCCGGCCGGCCCAGGCGGATGGTCTTGAACAGGTAGTCGTCGCTGTAGTCGCGGAACTTCTGCTCGTTCAGCGGCAGGCCGATCCCGCCCGCCCCCGAAAACTCGTGGCAGGCCGCGCACTTCTGGATATACAGCGCCCGCCCGTCGGGCGTTGCCCAGGCGCACTGCGCCAACAGCGCAAAGACCCACGGTATCAGTCTGCGGAATGGCATCCGGCGGCCCCCGAAAAAATAAACCCAGATTAACTATAATATTATCATATTCTTAATAGATAATATTGATAGACATCAACCTGAATCCGTGACTTCGCCGACCACCTGAGACTCGTTCACCCGATGGTGATCACGTAAAATGGCGATTCCAGCGGTTTTCATGACTTCACCCATGGGGTGAACTTCCGATGACCTTCATCTTCGA
>JALVTT010000005.1 GCA_027024025.1 Sedimenticola sp.
GGATCTGCTTCGCTGCGGGCGCGGCGAGATGTTCGGCCCCGGCAACGCCCAGTTGCCCACCCCCAATATGCTGATGATGGACCGGATCAATCTGATCTCGGACAGCGGCGGCAAGTACGACAAGGGCCAGATCATCGCCGAGCTCGACATCACCCCCGAGCTCTGGTTCTTCGAATGCCACTTCCCCGGCGATCCGGTGATGCCCGGCTGCCTGGGCCTGGACGCGATGTGGCAGTCGGTCGGCTTCTTTCTGGCCTGGCTGGGCAACCCCGGTCACGGGCGCGCCCTGGGCGTGGGCGAGGTGAAGTTCACCGGCCAGGTGCTGCCCACGGCCAAGAAGGTCACCTACTACATCGACATGAAGCGGGTGATCAGCCGCAAGCTGGTGCTGGGCATCGCCGACGGCCGCATGGAGGTGGACGGACGCGAGATCTACAACGCGACCGACCTGCGCGTGGGTCTGTTCACCTCCACCGAGGGCTTCTGAACCCGGCCCACGCCGTGGCGCCCGGCCTCAGTCGAGATCGGCGGCCAGGGAATCGCGCACATTGGCCGGGATGGGATCGACCGAATAGGCATAGTGCGGATGGTCGATGCCGGCGCTGATGGCCGCGCCCTTCTTCACCGCCTCGACCATCTCGGGGCTCAGCTCGAAGCGCAGGAAATGCACCGAGGAGGTCTTGGTCTCGTCCTCGCGCTCCAGATCCTCGTCCGCGATGGGGGTGACGCGCGAGAAATCGGCGACCTGCATCCAGATCTGCCGCTCGATGCCCACCAAGCGGGCCAGCTGCACCCGGCGCTCGTCCTCGTCGGAATACTCCATCATGAAGGTGGCCTTCCAGTTGGAGCCGTCCGGGATCAGCGGGTTGTAGGCGTCCAGTTCCTCCTGGATGCCCGTCGCCTCGAAGATCCGTTCGATGCGCAGCATCTCCTGGATCTGATACTGCATGGTCAGGCGGTCCTCGAAATAGAGCGCGGCATTGGGCCCGATGGGCAGACGCCGGTTTTTCTTGTGCTGCATCACCCGGGCCCGGTATTCGGGCCGGATCTCGGCGTACTTTTCCAGGGTATAGAGGTCTTCTCGGCTCAGTTTGCTACTCATTTCACCACTCCTTCAGGAAGCTCCGGCAACCCCTCCGGGCCGCGCCCGGAGACGCTGTCTCAAATACCGTATGCCTTGCGCACCAGGCTGATCGGATGCTCCGGCTCGCTGCCGTCGCCCAGGCCGTTGGCGATCTGGTGCCCGGCCATGGCGCAGTCGCTGCTGTAATAGCGCGCCTCGGACTTCTTCACCCGGTTGACCACCGGGCGCGCGATCTTCATCGAGGCCTCGTGGAACTCGGCCTTGACCGCATAGGTGCCGTCATGCCCGGAACAGCGCTCGATGGTCTCGACCTCGGTGCCGGGGATCAGCTCCAGCAGCTCGCGGGTCTTGGGACCGATGCGCTGCACCCGCTGGTGACAGGCCACATGATAGGCCACCTTGCCCAGCGGGTTGTTGAAGTCGGTCTTCAGGCGGCCGTGCTTGTGGCGCAGCATCAGGTACTCGAAGGGGTCGTACATGGCGTCACGCACCTTGGCCACCTCCGGGTCGTCGGGGAACATCAGCGGCAGCTCCTGCTTGAACATCAGCACGCAGGAGGGCACCGGGGCCACGATGTCCCAGCCGGCGTCCACCAGGCGCGCCAGGGCCGGGATGTTGACCTCCTTGGCGCGCGCCACGGCCTCCAGATCGCCCAGCTCCAGCTTGGGCATGCCGCAACACCGCTCCTTGTCCGCCAGGGTCACGGGGATGCCGTTGTGGCGGAACACCGCGACCAGATCCTCGCCGCTGCGCGGGTCGTTGCGATTGCCATAGCAGGTCGCGAACAGGGCCACCCGGCCGGTGGTCAGCCCGGCGGGCTCGGCGCCCTCGCCGTCGTCGGGCCGGATACGGGCACGCAGCGACTTGCTGTGATACCTGGGCAGGGTGGCGTCCTTGTGCACGCCAAAGCCGCTCTGCAGCAGACTGCGGAAGCCGCTGTTGGCGTTCAGCGTGTTGACGATGCCGGACACCACCGGGATACCGGCGATGCGGCCCACCAGGTCGGTGCTGGTGAGGGTGCGGTCGCGCAGCGAGGCGCCCGCCTGTTTGAACTTGACCGCCTTGGCCTGCAGCATCAGGTGCGGAAAATCCACGTTCCACTCGTGCGGCGGCACATAGGGGCACTTGGTCAGGAAGCACAGGTCGCACAGATAGCACTGATCGACCACCTTCCAGTAGTCGGCCTTGGCCACGCCGTCCACCTCCATGGTATCGGACTCGTCGACCAGGTCGAACAGGGTCGGGAAGGCCTGACACAGGCTGACGCAGCGGCGGCATCCGTGGCAGATGTCGTACACGCGCTCGAGCTCGGCAAACAGCTTGTCCTCGTCGTAGAAGCCGGGATTGGTCCAGTCCAGGGGATGCCGTGTCGGTGCCTCCAGGCTGCCTTCTCGTTGTCCTGCCATGTCAGTGCCTCTTGCTTGTTCGTCTGTTGGTGAGGAAAAAAAGGGGCCTTGCGGCCCCTCTGGGAGATCCGCGATCTCAGTCGTCCAGGGCGTCCAGGGCCTTCTGGAAACGGTTGGCGTGAGAACGCTCGGCCTTGGCCAGGGTCTCGAACCAGTCGGCGATCTCGTCGAACCCTTCCTCGCGGGCGTCCTTGGCCATGCCCGGGTACATGTCGGTGTACTCGTGGGTCTCGCCGGCGATGGCGGCCTTCAGGTTGTCGGCGGTGCTGCCGATCGGCAGGCCGGTTGCCGGATCACCCACCTCTTCCAGATACTCCAGGTGGCCGTGGGCGTGGCCGGTTTCACCTTCGGCGGTGGAACGGAACACGGCGGCCACGTCGTTGTAGCCCTCGACATCGGCCTTGGCGGCGAAGTACAGGTAACGGCGGTTGGCCTGGGACTCGCCGGCAAAGGCGTCTTTCAGGTGTTGTTCGGTCTTGGAACCTTTCAGTGACATTATTTTTCCTCCATTGCTTCAATCGAACCGGTGGATTCCGGCTGCTAGCGGAGGCAATAGTAGGGTCGATCCGCCCGATATGGAAATTGTTTATTGCAATGCAAACGATAGGGAAAACCTATTGAGCTGAATTCGCCCCACCACCGTCTCCCGCGGACCGGCCGGAGCTTCCGAAAATCGCTGTGAATACATCCCTGTACGCTCGACCGCGGCAGGG
>JALVTT010000006.1 GCA_027024025.1 Sedimenticola sp.
GCGATCTCGGCGATCGAGACCTGCAGCAGATCCTCGCGGTCGAAACTCTCTTGTCTGCTCATCAAATCGTTACCAGGCTGAAACAGCGCGCGAGTTTTACCCCTGGACGGGGATATGTCAAATCGGCTCAAGTTTCGACGTGGGGTGCCGATAGGCCGGGAAATACCATCGAATCCAAAGGCCAACCATGCAAGCCACCCTGTTCGACAAGCCGGTCGGCGCCGGAACGGACACGCCGGCGCCCGAACTGGTCGGCCCCGAGGCCGAGCTGCAGGCCCTGCGCGCCCAAGTCGAGCAGCTGACCTCGGCCGGCCATGAGCTGGTCAATACCCAGACCCGCCTGCAGTCGCTGCTGCACAACGCCTCGGACGCCATCATCCAGTTCGAGTCGGACGGCACCATCAGCAGCTTCAACCGTGCCGCGGAACGGATCTTCGACGTGGCCGAGATCGAGGTGCTCTATCAGACCGGGAGCCGGCTGTTCGACCTGCCGGAGGCCTTCGCCGACAACCTGCCGGGCTTCCTCTCGCACTATGTGCACACCACGGAAGACCAGTACGCGACGCCGCTGGTGGCGCGCCGCCCGGACGGCAGCGAACGTCTGCTGCAGGTCTCGATCGCCGAGATCGCGAGCAACGACCTGCTGCTGTTCGACGATTCGTTCGAGGACGATGGGATCGGCGCGGACGACGGCAACGGCTTCGAGGCCTTCCTGTGCATCCTGCACGACATCACCGCACGCAAGGCCGCGGACCGCGAGCTGGAGGCCCACCGCGAGCACCTCGAGGAGCTGGTCGAGGCGCAGGTGCAGGAGATCCGCGCCGCCAAGGAGCTGGCGGAGCAGGCTAGTCAGGCAAAGAGCGAGTTCCTGGCCAATATGTCGCACGAACTGCGCACCCCCATGCACGCCATCCTCAGCTATTCCGAGCTGGGGCGTAAGAAGCACGCCAGCGCCGCCCCGGAGAAGCTGGCCCAGTATTTCGAGCGCATCCACAGCGCCGGAGACCGCTTGCTGGAGATGATCAACGATCTGCTGGATCTGGCCAAGGCCGAGGCCGGTCGCCTGCAGTACGAGATGAGCGAGGCGGACATCGGCGGGATGATCGAGCCCATTCTGCAGGAATACGAGGCCCTGGCCGAGCAGAAGCGGCTGCGGCTGCTGTACCGGCCCAGCGCCACGCCCGCCCGCTGGTACATGGACCCGGCGCGTATCGCCCAGGTGGTCCGCAACTACCTGTCCAATGCCCTCAAGTTTTCCCCCGAGGGGGGCGAGATCCGGCTCGAGACCGGTGTGGATCCGCGGCGCGGCTGCCTGCGGCTGCGGGTGCTGGACCAGGGCCGCGGCATCCCCGAGGACGAGCTGGAGACGGTGTTCGAGAAATTCACCCAGGGCAGCCATAACCGCCGGCAGGATGGCGGCACCGGCCTGGGTCTGGCGATCTGCCGCGAGATCGCGGCCGCCCACGGCGGGCGGGTGGCGGCCGCCAACAACCCCGAAGGCGGCGCCTGTTTTCTGCTGGAGCTGCCCCCGGACCCGCACCAGGACTGTCCATCCACCCCACAGGGAGCGTAAATCCGATGTCGCACACACCCCGCATCCTGATCGTCGATGACGAACCCTTCAATATCGAGATCCTGCTCGAATACCTGGAAGACACCGGCTATGACCTGGATACCGCCGAAGACGGCCAGGCGGCCTGGGACAAGCTGCGGGCCGCGCCCGGGGACTACGACGTGGTGATCCTGGACCGCATGATGCCGCGCATGAACGGCCTGGAGGTGCTAGCCCGGATCAAGGCCCACCCGGAGCTGCAGAGCATCCCGGTGATCCTGCAGACCGCCCTGGCGGCCCAGGACGAGATCCTCGAGGGCATCCGCGCCGGGGCCTGGTACTACCTGGCCAAGCCCTTCGACGAGGCCCTGCTGCTGAGCGTGCTGGGCACCGCGGTCGAAGACCGCCGGCGCTATCGCCGCATGCAGGAGGAGAGTCATGCGGCCGGCCGCACCTTCGGTCTGATGTGCGAGGGCCGCTTCCGTTTCCAGACCCTGGAGGCGGCGCGCGACATCGCCACCGTGCTGGCCAACGCCTGCCCGGACCCCGGGCGGGTGGTGATCGGCATGTCGGAACTGCTGATCAACGCGGTGGAACACGGCAACCTGGGCATCACCTATGACGAGAAGACGGTGTTGCGCGAGGAAAACCGCTGGGACGAGGAGGTGGCGCGGCGTCTGGCCGACCCCCGTTACCGCGAGCGCTGGGTGGAGGTCCACTACCGGCGCACGCCGGAGGCGGTGGAGGTGTGCATCACCGACCAGGGTGAGGGCTTCGAGTGGCGCAAATACATGGACATGGATGCCGAGCGCGCCTTCGACACCCACGGCCGCGGGATCGCCATGTCACGCATGATCAGCTTCGACCACCTCGAATACCGGGGATGCGGCAACGAGGTGCTGGTGCGGATCGGCCTGCCCGCCTGCGAGGACGAGCTGGCCGCCTGAGCCGGGGCCTCAGTCCGCGCCCAGCTCCTCGGCGATGCGCGCGCGAATGAAGGCCACGAAGCCTTCCAGCGGCAGCATCCGGTTCTCGCTGTCGGTGCGCGCGCGGTATTCCACCTCGCCGTTCTTCAGGCCGCGCTCGCCCACCACCACCCGGTGGGGGATGCCGATCAGCTCGGCGTCGGCGAACATCACCCCGGGGCGGGCGTCGCGGTCGTCGAACAGCACCTCGATGCCGGCCGCCCGCAGCTCGGCGTAGAGTTTCTCCGCCGCCTCGCGCACAGACTCGGACTTGTACATCTGCATCGGGATCAGGGCCAGCTGGAAGGGCGCCAGCGCGGTCGGCCAGATGATGCCCCGGTCGTCGTGGTGCTGCTCGATGGCCGCGCCCACGACGCGCGAGACGCCGATGCCGTAGCAGCCCATGGTCATCACCACGTTCTTGCCGTTCTCGTCGAGCACCGTGGCGTTCATCTTCTCGCTGTAGGTCTTGCCGAGCTGGAAGATGTGCCCGACCTCGATGCCGCGCACGATGGTCAGGGTGCCCCGGCCGTCCGGGCTGGGGTCGCCCTCGACCACATTGCGCAGGTCGGCCACCTCGGGCAGCGGCAGGTCTCGACCCCAGTTGACGCCGAACCAGTGTCTGCTGTCCTCGTTGGCGCCGCAGCTGAAGTCGCTGCATACCGCGGCCGCGCGATCGGCGATGATGGGCATGTCCAGGCCCACCGGGCCGAGCGAGCCGGGCCCGGCGCCGACCGCGGCGCGGATCTCGTCCTCGCCGGCCATCACCAGCGGATCGGCCACCAGCGGGTGCTTGACGGCCTTGACCTCGTTCAGCTCATGGTCGCCGCGCAGCAGCAGGGCCACCAGCGGGCTGCCCGCGTCCTCGGCGGCGTGCACGATCAGGGTCTTGACGGTGCGCTCGATGGGCTGGTCGAACTGCTCCACCAGCTCGGCGATGGTCCTGGCATTCGGGGTGTCGACCAGGCGTTTCTCCTCGCCGGGGGGCTCGGGCGCCTCGCGGGGCGGCAGGGCCTCGGCCAGTTCGACATTGGCCGCATAGTCGCTCTCGCTGGAGAAGGCGATGGCGTCCTCGCCCGCCTCGGCGAGCACATGGAACTCATGCGAGGCGCGTCCGCCGATGCTGCCGGTGTCCGCCGCCACCGCGCGATAGTCCAGCCCGCAGCGCTCGAAGATGCGGCAATAGGTGGCGTGCATGGTCTGGTAGGTCTCTTCCAGCGACTCCTGGTCCAGGTGGAAGGAATAGGCGTCCTTCATCAGGAACTCGCGCGCGCGCATCACTCCAAAGCGCGGACGCCGCTCGTCGCGGAACTTGGTCTGGATCTGGTAGAAATTGACCGGCAGCTGGCGGTAGCTGCGCAGCTCGTTGCGCGCCAGGTCGGTGATGATCTCCTCGTGCGTGGGGCCGAAGCAGAACTCGCGGCCATGCCGGTCCTTCAGGCGCAGCAACTCGTCGCCGTATTTGAACCAGCGCCCGGACTCCTCCCACAGCTCGGCGGGCTGCACCGCGGGCATCAGCAGCTCCAGGGCCCCGGCGCGGTCCATCTCATCACGCACGATCTGCTCGACCCGGCGCAGCACCCGCAGGCCCAGCGGCAGCCAGGTATAGAGACCGGCGGCCAGGCGGCGGATCAGGCCGGCGCGCAGCATCAGGCGATGGCTGGGGATCTCCGCGTCGGAGGGGACTTCCTTGAGGGTCTGCAGGGGAAAACGGGTGACACGCATGGTTCTGTGTTCAGGGTGGTGGACGATCGCGAAATTCTAGCATGCCGCCTCCTGTCCGCAGACGGCGTGTTGCCCCTTTTCCGCTTGCCCGCGGCGGTCCCGGGAATAATGAATGGGCAATGCGGCATGGTGCGCTTGCTTTGCCTGCGGGGAAGGCTGGGAGGGGGTGAACAGGGCCATGTTGTCGCTGCGTTGAGGTCGTTTCGGGAGCGGGCGGCGGCTAAAGATTCCCCGATCCCGGCCGCTGCAGAGGACATCGTTTTCACAGCGGGGAGCGCCAGACGGAGATCATGCGCGGCATCGCGGTATTCGGTCGGTCATGCCGGGTCCTGGCGGGGCAGTTGCCGGCCTGGGGGCTGGCGCTGGGGCTGATGCTGGCCGGCTGGGTGGCCTCGCAGTCGCAGGTGCTGGTGTTCACCCCGCATCTGTTCCGCTGGGTCGAGCAGCATTACGGCGCGGAGGCGCGGCGGCGCGTCGAGCGCTTGCAGAGCCTGATCGAGCTGCATCTCGGGGACAGCGAACGGGACAAGCTGCGCGTGGTCAACCGCTTCTTCAACCAGGTGCGTTACGATGATGACGACACCCTCTGGGACCAGAAGGACTACTGGGCCACGCCCTTCGAGGTGCTGGGTCTGAACGCGGCGGACTGCGAGGACTACGCGCTGTCGAAGTATTTCACCCTGGTGAGCATGGGCGTCCCGGAGGAGCGGTTGCGGGTCACCTATGTCAAGGCAGTGGAGCTGGGCGTGGCGCACATGGTGCTGGCCTATTATCCGGCGCCGGACGCCGAGCCGGTGATCCTGGACAATCTGATCGACCGCATCGAGCCGGCCACCCGGCGCACCGACCTGGTGCCGGTGTACAGCTTCAACGGCGCCGATCTGTGGCTCTCGGTCAACCGCGTCGAGGGCAAGAAGGTGGGCGGTTCCAGCCGCATCAAACGCTGGCAGAAGTTCCAGAAGAAGCTGGCGCAGGAAATGGGAGAAGGATGATGAGTCTGTCCAGACAACTGGTGCTGCTGGTGGCCACCCTGGTGCTGCTGTTGTTCGTCGGCACCTTTCTGATCAGCGTGTACAGCACCCGTGATTACCTGCAGGACCAGCTGGCCTCGCACGCCCAGGACGCCGCCACCTCGCTGGGCCTGAGCGCCTCCTCGCACGTCGCCAGCGGAGACAAGGCCTTGTTCACCTCCATGGTCAACGCCATGGTGCACCGGGGCGATTATCTGAGCATCCGCATCGAGGATCTGAAGGGGCACACCCTGGTCGAGCGTCATGGCGAGCTCAGACCCGGCGTGCCGGCCTGGTTCATGCGCCTGTTCCCCCTGCATCCGCCCGAGGGCCAGGCCACCATGATGTCCGGCTGGCGCCAGGTGGGCGTGGTGCGGGTCGTCAGCCATCCCGGCCTGGCCTATCGCAAGCTGTGGCGCACCACCCTGGAGACCCTGGAGTGGTTTCTGGCCGGCGCCGGCCTGGTGCTGCTGGCGGGCCTGTTGCTGCTGCGTCTGATGCTGCGTCCCCTGAAGAAGGTGGAGTGGCAGGCCGAGGCCATCTGCAACCGCGAGTTCCCGATCAACGAGGAGCGGCCCTTCACCCTGGAGTTCCGGCGCATCGTCGAGGCCATGAACCGGCTCTCGCAAAAGGTGCGGCAGATGCTGGACAACGCCGAGCGCATGGCCGCGCAGCTGCGCGAGCAGGCCTTCACCGATTCGCTGACCGGCCTGGCCAACCGGCGCCACTTCATGGATCTGCTGCAGGCCCGCCTGGAGGATGAACACTGTGGCGGCGGGATCCTGCTGTTGCAGATCGACGACCTGGCCGCCATCAACCAGCGCCAGGGTTATGCCGCGGGCGACCGCCTGCTGCAGGCGGTGGCCCGGCACATGCGCGCCTGCGTGGAGGGGCGTCCGGATGTGACGCTGGCGCATCTCTCGGGCGGTGATTTCGCCGTGCTGTACGAGGGGGCCGGACCGGCGGCCCTGCGCGAGCTGGCCGAACGCCTGGCCGCGGGTCTGGCCGATCTGTACAGCGGCCTGTCGCTGGACTCGCCCGATGTCGGGCATGTGGGCGGCTGTCTGTACCAGGACCAGTCGCCCGGTGAGCTGATGGCGCGCGCGGACATGGCCCTGCGCCAGGCCCAGCAGCAGGGCGCCAATGCCTGGGTGGTGCTTGAGGCGGATGCGGAATGCGAGGTCTGCTCCGCCAGTGAATGGTGCGCGGTGCTGGAACAGGCCTTGGAAAAGGGCTTCTTCCAGCTGCAGAAGCAGCCGGTGTATGCCGGCGGCGAGGGCGGGCTGCTGCACCAGGAGCTGTTCCTGCGCCTGATCAACCTGGAGGGCGGCCAGGCCGTGATCCCGGCCGGTGTCTTCATGCCCATGGCCGAGGCGGTGGGCCTGGCCTCGCGGGTCGATCGCTGGGTCATCACCGAGGTGGCCGAACGGGCCCTGCCGGCCCTCGGCGAGGGTCGGGTGGCGGTCAATATGTCGCCGGCCTCGCTGGCCGACCCGGAGTTTCTCGAGTGGCTGGACGGCTATCTGGCCGACCACGCGGCGCTGCGTGGGCGTCTGATCCTGGAATGGCCGGAATACGGCGCCATCGCGCATGTCGAGGCGCTGCGAGCCTGGATCTCGCGCCTGGCGCCGCTGGGCGTGGAGTTCTCCCTGGACCACTTCGGCAAGGGCTTCAGCTCCTTTGCCGCCATCCGCGAACTCAAGGCCCACTATCTCAAGATCGACGGATCCTTCACCCGCAACCTGGACGAGGGGGAGGACAACGCCTTCTTCGTGCAGGCCGTGACCGATATCGCCCACGGCCTGGATCTGGTGGTGATCGCCGAGTCGGTGGAGAGCGAGGCGGTCTGGGACCGCCTGGCCGGCCTGGGCGTGGACGGCGGGCGCGGTTACTGGCTGGGGGTGGTGAGCGATGTCCGTGCCTGAGCGCGCTGACCGGGCCAAAGCCAGTGGGTTTTTCGAAATTGGGGAAGCCCGTTACTGAAAGGGCAGGGTGAATAGCGGAAGAAAAGGCGTTATCTGCGTCTAACTGTCTGGATCTTTGGGTAAAAGAAGCTGTTTCCCGAGTTGCTTCAGATTGCGCGGGATCGGCCGCTGGCTATGGCGAGACCACGACGATTCCGGAGGCTTCCGATGATGAGACTGCGAAACTGGCTGACTTCCCTGGCCATCGCCCTGCTGCTGGCGGCTGCGGGCACCGCCCCGGTGCTGGCCGCCCCTGGTCATGCCGGTGTGGGTCATGCGCGTGCGGTTCATCGCCTGGTCCATGCCTTCAAGGGCAAGGATCATGACCACGACAAGGATCACGACAAGGACCACGAGAAGGATCACGAGAAGGACCACGAGAAGGACCACGAGAAGGACCACGAGAAGGATCACGAGAAGGATCACGAGAAGGACCACGAGAAGAACCACGAGAAGGATCACGAGAAGGACCACGAGAAGGATCACGAGAAGGATCACGAGAAGGATCACGAGAAGGATCACGAGAAGGATCACGAGAAGGATCACGAGAAGGATCACGAGAAGGACCATGAGAAGGATCATGGAAAGGGCCACGGGAAAGACCATGAGAGCGACCACGAGGGTGATCATGAAGGTGATCACGATGGAGGCTCCGGCAGCGGTTCCGGCTCACCCGACCCGGATCCCGGCTCGGGCGGTTCGGCCGGCAGCGGCACCCCGGTCAGTGGCGGAGGCAGTCTGAGCGGCGGCTCAGGTAGTGGCGCGCCCGGCGGCACCGCCGGTACTGGAGGGACCGGGGCAAGGCAGTTCGTGTTGCATGTTGCCTCTGGCAAGACCCTTTATATCGATGTGAGTGGAATTGGACGTATTCGGTTTGAGCATCAGTGATGAATCGACCAGAAAAAACACATGGCTTTACTGTCATCGAATTGATGATTGTGCTAGCGATCGCCATTATCATGGTGGTGGTAGGGGTGCCAGCCTTTAGCCGGATTATGGATAACACCGAGTTATCCGCATCCGCCAATTACCTGGTGGTATCCATGCACTTTGCCCGCTCGACCGCGGTGACCCGGGGGGTGCCGGTGGCCCTCTGCCCATCGTCCGATGGCGCGAGTTGCACGGGCGGCACCGACTGGTCCGTCGGCTGGGTGGTATTCGTGGACAATGGCGGCAACAAGGGGCAGGTCGATGCCGGAGAGGAATTGCTGCGGGTCTATAACGAGTCTGCCCAGCGGGTGACCATCTCCGGCGCCAGCGCCATCCGGTTCACGCCCATCGGGCAGCTCGACACCTCGATCTGAAAACGGGGCGCCCCGGTGGGCGCCCTGTCTGACCTCAGGCGTCGATGCGCTTGTATTTTGATGCGATGGGGGTGAGCCGGACCCTCATGCCGGTGGCATGAGGAAGCCGGCGAACGCCCGGCAGGGAGGCCGGGCTGGATCGGCGCTACAGGGACGTATCCGGGCTCAGGCATCGATGCGCTTGTACTTGATGCGATGGGGATTCACCGCATCCTCTCCCAGCCGCCGCTTCTTGTCTTCCTCGTAGTCGGCGAAGTTGCCTTCGAACCAGACCACCTTGGAGTCGCCCTCGAAGGCGAGGATGTGGGTGGCGATGCGGTCGAGGAACCAGCGGTCGTGCGAGATCACCACCACGCAGCCGGGGAAGGCGAGGATGGCCTCTTCCAGGGCGCGCAGGGTCTCCACGTCCAGGTCGTTGGTGGGCTCGTCGAGCAGCAGCAGGTTGCCGCCGGACTTGAGCAGCTTGGCCAGGTGCACCCGGTTGCGCTCGCCGCCGGACAGGTCGCCCACCTTCTTCTGCTGGTCGGAGCCGCGGAAGTTGAAGCGCGAGACATAGGCGCGCGACTGCACCTGGTAGTTGCCCACGGTGATGATGTCCTGGCCGTCGGAGATCTCCTCCCAGACGGTCTTGTTCGGGTCCAGGGCGTCGCGGCTCTGGTCCACCGCGGCGATCTGCACCGTGGGGCCGATGCGCAGCTCGCCGTCATCCGGTTTTTCCTCGCCGGTCATGATGCGGAACAGGGTGGTCTTGCCCGCCCCGTTGGGGCCGATGATGCCGACGATGCCGCCGGGCGGCAGGTTGAAGCTCAGATCCTCGTAGAGCACCTTGTCGCCGAAGGCCTTCTTGATGTGATTGGCCTCGATCACCAGGTCGCCCAGGCGCGGACCGGGCGGGATGTAGATCTCGTTGGTCTCGTTGCGCTTCTGGAATTCCTGGTTCCGCAGCGCGTCGAACTGCTTGAGACGCGCCTTGGACTTGGCGTGCCGCCCCTTGGGGTTGGAGCGCACCCATTCCAGCTCCTGCTTCATGGCCTTGATGCGCGCCTGCTCGGCCTTCTGCTCCTGCTCCAGGCGTTTCTCCTTCTGCTCCAGCCAGGAGGAGTAGTTGCCCTCCCAGGGGATGCCGTGGCCGCGGTCCAGCTCCAGGATCCAGCCGGCGACGTTATCCAGGAAGTAGCGGTCGTGGGTCACCGCCACTACGGTGCCGGGATAGTCGTGCAGGAAGCGCTCCAGCCAGGCCACCGACTCGGCGTCCAGGTGGTTGGTGGGCTCGTCCAGCAGCAGCATGTCGGGCTTGGACAGCAGCAGGCGGCACAGGGCGACGCGGCGGCGCTCGCCCCCGGACAGCTTGGTCACGTCCGCGTCCCAGGGCGGCAGGCGCAGGGCCTCGGCGGCCACCTCGAGCTGGCGCTCCAGGTTGTGCCCGTCCGCGGCCTGGATGATGTTCTCCAGCTCGGCCTGCTTCTTGGCCAGGGCGTCGAAATCGGCGTCCGGCTCGGCGTAGGCGGCATAGACCTTGTCCAGCGCCTCCATCGCCTGCTTCACCTCGCCGAGGGCCTCTTCGACGTTGCCGCGCACGTCCTTGTCCGGGTCGAGCTGCGGCTCCTGGGGCAGATAGCCGACCTTGATGCCGGGCTGGGGCCGGGCCTCGCCCTCGATGTCGGTGTCCACCCCGGCCATGATGCGCAGCAGGGTGGACTTGCCCGCGCCGTTGAGACCGAGCACCCCGATCTTGGCGCCGGGGAAGAAGGACAGGGAGATGTCGCGCAGGATCTGCCGCTTGGGCGGCACGATTTTGCTGACGCGGTTCATGGTGTAGATGTATTGGGCCATGTTCGTTCGCTCGTTGCGGTTTCAGTTACGCGCGTGCAGCTCTGCCGCCTGCAGGGTGTTTTCCAGCAGGGTGGCGACGGTCATCGGGCCGACCCCGCCGGGCACGGGGGTGATCCAGGCGGCGACCTCCTTCACGGCCTCGTAGTCCACGTCGCCGCACAGGCTGCCGTCCTCCAGGCGGTTGATGCCGACATCGATCACCACGGCGCCGGGCTTGATCCAGTCGCCCTGCACGAACTTCGGCACGCCCACCGCGGCGACCACGATGTCGGCGCGGCGCACCTTGTCGGGCAGGTCACGGGTGCGGCTGTGGCACACCGTGGGCGTGCAGCGCGCCGCGAGCAACTCCAGGAACATGGGCCGTCCAACGATGTTGGACTGGCCGATCACGATGGCGTCCCGGCCGGCCAGGTCCATGCCGGTGCGGTCCAGCATGGTCATCACCCCCTTGGGCGTGCAGGGGCGCAGCAGCGGCATGCGCAGCGCCAGGCGGCCGATGTTGTAGGGGTGAAAACCGTCCACGTCCTTGGTCGGGCTGATGCGTTCGGTGACCAGGTTTTCGTCGATCTGCTCCGGCAGCGGCAACTGAACCAGGATGCCATCCACATCCTCGCGCGCGTTCAGCTCGTCGATCAGCGCCAGCAGTTCTTCCTGGCGGGTCGAGGCCGGCAGGCGCTTCAGCTCGGAATGGAAACCGACCTTCTCGCAGGCCGCCTGCTTGTTGCGCACATAGACCTGGGAGGCGGGGTTCTCCCCCACCAGGATCACCACCAGGCCGGGCGGGCGCTGCCCGGACCGGACCCGTTGTTCGACCTGGATGCGGACCTGTTCGCGGACATCGGCCGCGATGGCCTTTCCGTCGAGAATCTGTGCTGTCATGTTGTGGACACCCGTGCATTGGCGAAGGGCGCCATGATAATCAATATTGTCCCTGAAGGAACCTCTTACAAAACCCATTCCCCGCTTTGTCAGGGGTCGCCGCGCCGCAGACGCGGTGCGGAGCTTGTCCCAGAATCAATCGCTTACAGCGACCGGTTTTGCCGGCACCTCCCTGCGCCGGAGGGCAGATTCTGGATTTTTCGGATCTCCCTAAAGTAAACCGCGGCGCGGCCGCTAAACCCGGCAGAGGATCTTCTCATGAAGGCGATCATCAATAACAACGGAGTGCCGTATGCTGGGCTTTGGAAAGACGCGGCAGAGAATGGAGGATCTGCAACAGGCCAACGAGGCCATGCAACAGGAGTTGGAAACCGCAGGGGATAGGATTCGTGAACTCGAGGAGTCTGTTTCCGCACACCAGGCAGCCTGTACCAAAGTAGGAGGGTTTAAGAACTATCTCGAGGCGCAGACCCGGCTGGTGCTGCGCTCCGAGCCCTCTCTGAACGCGATCCGCAACCGGACCGGGGAGAGCGCCGCCAAACTGCTCGACGAACAGGGGCGGCTGAACGAATCCTCGCGGCTGTTCACCCAGAGCACCGTCTTCCTGGAGGCCGTGCGCCAGCAGGTGGGGCATATCGCCGAGGTCGCCGCCTCCAGCGAGCAGACCGTGGGCAACCTGGACGAGGCGGTCCAGGCCATCTATCAGTTCACCGACACCATTGCCGAGATCTCCAACCAGACCAATCTGCTGGCGCTCAATGCCGCCATCGAGGCCGCGCGGGCCGGCGAGCAGGGGCGGGGCTTCGCCGTGGTCGCCGAGGAGGTGCGCGCCCTGGCGGCCAAGACCGCGGAGGCCACCGACCGGATCAAGGACCACGTCAACCGGGTGGCCGGCTATTCCGACCAGACGCGCGAGGGCTTCGAGGAGATGGTCAACGCCAGCGCCCGGATGCAGCAGGGGACCGAGCAGATCAACGGTGTCATCAGCGAGGTGACCGATCTCTCCCAGGGTATGATCCGCACCATCAGTCACAACACCGCCGCCAGCTTCATCGAGGCGGTCAAGCTGGACCATATTCTGTACAAGCTGGCGATCTACCAGGTGCTTTCGGGCCAGAGCGACAAGGGGCCGGACGACTTCGCCAGCCACCACCACTGCCGCCTGGGCAAGTGGTATTTCGAGGGCGATGGCCTCAAACTGACCGCCAGTCCCGCCTACCAGGCCCTGAACGCGCCCCATGAGGTGGTCCATGAGGCCGGCGTGCGCGCCCTGCGCTGCAAGGCGGAAGGCGACGACGCGGGCAGCCTGCAGGCCCTGGCAGAGATGGAAGACGCCAGCGAACAGGTGATCGAACTGCTCGGCCAGCTCGAGTCCGAGTACTTCCAGCAGCTCATCGGCTCGGTCGAATCCCGCAACGAGGATATCGAGCTGTTCTGAGGCCATCGTGCCCTGGCGTCATCCCATTTCTTCGGAGATCGTCTTTATATCTAAGGGGGTGAAAATCAAGGGAAAGATAAGCCGAAGATGAATAATCTGAATTTCCGATGGAAAAAATGGGAGCGTGCGCAACCCATTGAACTAAAAAGTCGGCTGTGCATCACGCGCAAAAACGGATTTCCCGCTTGCTAGCCAGGCGCAGCAAGGTGGGTTGGGCGGCCGAGCGGAAGAAGGAAGTGCCGTTTGGCATGGCTCGGGTAACCTTGCGGGAGTATCCGGATAAAACGCTTTGGATGGTTACCGATTCAGCAAGCAGGGATTCGACCTGAGGGCGTACAGGCCTCGCTTTTCATCACATAGCGGAACCTAGTGGCGTTGGTGGGCTTGGCCTGGGCCCTATTGGCGGCCTATCAGGGAAAAGGCCGCAGGCTGCTGGAGAAAGCCCAGCGCCAGAATTCCCTGGCCTTCTCGTTCTACAGCATGCTGGCCGGTTAGCAATACCTGTTCAGCGCGGTGCGGGTAATCTTCCACCCCTGGTTGCGCTGAAAGCGGCATTCAGGCGCCTCCGTGCCGCCACAACTCGATCTGTTCGCCAATGTGCCCGGACTGCTCGGAGTAATCAGGTGAAAAAATGCGCCAGTCCTTGGTGGACTTGCGACATTATTGATGTGGGGTATACTGCATTCAATCCGAGACTTGCACCAAGAATAGGCCCGGAGGAGGATGGGAAACCCCGCTCTGAGAGCGGGGTTTTGTTTTGGCGTGGCAGGCATGGCGCATAGCGCCGTGCCTGGTGCTGTTTCTCGATCTCTGGTGTGACTTGGGGTGCAAGTCTTCATAGTGGGCGGCAAGGGAAGTGATTGGCCGATGGAGTGAAAATGGAAGCGCGCTCAAGCCATTGAACCCGTTGGAAAACTCCGATGCCTCAAGGTGCTAGAGAAGGCGCCTAATGGAAAGTCTGTCTGAGCAGTTGTGTTAGCCCAAAGCCGTAATGTCCCTTTTTATTAGGAGGGGCAGTGGCCGAGGAGGGCATTGCGATGACACAGAAGTCGGTGGACCGGCTGTTGGGCGTGAGCGTGCGGCAGATCAAGCGCTTGGTGGCCCGATACCGGGCAGAAGGCCCCGCGGGACTGGTCTTACGCCGCCTTGGTTGACGCCCCGGCAACGCCCTGCCGACGCCGTGCGTCGACTGATTCACAGCTATCTGGACCGCAGGGCCTGCGAGGAAGGTTGCCGATTCGGCAAGCAGGGATTCGACCTGGAGGGCGTACAGGCCCGGTGTTTTGCTCATTGCAAAACCTGGTTGTGCCGAAAGCGGCATTTAGCAGGCTGTTGAAAATAGCTTCGATTTCGCCTCGTTTTCACCGGAGGGGAGAATTCGAAGCCCATTTTTTCGAGCTGAGTGGTCCCGCGATGCCCATTTCGCTGGAAAAAGCGATTTCCAGGCACACT
>JALVTT010000007.1 GCA_027024025.1 Sedimenticola sp.
AGGCCATGCGCTACGCCGCCCAGGGCGGCGTAGCGCATGGCCTCGTGCAGGCGCTGGGGCGGCAGCTTGGGGCGCGGCAGCAGCTGATCCAGGCTGGACTCGACGCGGGTGCGGCAGCCGGCCAGAAAGGCCTCGAAGCCGGGCTCAGTCGTCATGTTCGAAGGGTTCCGTGGCCGCGTCCTCGCCTTCGCCGACCAGGATCTTCACCTTCTGTTCGGCCTGGTCCAGGGCCTGCTGGCAACGGCGGGTCAGGGCCACGCCCTGTTCGAAGGAGGCGAGGGATTCCTCGAGCGAGAGTTCGCCCGATTCCATGCGCTCGACCAGTGCCTCGAGCTGGGAGAGGGCCTCTTCGAAGGGGATGTCCGGGGTGTCTTGTTCGCTCACGGTCTGGGTCCGGCTGCTGTGATGCGGCAATGATATGCCATGTCGAGAATTTTCGCAGGCCGCGGCCGCAGGGGTTAAACTTGGCGGCCGTGGTTTCCCTTTTCTTCAGGAATTCGCCCGTGCGTTATCTTGCAATCCTGCTGTTGTGTCTCCCCGTGCTGGCCCTGGCCGCGCGGGATGTGGCCGATCCCATCGGCGCGCTCGAGCACCAGAACGACGACGATTACAACGAGGCCCTGGAGACGCCCTGGGTGGAGATAGAGACCCAGGTCAAGGAAGGCCCGAAGGACGCCGAC
Organism: Sedimenticola sp.; assembly: GCA_027024025.1. Lineage (GTDB taxonomy): Bacteria > Pseudomonadota > Gammaproteobacteria > Chromatiales > Chromatiaceae > MONJU. The sequence continues at coordinate 681 of JALVTT010000007.1, forward strand.
CTGACCCCGCTGGAGATCCTGCATCTGCCCCCGGGCATGCGCCTGTATGCCGATCTCAAGCATCTGAAGGTGGACAAGCGCGATTATGTGACCCGTCTGTGGCTGGTGATCCGCTCGCGCGCCGGCGCCTACAACGCCAGTTACGAGGGTATCCGCTGCGCGACCCGCGAATACAAGGTGTATGCCTATTACAACCCCAAGCGGCACCGCAACCCCCTGCGCAAGGTCAGGCTGCCGCGCTGGCGCGCCATCTACAAGAACGGCTGGCGCGCCGAGCTGGCGCGCGATGTGCTGTGCTCGGACACCAACCCGCGCGATGCCCAGGCCATCCGCGTGCGCCCGCAGGCGGAGGCCGCCGATTACCGTTCCCCCTACGAATGACCCGGTAAGCAGTTCATGAGCAAATACGATGCCTCCGCCATCGAGGTCCTGAGCGGACTGGAGCCGGTGCGCAAGCGCCCCGGCATGTACACCAACACCGACCGCCCCAATCACCTGGCCCAGGAGGTGATCGACAACAGTGTGGACGAGGCCATCGCCGGGCATGCCCGGACCATCGATGTGCGTCTGTACAAGGACGGCTCGCTGGAGGTGGCCGACGACGGGCGCGGCATGCCGGTGGACATCCACCCCGAGCAGGGCCTGCCCGGGGTCGAGGTGATCCTGACCAGGCTGCACGCGGGCGGCAAGTTCTCCAACAAGAGCTACCAGTTCTCGGGCGGGCTGCACGGGGTCGGGGTGTCGGTGGTCAACGCCCTGTCGAAACGCCTCGATGTGTGGGTCAAGCGCGACGGCAGGGAGCACCATATCGCCTTCGAGCACGGCGAGAAGGTGGAGGATCTGCAGGTCGTGGGCAAGGTCGGGCGCAACAATACCGGCACCCGGGTGCGTTTCTGGCCGGACGCGCAGTTCTTCGACAGCCCCAAATTCAATGTGCGCCAGCTGCAGCACGTGCTGCGCGCCAAGGCCGTGCTGGCCCCGGGCCTGCGCATCCGCTTCTATCAGGAAGGGCGGGACGAACACGATGAGTGGTACTACGAGGACGGGCTGCGCGACTACCTGCTCGATGCCCTGGACGGCCTGGAACTGCTGCCCGAGACGCCCTTCGTCGGCAGCATGTCGGGCAACGCCGAGGCCGCGGAGTGGGCCGTGGTCTGGCTGCCCGAGGGTGGCGAGGCGGTCACCGAGAGCTATGTCAACCTGATCCCCACCGCGCAGGGCGGCACCCATGTCAACGGCCTGCGCAGCGGCCTGACCGACGCGGTGCGCGAGTTCTGCGAGTTCCGCAATCTGCTGCCGCGCGGGGTCAAGCTGGCGCCGGACGATGTCTGGGCGCGCATCAGCTACATCCTCTCGGTCAAGCTGGCCGACCCGCAGTTCTCCGGCCAGACCAAGGAGCGCCTGTCCTCGCGCGAGTGCGCGGCCTTCGTCTCGGGCGTGGTCAAGGACGCCTTCGGCCTGTGGCTGAACGCGCATGTCGAGGCCGGCGAGCGGATCGCCGAGCTGGCCATCAGCGCGGCCCAGGCGCGCCAGCGGGCCGGCCGCAAGGTGGTGCGCAAGAAGGTCACCCAGGGACCGGCGCTGCCCGGCAAGCTGGCCGATTGTCTGTCGGACGATCCCGAGCGCACCGAGCTGTTTCTGGTGGAGGGCGATTCCGCCGGCGGCTCGGCCAAGCAGGCGCGCGACCGCAACTTCCAGGCTATCATGCCCCTGCGCGGCAAGATCCTGAACACCTGGGAGGTGGACCCGGCCGAGGTGCTGGCCTCGCAGGAGGTACACGACATCGCGGTGGCCATCGGCGTGGACCCCGGCAGCGACGATCTCTCCAGGCTGCGCTTCGGCAAGATCTGCATCCTCGCCGACGCCGACTCCGACGGGGCCCACATCGCCACCCTGCTGTGCGCCCTGTTCGTGCGCCACTTCCGCCGCCTGGTGCAGGAGGGGCATGTGTACGTCGCCATGCCGCCGCTGTACCGCATCGACGTGGGCAAGCAGGTCTTCTACGCCCTCGACGAGCACGAGCGCCAGGGCGTGCTGGACCGCATCGCGGCGGAGAAGCTGCGCGGCAAGATCAGCATCCAGCGCTTCAAGGGCCTGGGCGAGATGAACCCGGCGCAGCTGCGCGAGACCACCATCCACCCCGATACCCGCCGCCTGGTGCAGCTCACCCTGGAACCGGGTGACGACACCCATCGCCTGATGGACATGCTCCTGGCCAAGAAGCGCGCCGCCGACCGCAAGGCCTGGTTGCAGAAGAAGGGTGACCTGGCCGAGGTGTGAAGGCAGGCTGGGATTTTTCCTGGAGTGTCGTACCGAAACGACTATGCTGGATGGGTGTTCTTGATCCTGAATCCGTGATTCCAGACCCCAGGAAACCGCATTGTGCCACGCCGATCGGGTAGCGGCCGTTATCAGCGGCATACGATCGGGTTTTTATGTGGGAAGGTGGGGAAATCTGTGCTGTAGAAG
>JALVTT010000008.1 GCA_027024025.1 Sedimenticola sp.
GTATAATTCGCCGCCCCGCGCGGCACCAGCCCGGTGCGTTGCGAGGCGGCGAATTATACAGGTCTCTCTGACCTCGTCAACCCCGATTCGGAAATTTTCTTGGCCTCCGAACCGGCGTCTTCGCCCTGGAAGGCGGCGCATTATAGTGCCGCTTTTCCACCCGTCAAGGCCCTTTTTCGCAACCCCGGGCAGGGCGCTGTCCGCGGGCCCGCCGGTGACGGGAGCGGCGCATTATAGGGGCCATTTCGGTGCCGTCAACGCCTTTGCGTGTTTTTCTGTCACCCGACCTTTATGCGGGCGAATTTCCGTTTTCCAACCTGGCAGACGACATCGCTGCCCCGTGGCAGGCTCAGGTTGCGGTCGGCGACCTTTTCGCCGTCGATGCGCACCGCGCCCTGCTTGATCATGCGAAAGGCCTCGCCGGTGCCCGACACCAGCCCGGCGTCACGCAGGGCGTAGCCGATCGGCAGTCCCTCGTCTCCGGCCTGCAGTTCGACCTCCGGGATATCGTCCGGAAGCGCCCCTTTCTGGAAGCGGGCGATGAAGTTCCGGCGCGCCTGTTCGGCCGCCTGCGGGCTGTGGAAGCGGGCCACGATCTCCTCGCCGAGCAGGAATTTGATGTCGCGCGGGTTCTCGCCCGCGGCGACGCGCGCCCGGAAGTCCTCGATCTCGCGCATGGGACGGAAGCTGAGCAGCTCGAAGTAGCGCCACATCAGCTCATCGGAGATGGACATGATCTTGCCGAACATCTCGTCCGGGGGCTCGCTCACTCCGATGTAGTTGCCGAGCGATTTGGACATCTTCTGCACGCCGTCCAGGCCCTCGAGTATGGGCATGGTCAGCACGACCTGGGGCTCCATGCCCTCCTGTTCCTGCAGCTGGCGTCCCATGAGCAGGTTGAATTTCTGATCGGTACCACCCAGCTCCACATCGGCCCGGAGCGCAACCGAGTCCCAGCCCTGGATCAGGGGGTACAGGAATTCGTGGATGGCGATCGGCTGCCCGCTCTTGTAGCGCTTGCTGAAGTCGTCACGCTCGAGCATGCGGGCCACGGTATGGCGGGCGGCGAGCTGGATCATGCCTGCGCTGCCCAGTTTCTGCATCCACTCCGAGTTGAACACCACATGGGTGCGTTCGGGGTCGAGAATCTTGAACACCTGCTCCTTGTAGGTCTCGGCGTTGCGGCGCACATCCTCGGGTGTGAGTGTCGGCCGGGTCTGGCTCTTGCCGGTGGGGTCGCCGATCATGCCGGTGAAGTCACCGATCAGGAAATAGATCTCGTGTCCAAGATCCTGGAACTGGCGCATCTTGTTGATCAGCACCGTGTGTCCCAGATGCAGGTCGGGCGCGGTCGGATCGAAGCCCGCCTTCACGCGCAGGGGTGTGCCGCGCTCGAGCTTCTTGCGCAACTCGTCCTCGACCAGAATTTCATCGCTGCCGCGCCGGATCAGCGCCAAGGTGTCTTCCAGCGAACCCATGTCCCGCTCCCGATTGCGTAAAAGCGGGAAATCTACCAGATTTTGCCCCGCATGGCCGAACCCGAAAACGTGATCCAAACGACCTTACAAACCGATAAATTTCTGCCATAATCTAGTAAACTTCAATTGGTTAGGCGATATTCGTGATTAGAAACTATAAGTTTGACGCCGCTCTCCAGGAGCGCAAAAGGTTCTATTATGGACGACTCAAGGGGCTTATCACTACGGTAGCGCTGAGCGGAAGCATGGCTTTATTTGCCCAGCCCAACACTGCGAAGACCGCCCCCGAAGCCCCTCAAACCGAGCCTTCTGGAACCTTTGTAGACAGGCCTCTGCTCATCCCGGCTGTTCAGACTCAAACGAGTTCCATGCCAGCCTCAGCCTCCGTCAACATCGTGAAGCCTGTCCGTAGCGGCTCCAATCCAGTTAAAATCAAAACCAAGCCGGCTCGAATTCCCCCCGCTCCCGCCCAGCCACATTGGAGGACGCATATCGTAACCAGTGGCGATACCCTGGCAGGGATCTTCCGCAAATACGGACTTCCAGCCAAGGTGGTCTTCAGTGTTGTGCATGCCGGTAAACCGGCCCACGCCCTTGCCAACATCCGTCCTGGGCAAAAACTACGCCTATTGCTTGACAGAACGGGGCAATTGCGGAGCTTGGTGTGGAAGCGCAGTCCCATCGAACGTCTGGAGATCACTCGGAACCACGGCGGCTTCAAGGCTCGGCTAAAACGTAAAACAGTCAAGCACAGGATCGCCAACGCAAGTGGCACAATCCACAGCTCGCTTTTTGTGGATGGGCACAAGGCTGGTTTGAGCGATTCACAGATCAGCAAACTGGCCCACATTTTTGGCTGGGATATCGACTTTGCCCGGGAACTGCGTCCCGGAGACCAGTTCCGCGTTATCTATGACGAGCAAAGGGTGGATGGTAAAAAATACCGCAACGGCCCCATCCTGGCCGCTGAGTTCGTCAACCGGGGCAGAACCTACCAGGCCTTCCGTTACAAAACTCATGATGGTGTCGCTTATTTCGACGCCAAAGGTTATGGAAAACGCCGCGCCTTCATCCGCACGCCGATCAAGTTCACGCGGATCAGCTCGCGCTTTCAGCCGCGCCGCTGGCACCCCATCCTCAAGAAGTGGAAGTCCCATAAGGGCGTGGACTACGTAGCGCCCACCGGCACGCCGATCAAGGTCACCGGCGATGGCCGGGTCGTCTTCCGCGGCTGGAAGCGCGGCTACGGCCGGGTGGTCATGGTCCGCCACAGCCGTAAATACACCACCGTGTACGCGCATATGTCCAAGTTCCGCCGCAACGTGAAGACCGGCACCTGGGTCAAGCAGGGGCAGGTGATCGGCTATGTGGGCCACAGCGGCTGGGCCACAGGCCCCCATCTGCACTACGAGTTCCGGGTCAACAACGTGCAGCGCGACCCGCTCAAGGTCAAGCTGCCGCGCTCGCTGCCCCTGCCACGCCGCCAGCTGGCCGCCTTCAAGCGCAAGATTGCACCGCTGACCCGCCAGCTGGCCAGCATCCGCGCCGCCACCATGATGGCACGCAACGACTCGCACTGAGGCCGTGACCAGCGGCGCGGAGGCCTATATCGGGCTGATGTCCGGCACCAGCATGGACGGCATCGACGCCGTGCTGGTCCGCCTC
>JALVTT010000009.1 GCA_027024025.1 Sedimenticola sp.
TGCCTGGAAACGGACAAATCGGACGAAATTGGCCAATTTCCGGCCAGAGGGTAGGAGCCGCCGTGCTTCATCCGCTGCTGGCCGCCAGAAAGGCCCCTTCAGTCGGGTTATTTTCAACGGCCTGTTAAAAGATATCTCCTTCGAGAGGGAGATATTGTGTTTAGTCGGGTGGGGTCGGTTGATAGAAATGCTTTAATCGAGAAATCCGAAGATGGCTGGCTCTTTTCAGGTCGATTGCTAAGGGTTCGTGTTAAGACGTCCGAGATTATCCCTCGTTATCTTAGCTATTATTTTCATTCTTCATCATTCACGGATCGAGTGCGTGAGGTTGCTGTCGGTCAGACGATGGCCTCCCTCAATACGCAGATTCTTAGAGGGTTGAAGGTCGTCGTCCCTCCTTTACCAGAACAACGCGCCATCGCCACCGCCCTGTCGGACGTCGATGCCCTCATCACCGCGCTGGACAAGCTCATCGCAAAAAAGCGCGCCATCAAAACCGCCGCCATGCAGCAACTCCTCACCGGCAAAACCCGCCTGCCAGGCTTCAGCGGCGAGTGGGACACGAAGCAGTTGGGGGAATTGGGAGTATTTCTCAAAGGGAGTAATGTCAACCGGGAGGAGGCCCAATCTGGGGCCATCCCATGTGTACGATATGGAGAACTTTATACAGTCCACAATGATGTTATCAGGACGTTTTCGTCGTGGATTTCGCGGGAAGTTGCTGAAAAGGCGGTTAAGATAAGAAAAGGTGATGTTCTTTTTGCGGGTTCCGGCGAGACGAAGGAAGAAATTGGTAAATGCGCATCCTTTTTGGATGATTTCGAGGCATACGCGGGCGGCGATATTGTGATTCTAAGGCCGACCAACGATATTGATTCTGTATATCTTGGATATGCGCTCAATGTGCCTGGTATTGCTCGCCAGAAGGCCGCCCGTGGTCAAGGTGATGCTGTTGTTCATATTAGCGCACGGGCTTTGTCTGATATTGTGCTTAACCTTCCCACTGTCGAAGAACAAACCGCCATCGCCCAAGCCCTCTCCGACATGGACGCCGAAATCGCCTCCCTTGAAGCCCGCCGCGACAAGACCCGCGCCATCAAGCAGGGCATGATGCAGCAACTCCTCACCGGCCGGGTGCGGCTGGTGAATCCGAATAGCAAGGAAGCCGCCTGATGGAAAACCAGGCAAACGACATTCTGATCTATGAGACCGAAGACCACCGCATCGATGTACGCCTGGAACAGGAAACCGTGTGGCTGACGCAGCGGCAGATGGCGGAACTGTTCGATACGACGCCTGAAAACGTGCTGATGCACCTGAAAAACATCTTTAGAGACAAGGAGTTGGAAGAATCTTCAACTACTAAGGAATTCTTAGTGGTTCGCCAAGAGGGCAAGCGGGAGGTTCGGCGCCGACTGAAACACTATGACCTGGATGCCATTATTTCCGTCGGCTACCGGGTGAACTCGAGACAGGGCGTTCGGTTTCGCCGTTGGGCCACCCAGCGCCTGCGCGACTACCTCGTCAAAGGCTATGCGATCAACCGCCAGCGGCTGGAGCAGAACGCCCGGGAGCTGGAGCAGGCGCTGAAACTGGTGAGGAAAGCCGCTCGTTCTCCGGCGCTGGATACCGATGCGGGGCGCGGGCTGGTGGAGATCATCGGCCGCTATACCCAGACCTTTTTGTGGCTGCAGCGTTACGACGAGGGTCTGCTGGAAGAGCCTGCGGGCCACAAGGGCGGAAAACTGCCGTCACCGGAGGCGGCCATGGCTGACCTGGCCCGACTCAAGCAGGAGCTGATGGCGCGCGGCGAGGCCACGGAACTGTTCGCCCGTCCACGGGATGATGGTCTGGCGGGGATCTTCGGCAATCTGGAGCAGAGCGTCTTCGGCGAACCGGCCTATCCCACCATCGAGAGCAAGGCGGCGCATCTGCTCTATTTTGTGGTCAAGAATCATCCCTTTGCCGATGGTAACAAGCGTAGCGCGGCCTTTTTGTTTGTCGATTTTCTGAACCGTAACGGCAGGCTGTTCGATGCGGACGGACAGCCCGTCGTCAACGATACCGGGCTGGCGGCGCTGACCCTGCTGGTGGCGGAATCTGACCCGAAACAGAAGGAGGTGCTGATTCGGCTGATCATGAATCTGCTGGATGATCAGGGTAAGGCGGCATGAGTTTGTTTTGATGGGTTTCGCTTCGCTCAACCCATCCTACACCACGTGGCCATTCGTAGGATGGGTTGAGCGCAGCGAAACCCATCAAGGATCTGCTCAACCTATCCTCTCATAGGTAAGGCGGGCTTTAACATAGGCGAGCACTGGTTTTATATTAAAGCCAGACTATAATAAGGCCTGTTTTGAACTCCATAGAAAAGCCGGCCTTCACCATGGAGCAGACGATTCCCCGCTCTGGACGGTATATCCGCCAATCCTCCGGCTACCGGGCCTTCATCCCCGCGCCTTTACCCCCAGAGCCGCCGGTGGCCATGGCGGGCCTACAGGATTTGCTATCCCGCGCCGATCGGGCCTTGGGGCGGCTGGACGGGTCGGTGTTGACTCTGCCCAACCCAGACCTGTTCGTCTTCATGTATGTGCGCAAGGAGGCGGTGCTATCCAGTCAAATCGAAGGAACCCAGAGCTCCCTGCAAGACGTACTGGCAGCCGAGGCGCGGCTTTTCGACCGAGAGCGTCCGAGCGACGTGCGAGAGGTCCTTAATTACATCGATGCCATGCGCTATGGCCTGGAGCGTCTGCGGGAACTGCCGGTATCGGTGCGTCTGATCCGCGAGATCCACGAGCATCTGCTACGTGGAGTACGGGGCGGGCGCCTGGCGCCGGGTGAGCTTCGCACCAGCCAGAACTGGATTGGACCGGCGGGTTGCACTCTGAACGATGCGAGCTTCGTCCCGCCCCCGCCCGAGATGGCGCCGGAACTGCTCTCGGACCTGGAGCGCTTTCTGCACCAGCAGGATGACCTGCCCGCATTGATCAAAATTGGGCTGGTCCATGCCCAGTTCGAAACCATCCATCCTTTTCTGGACGGCAACGGCCGCGTGGGCCGCCTGCTCATCACGTTCTTGCTGCGCAGCCAGGATATTTTGCACAAACCGGTGCTCTATCTCTCTTATTATTTCAAGCGCCACCGGCAGACCTATTACGACCACCTGCAGGCGGTGCGTGATAGTGGGGACTGGGAAGGTTGGTTGACCTTTTTCCTCCGAGGCGTGACCGAGGTTAGCGAGCAGGCCACCGAAACGGCCCGGCGCATCCTGCAGATGCGCGAAGAGCATCGCAGCGTCATTGCCGAGAACATGGGATATGCAGCGGGAAACGGCCATCGGGTGCTGGAGACGCTGTTCGAGCGGCCCATCGTCTCCGTAAAGGATGTGGAGGGCATCACTGGCACTACCTATGCAGCTGCCAACCAGTTGGTAAAACGGCTGGAAGGGGTCGGCTTGCTGGAGGAGATCACCGGCCAAGCGCGCAACCGGCGCTTTCGCTATGCGCCCTACATTCGCCTGTTCACCGACGAGGAGACCGAGGCCCCCGCGGATTCGGATGAGGGGATGCCTGCGTGAGCGCCGTCGGCCAGAAGGAACGCCAGACCCAGGCCCGGGTGATCCGGCTCTTCCATCAGCGGCGTAGGATGGGTTGAGCGCAGCGAAACCCATCAAAACCATAACGAAAGGGAGTGGAAATATTCGCATGACGAACTACCGGCGGGATCGTACTCGGGGGGCAACGTGGTTTTTTACGGTGGCCATTGCCGATCGGCGATCGGATTTGCTGGTTCGGGAGATCGACCGTTTGCGCGCGGCGGTGCGTCGCGTCCGAGCGGACTGGCCATTTCATGTCGACGCCTGGGTGGTGTTGCCCGATCACATGCATGCGTTGTGGACATTGCCCGAAGGCGACCACGATTTCTCGACCCGTTGGCGATTGATCAAGTCCCATTTCAGCCGGGGATTGCCCCGCCGCGAGGCGATCTCGCCCAGTCGCGCCCGGAAAGGCGAGCGGGGTCTGTGGCAACGGCGTTTCTGGGAGCATCGGATCCGGGATGAAGAGGATTTTCGACGCCACATGGATTACATTCATATCAATCCCCTCAAGCATGGTTATGTTCACCGGGTGGCGGATTGGCCGTTTTCCACCTTTGGCCGGTATGTTCGGCAAGGGGTCTATGCGGCGAATTGGGGTGGGAATGTTGAAGTGGTTGGGGAGTTTGGGGAGTGATGGATGATGGGTTTCGCTTCGCTCAACCCATCCTACGCAACCACGAGGTAATCTGTAGGATGGGTTGAGCGAAGCGAAACCCATCATGTGCGCGAGACTCCCGCACACCAGAATCAGGAGCATGATCCATGAGCAGCGTCGGCCAAAAGGAGCGCAAGACCCAGGCCCGGGTGATCCGGCTCTTCCATCAGGAACTGGGCTACGAATATCTCGGCAACTGGATCGACCGCGAGAACAACCGCAACATCGAGGAGGGCCTGCTGCGCGATTGGCTGAAGCGGCGCGGCTATGCCGACAGCCTGATCACCCGCGCGCTGCACCAGCTCGGCAAGGCGGCGGCGTTGGGCGAGGGCAGGCGCCTCTACGATGCCAACAAGGCGGTCTATGAGCTGTTGCGCTATGGCGTGAAGGTGAAGGAGGGCGCGGGCGAGCGGTTCCAGACCATCTGGCTCATCGACTGGGCCGACCCGGAGGCCAACGACTTCGCCATCGCCGAGGAAGTGACCCTCACTGGCGAGCACACCAAGCGCCCGGACATCGTGCTCTATGTGAACGGCATCGCCCTGGGCGTGCTGGAGCTGAAGCGCTCGACGGTAGCGGTGAGCGAGGGGATCCGCCAGAACCTGGACAACCAGAAGAAGGCCTTCATCCGCGCCTTCTTCACCACCCAGCAATTCGTGATGGCGGGCAACGACACCGAGGGTCTGCGCTACGGCGCCATCGAGACGCCGGAGAAGTATTACCTGGCCTGGAAAGAGGAGGGCGCGCCGGAGCCCGAGCCGGGTACCCTGCTGGATACCCACCTGCGCCAGCTCTGCAGCAAGCCCCGTTTTCTGGAGATCATCCACGACTTCGTCGTCTTCGATGCCGGCATCAAGAAGCTGCCGCGCCACAACCAGTATTTCGGCGTGAAGGCGGCGCAGGCGCGGATTGGCACCCGCGAGGGCGGCATCATCTGGCACACCCAGGGCTCGGGCAAGTCGCTGACCATGGTCTGGCTGACCAAGTGGATCCGCGAGCATGTGGAGAACGCCCGGGTGCTGGTGGTCACCGACCGCACCGAGCTGGACGAGCAGATCGAGAGCGTCTATCTGGGCGTCAACGAAGACATCTACCGCACCCGAAGCGGCGCGGACCTCATCGCCCAGCTCAATGCCACCGACCACTGGCTGATGTGCTCGCTGGTACACAAGTTCGGGCGCAGCGAGGATGCCGCCACCGACGACTTCATCGACGAGCTGGAAAAGAGCCTGCCGAAGGACTTCTCCGCCAGGGGCGAGCTGTTCGTGTTCGTGGACGAGTGCCACCGCACACAGTCGGGCAAGCTGCACCAGGCAATGAAGAAGATCCTGCCCGATGCCCTATTCATCGGTTTCACGGGCACGCCGCTGCTCAAGGCCGACAAGCAGAAGAGCATCGAGGTGTTCGGCCCCTATATCCACACCTACAAGTTCGACGAGGCGGTGCGCGACGGGGTGGTGCTGGACCTGCGCTACGAGGCGCGGGACATCGACCAGGTGCTGATCGCCCCGGACAAGGTGGATCAGTGGTTCGAGGCCAAGACGCGCGGCCTGTCGGATCTGGCGCGGTTCCAGCTCAAGCAGAAATGGGGCACCCTGCAGAAAGTGCTCAGCTCCCAGTCGCGTCTGGAGAAGATCGTCGCCGACATCCTGTTCGACATGGAGACCCGCGACCGCCTCATGAGCGGGCGGGGCAACGCCATGCTGGTCTCCAGCAGCATCTACCAGGCCTGCAAGCTCTACGAGCTGTTCAGCAGGACGCCGCTGGCCGGCAAATGCGCCATCGTCACCAGTTACAAGCCGTCGCCGGCCGACATCAAGGGGGAGGAGAGCGGCGAGGGCATGACCGAGCGCCTGCGCCAGTATGAGATCTACCGCAAAATGCTGGCCGACTGGTTCGAGCAGGACGAAGAAAAGGCCATGTATCGCGTCGACGAGTTCGAGCAGCAGGTCAAGGAGAAGTTCATCAAGGAACCGGGACAGATGAAGCTGCTGATCGTGGTGGACAAGCTGCTCACCGGCTTCGATGCCCCGCCCGCCACCTATCTCTACATCGACAAGCAGATGCGCGACCACGGCCTGTTCCAGGCCATCTGCCGGGTCAACCGGCTGCACACCGAAGACAAGGAATACGGCTACATCATCGACTACAAGGATCTGTTCAAATCGCTGGAGGGGGCGATCCAGGACTACACCGGCGAGGCGCTGAGCGGGTACGACAAGGCCGATGTGGCGGGCCTGCTGGAGGACCGGCTGGAGAAGGGCAGGGAACGCCTCGAAGATGCGCTGGAACAGGTGCGCGCCCTATGCGAGCCGGTCGCGCCACCGAAGGATACCAAGGCCTATCTGCACTACTTCTGCGCCGCCGATACTGCCGACAAGGAGGCCCTCAAAGACAACGAACCCAAGCGCATCGCGCTGTACAAGGCAGTGGCAGCGCTGCTCCGCGCCTTCGCCAACCTGGCCAATGAGCTGCCCGAGGCGAGTTACAGTGACGCGGACATCGAACGGTTGCGCCAGGAGGTTCGTCACTATGAACAGGTCCGCGAGGAGCTGAAGCTGGCCAGCGGCGACTACCTGGACATGAAGGTGTACGAGCCGGCCATGCGCCACCTGCTCGATACCTACATCCAGGCTGAGGAGAGCCGCGTGCTGTCCGCCTTCGACGAGCTGGGCCTGGTGGATCTGATCGTGCAACAGGGTCCCGAGGCGGCGGTGGAAAAGCTGCCGAAGGGCTTGCGCGAAGATCAGGATGCCGTGGCGGAGGCCATCGAGAACAACCTGCGCAAGCTCATCATCGACGAGCAGCCCGTCAATCCCAGGTACTACGAGCGGATGTCCGAGCTGCTGGATGCGTTGATCGAGGAACGCCGGCAACAGGCGCTCGCGTATGAGGAATATCTCAAGCGCTTGGTGGAGCTGTCGGAGAAGGTCAAAAACCCGGCCGGATCATCCCACTACCCACCCAGTATCAACAGTCCCGCGCGGCGCGCCCTGTACGACAACCTCAAGGACAGGCCCGAACTCGAGGCCATCGCCAGCGAGACTCGGATGGTGGCCGATAGCCCGGACCTGGCGGAACATCTCGCCTGGGCCATCGACGAGGTGGTGCGCAACACCAAGAAGGCCGATTGGCGTGGCAACCGATTCAAGGAGCGGGAGGTACACAACGCCATCGCGGAGGTGATCGGGCCGCATGACGAGTTGGTCGCGCTCATTTTCGAGGTGGTGAAGAACCAGGATGCGTACTGAGCGCCACTTCATCGAGGTGAGCGGCATCCCGGTCGAGGTGGTGCGCAAGCCCATCAAAAACCTCCACCTGGGCGTCTATCCGCCCGCAGGCCGGGTGCGCGTCGCGGTGCCGGAGCGCATGGACGACGAGGCGGTGCGCCTGGCCGTCGTCTCCCGCCTGGGTTGGATACGCCGCCAGCAGGCCCGCTTTGCCGAACAGCCGCGGGAATCGGCCCGCGAGATGGTCACCGGCGAGAGCCACTACCTGTGGGGGCGGCGCTACCGCCTGGAGGTCATCGAGCACAACGGCCCCTATCGGGTGCAACGCAAGGGCCGCTCGCGCCTGGTCATGTGCGTCCGTCCCTGGGCCGACACGGCCCGTCGGCGGCGTCTGCTGGAGGACTTTTACCGCCAGGAACTCAAACAACGCATCCCCCCGCTGATCGAACAATGGCAGCCCGTCATCGGCGTCCAGGTGGCCCACTGGGGCGTCAAGAAGATGAAAACCCGGTGGGGGAGCTGCAACCCGGTCGCACGGCGCATCTGGCTCAACCTGGAACTGGCCAAGAAGCCCCCGCGTTGCCTGGAATACATCCTGGTGCACGAGATGGTGCACCTGCTGGAACGGCACCACAACGACCGCTTCCGTGGGCTGATGGATCGCTTTCTGCCCTCATGGCGCCTGCGCCGTGACGAGCTGAACAGCTCGCCGCTGGGGCATGAGGATTGGGGCTATTGAGGTGACTTGATGGTGCAATCACAGAAGGCCATAAAGTAATGGATAATAATTTGGGAGTTGGGTTGGACGGTGAAATCCGTATATGTAGATAACGATGTGCTATAGCTAGGTGATCACAGGATGATTGGGTTCTTGGTTAGGTGTCAGGTCCCATGTGATCATATCCCTCGGAGCCGGGAGCGGTTATTCTTGGCTCGAGAGCAAGGCGGCTCATCTGCTCTACTTCGTGATCTGCCGCACGCTCAGGCCCAACAGCCGGGCTGCCCCTTTCTACCGTAACTGCCGGTCGACAACCTACTGAATCACTCCCAGCCGGTCCACCGCCTTCTGTGTCATCGTAATGCTCTCCTCCGTCATCGCCCCTCCTGAAATAAAAAGGGGACATTTTAGAATTGGATTGACAGAAGTTGTCCGCGAACTAAGGTTCCGACAGGTAGTCCCGGCGCGCCGCGATTTGCGGTAGAATCCGCGCCTTGTTTTTCGAGGTGCGCGATGCAGGATATCAACCCCATCAAGAATTCGATTGCCGACCTACGAGGGCGCCTGCAGGCCCTGAGGGGGTATCTTTGACTACGAGGAGAAGAAGGAACGCCTGGAGGAAGTGCTGGGCGAGCTGGAGGATCCCGATGTCTGGAACGACCCCGAGCGCGCCCAGGCCCTGGGCAAGGAGCGCGCTCTGCTCGAGGGCGTGGTCCACAATATCGATGAGTTGAGCGCCGGCCTGGACGACGCCGCCGATCTGCTGGAGATGGCGGTGGAGGAGGACGACGCCGAAACCGTGGACGCGGTGGCCGCCGATGTGCGGGACTCCGAGCGCCGGGTGGGCGAGCTGGAATTCCGGCGCATGTTCTCCGGGGAGATGGACGCCAACAACGCCTTCCTGGACATCCAGGCCGGTTCCGGCGGCACCGAGGCCCAGGACTGGGCCGAGATGCTGCTGCGCATGTACCTGCGCTGGGGCGAGGCGCACGGCTTCAAGACCGAGCTGATGGAGGTCTCGCCGGGCGAGGTGGCGGGCATCAAATCGGCCACCATCCGTTTCGAGGGCGAATACGCCTATGGCTGGCTGCGCACCGAGACCGGGGTGCACCGCCTGGTGCGCAAGTCGCCGTTCGATTCGGGCAACCGCCGCCATACCTCTTTTGCCGCGGTGTTCGTATCGCCGGAGATCGACGATTCGATCGAGATCGACATCAACCCGGCGGACGTGCGCACCGACACCTACCGTGCCTCGGGCGCCGGTGGCCAGCACGTCAACAAGACCGATTCCGCGGTCCGCCTGACCCACCTGCCCACCGGGATCGTGGTGCAGTGCCAGAACGACCGTTCCCAGCACAAGAACCGCGACCAGGCCTGGAAACAGCTCAAGGCCAAGCTGTACGAGCTGGAGATCCAGAAGCGCAACGAGAGCGCCCAGGCGCTGGAGGAGACCAAGTCCGACATCGGCTGGGGCAGCCAGATCCGGTCCTATGTGCTCGACCAGTCGCGCATCAAGGATCTGCGTACCGGGGTCGAGACCGGCAACACCCAGGCCGTGCTCGACGGCGGCCTGGACATGTTCATCGAGGCCAGTCTCAAGAGCGGGCTTTGAAACTTTCACCACGAAGAACACAAAGGGCACGAAGGGGATGAATGCAATCCGTTCCTGTGAGTAAGCAGCACCCTGAGCTTTGTGTTCTTTGTGCCCTTTGTGGTTAAAAAACGATGACTGAACAGCAGCAAGACGAAAACAAACTCATCGCGCAGCGGCGCGAGAAGCTCAAGGCCCTGCGTGAGCGCGGCCAGGCCTTTCCCAATCACTTCCGGCGCGATGCCCTGGCGGCCGAGCTGCAGGCCCGCTATGGCGACAAGTCCAAGGAGGAACTGGAATCTCTCGGGCAGCGCGCGCGGGTGGCCGGGCGTATCATGGCCAAGCGCGGTCCCTTCCTGGTGATCCAGGACATGTCCGGGCGCATCCAGTTCTATGTGGACCGCAAGAAGCTGCCGGCGGAGCTGCTGGAGCAGATCAAGTCCTGGGACATCGGCGATATCGTCGGTGGCGAGGGGCCCATCCACAAGTCCGGCAAGGGCGATCTGTACATCTATCTGGACGAGGCCCAGCTGCTGACCAAGGCGCTGCGTCCGCTGCCGGAGAAATGGCACGGCCTGGCCGACCAGGAACAGCGCTATCGCCAGCGCTATGTGGATCTGATCGTGAACGAGGAGGCGCGCCGTACCTTCCAGTTGCGCTCGCGGATCATCCACTACATCCGCAACTACTTCGTGGAGGCCGGTTTCCTGGAGGTGGAAACGCCGATGATGCAGGTGATCCCCGGCGGGGCCACGGCGCGGCCCTTTGTCACCCATCACAATGCCCTGGACATGGAGCTGTTCCTGCGCATCGCCCCGGAGCTGTATCTCAAGCGCCTGGTGGTGGGCGGTTTCGAAAAGGTGTTCGAGATCAACCGCAACTTCCGCAACGAGGGCCTCTCGACCCGGCACAATCCGGAATTCACCATGATCGAGTTCTATGAGGCCTATGTGGACTACCATCATCTGATGGACCGCACTGAGGCCCTGTTGCGCGGCATTGCCGAGGACGTGCTGGGACAGACCCGGATCGAGTACCAGGGCGAGACCTACGACTTCGGCCGGCCCTTCGCGCGCATGACGGTCAAGGAGTCCATCCTGCATTTCAACCCCGACATCCCCGCCGGCGATCTGGAGGACCTGGACAAGGCCCGCGCGCATGCCGAGCGCCTGGGCATCGAGATCAAGCCGGGCTACGGCCTGGGCAAGGTGCAGATCGAGATCTTCGAAAAGACGGTCGAGCACCGGCTGATGGACCCGACCTTCATCACCGCCTATCCCACCGAGGTCTCACCCCTGGCGCGGCGCAATGACGAGGACCCCTTCGTCACCGACCGTTTCGAGTTCTTCGTGGGCGGGCGCGAGATCGCCAACGGTTTCTCCGAGCTGAACGATCCCGAGGACCAGGCGGAACGCTTCCGCAAGCAGGTGGAAGAAAAGGAGGCCGGCGACGACGAGGCCATGCACTTCGACGCCGACTACATCCGCGCCCTGGAGCACGGCCTGCCGCCGACCGCGGGCGAGGGTATCGGTATCGACCGTCTGGTGATGCTGTTCACCAACGCCCCCTCGATCCGGGATGTGCTGCTGTTCCCGCACATGCGTCCCGAGACCTGAGGGGGCAGGGCGGCTGCCCCGAAATATCAGAACAGCGCGGCAGCAGGCTGCGGTGGGTTGGGCGTGGCGCCGCTGCTGTTCTTGCAGATGATTTTCTCGGCCGCGCACAGGATGCCGACCGCCGCCAACCCACCGATCACGATCATGCCGGTTGTGGAGATCTCGGTGCCCCCCACATTGAGCTGATGGGTCTGGGGATCCCGGCTGAGCAGGGTCACCCCGTTCAGTTTCACATTCTGCAGCTGCCGGTCCTGGAAGCGGAAATCCATCAGGCGCTACTGCAGCGGCATGGCGTTGCCGAGGCTGCCGGGCCCGATCCGGTTGACCAGGGCCAGGCCATAGCTGGGCTGGTGGCGGGCCGCGCCGCCGAAAGGCAGTTGGTAATAGAGGGTTGCGCTGGTGCCGCCAAAGCCGTCCGCGTGGCCGATGCCGCCCAGGCCCAGGCCCAGGCCTAGAGCCAGTGTGAGTGCGATCTTCATGTCTTACCTCCCCGGTGTCCTTGTGAGTGTTGTCGCGTCTCGCATGGTAGGGGAGTTGGGCGACAAAAGCGAATCAGGCGCTCAGCAGCTCCCGTACGGCCGCAATCTGGCCGCTGGTGTCCTCGCCCTCGAGGACGATCACCTCGGTATGCAGGCCCACCCGTTCGAAGGCGGAATAGTCCTCCCAGCGGGTCATGTCGGTCTCGGCGTCGGTGCGGCCCACGGTGGCCAGGTGTTGCAGGCGGGCCACCAGGACCAGGTCGGCGTAGTCCGGCTCGGGCACCTCGCGTTTCAGCAGTACGCAGGCCTCGGGCACCCCGGCGATCTCTTCGGCGAAATCCCATTCCCGCAGCATGCGGCTGCCCAGGCCCGGGGCCAGTTCGGCCAGTAATCTTCCGATCAGGGCCGGTTCAGCGTCGTAGCCGAGTTCGTGATCCAGCTTGGTGAGCACCGGCAGGGCGCCGATGTTGTGGATCAGGCCCGCCAGCATGGCCAGTTCGGGATCCAGTCCCTCGATGTTGAGGCACAGCAGGCGCGCGATCGCCGCCACCTCCACGCTTTCGGACCAGAGATTGCGGAAGGCTGCGTCCAGGTCGGACGAGGTGGCCTGGAATATCTGCTTCATGGCCAGGCTGAGCACCAGGTTCTTGACCAGCTTGAGGCCCATGCGCGTGATGGCCATCTGTACGTTCTCGATGGGCACGCGGCCGCGGTACAGCGGGCTGTTGGCGACCTGCAGCAGGCGTGTGCTCAGGGCCGGGTCGCGCGAGATGATGGCCGCCAGTTCCGCGGCATTGGTGTGCTCGCTGTCCACCGCCTCGCGCACCTGCAGCGCGACC
The DNA here is from genome assembly GCA_027024025.1 of Sedimenticola sp. GTDB lineage: Bacteria > Pseudomonadota > Gammaproteobacteria > Chromatiales > Chromatiaceae > MONJU. The sequence continues at coordinate 12,727 of JALVTT010000009.1, forward strand.
TCCGGCGGGGTGGGCAGCTCGACCCGGTTGGCGGCGATGTCGGCCTCCAGCTGGGCCGCGAAATCGGGTGGGATGGGGAAGGTTTGGGGCATCGCGTTCGGTCCGCTTGTCGGTCAGGTTATTCCTGTTAGCGGACCGGGCGAAGGATTCTTTAGCCAATCAGCCAATTTCCCCGGCTCTGATGGATCAGGCCCTGGGCGGCCTGGGAGCGCCGGCGTTCCGCCGGCCAGGATGGTGGCGCTCCCGGATATGGGAAGGAGGATCGCGTAAGGGCAATGATGTGGTGCTCAGCCCAGGGCGTAGGGCAGGTCTAGGAATGTCAGGGCCGGTCCGTCGGGCGCGCCCAGGTGGACCTCGCCGCTCTCGGCCGCGGCGATCTCGATCACCACCAGGGCCTCGTGGCCGCCCTCGGGCGCGGGCGCGGCGCTCACCACCTTGCCGGCACCCTGGCCGGAGGCGCTGTGTGGCGAGTACAGCTCGTCGCCGGGACGCGGCGCTTGCGCGCTGTCCACGCGCACCCGGTACATGCGCCGCTTGAGCTTGCCCAGGTACTGCATGCGCGCCACGATCTCCTGACCGGTGTAGCAGCCCTTGGTGAAACTCACGCCCTGCACGGCCTGGAGGTTGGCCATCTGCGGGACGAAGGCCTCCACGGTGGCCTCCCAGACACTCGGAATGCCGGCTCGGATATCGAGCAGCTTCCAGGCGGAAAAGGCGGTCGGGGTGGCGCTCTGCGCGGCCTCCTCCCACAGCGCCAGGATCAGTTCCGGCGGGGCGATGACCTGGAAGCGGGGGCGGTCGCCGGGAATGCGGATCAGGGTGAAGCCGTCGCCCTCGCGGACCGCGTTGTCCCCGGTCGGCGGGTCCAGCGGCAGCAGGTCGGCGGCGCAGTCGCCGCTCAGCTCGATGACCGCCAGTTCCGTGCTGGCGTCCTCCAGCGTGACCTTGGAGATCAGCACGAACATCTGCAGGCGCTTG
>JALVTT010000010.1 GCA_027024025.1 Sedimenticola sp.
CGGTCCGGCCGCTGGCCGCGCACGAGATCCCGCGCGACTGGATACTGTAAACATTTCCCACGTTTGCTATGCTTCGGGCATGAACGATCCTGTCGGACAGATGCCCAAGGCCGTGATCGCGGCCCTGCGCCAGGTGTTGCGCCCCGTCGCGCGCCTGCTGATCCGGCATGGCATCACCCTGCCCGCGGTGGTCGAGCTGCTCAAGCAGGTCCTGGTCGATGTCGCCATCAGCGATTTCCCTGTCGAGGGCAAGCGCACCACCGACAGCCGCATCAGCGTGCTGACCGGGGTCCACCGCAAGGACGTCAAGCGCCTGCGCGGCATCGAGGTGGACAAGACCAATGTCCCCAAACAGGTCTCGCTGGGCATGCAGGTGGTCAACGCCTGGATGACCGACAGCCGCTGGCTGGACGCCGAGGGCAACCCCCGCCCCCTGCCCCGCAGCGGCGCGGATGGTGGCCCGGACTTCGAGACCCTGGCCGACTCGGTCAGCAACGGCGACGTGCGGGCCCGCTCCATCCTGGACGAGCTGCTGCGCCTGGAGGTGGTGGCGGTGGAAGACGGCCGGGTGCATCTGCAGACCGGGGCCTTCGTGCCCAAGCAGGGCGAGCAGGAAAAACTCTATTACTTCGAACAGGCCGGCTATGCCCATCTGATGGCCGGGGTGCGCAACCTCGAGGGGGCCGAGCCGCCGTATTTCGACCGCCTGGTGCAATACCACAGCATCCCCGCCGCCGAGCTGCCGCGCCTGAAGGCCCTGGTGGACGGCCAGGGCATGGACCTGCTCAAGACGATCAACCGTACCGCCAAGCGGCTCAACGATCCGGAAGACCCGGACCGGCGCTCGGTCGTGGTCGGCCTGTACTGCTATAGCGAGGTGCCTCGCGATGAACATGAATAGGCGCCAAAAGATCCTGGGCCTGCTCCTGGCCGGGCTGCTGCCGGTGGCCGGGCTGGCCGCGGGCAATCCCTGCGCCACCCCGGCGCTGAGCGCCATCTCCGAGGGCCTGGGCGGGACCGGCCGGCCGCTGGACGAAGGGCTGAGCGGCACCGGTCACGCCCCGGGTGGTATCGGCGGCACCGGTGGCCGGGTGGCGGACGCACGCGCCGGCGGCCTGGGCGGCACCGGCCATACCCGGGATGGGTTCGGCGGAACGGGCGACCGCGTGGCCGGGGTCCGGGACGGTTTCGGCGGCACCGGACACGCCGCGGGCCTGGGCGGCACCGGCGCGCCGCGCCGCCTGGTGATCCGCGGCATGGTGACCGGCTTTGCCAGCGTCTGTGTCAACGGCCTGGAGATCCATTACGACAGGGACACCCCGGTGCGCCTGGACGGCCGTCCGGCCACCGGCACGGCCCTGGCGGTGGGTCAGATCGTGGACATCGAGGCCCGCCTGGGTACGGGTGGGCTGCGGGCCCAGCGGCTCGACGTGGTGCACCAGCTGGCCGGCCGCATCGAGCAGGTGGACCGGTCAGCTGGCCGGATCGAGGTGGCCGGCACCCCGGTGCATCTGCCGGCGGGCGGCTTTGGCGCCTCCATCGACCGGTTGAATCCCGGCGAGCCGGTCCTGGTCAGCGGCCTGCGCCTGCCCGATGGCAGCCTGCAGGCCACCCGGGTGGATCCGGTCGACCGGCTGCCGCCCTCGCTGGGCGGGATCGACAACGGTCTGCCGCGGGGCAGCCGCTCGGTGGTGCAGGGCGTCGTCGAGCAGGCCGACGGCGACCGCGTGAAGCTGGTCGGCCTGCCGCCGGTGCGCCTGCCGCAAGCGGTCGGGGTCCAGCCCGGGGAACTGGTGACCCTGGTGGTGGATTACGAGGACGACGAGCCGGTGGGCGAGACCCTGGCCGAGCAGACCTTGGACGATCTGCACGAGGTGGTGGGGCATCCCGAACCGGTCGAGATCGAGGACTGGTCGGGGCAGGCCAATGATCGCCAAGAGGGGCACTTGGAGGACCAGCCAGAACACGATATTGTCGGTTCGGAAGATCAGGACGTACCGGCCGGCGCAGAGGGTTTTGCTGAGCCCGAGCATGCCGACATCCCCGAAGAGGTCCAGATTCCAGAGGCGCCAGACATCCCTGAGTTACCAGACCACGGTGGAAATGGAGACGACTAAATTTTTGGAGTCAAACTGTTTCGCCTATATTCCCAACTGCGCTTGAAAAATAACGCCGTAGTGAATGCTATAGTGCTTATAGCAGCTGAAGCGGTGGTTTAATGCGCCAAGGTTCCATCCTATACCAATTTTTTTGTTTTCTCGGCCTGACCTTCCTGACAGCCTGGCCTGAGATAACCGTGGCTCATGATAGTACCCGTGTCAGCGTGGGTGCTTACTATTCCACAGGCACCTATGGTACGTCGGTCACTACCGAGATCGAGGCGATAAGCTTCGGTGTACGTTATCGATATGGATCTTGGGTGATAGGGGCCAGCGTGCCCTGGCTGCGTATTCGAGGTGGCGGCATCCTGCCGGATGGTACCTTGAGCATCGCCTCCGGCGGCACCCGCGAGGGTATCGGCGACCTGGTGGCCTCGCTGGAGCGGCGCCTGTTCTACTGGCGGCATCTCGGCCTGTCCCTGCGCGGCAAGGTGAAATTCCCCACCGCCAGCCGCAAGAAGGGCCTGGGCACGGGCGAGCGCGACTACATCCTGGAGCTGCGCGGCTTCGGCCGCCTGGGCCGAAGCACCCTGTTCGGCGCCCTGGGCTACAAGAAATATGGCGACACCGCGACGGTCAATTACCACGATGTCTGGCAGGCCCATGCCGGGATCTCCTTCCCGCTCGCCCGGGACCAGAAGCTGGGCCTGAGCGCCGGCTACCGCCAGAACACCCGCAGCGGCCGCGACGCGCGCCGGACCCTGATGCTGTTCCACAGTATCAAGTGGGACGCCGACTGGAAGCTGCAGAGCTATCTGGTCAAGGGCTTCGGCGACGCCGCCGCTGACCTGGCTGGTGGTCTAGCCCTCAAACGCCGGTATTGATTTCCTTAGACCTTGATTCATGTTGCTGGGCCGGGTTGCTGGCCGTCACCCCCATGTTGGCAATAATTCCATAGACGGGTTAGCTCGCTCGGCGGGGCGTGACTGCCTATAATCGGCCCTCACCGCCCCGCCGGAGCCGCGCATGAGCCGCCATATCCTCGACTGCCATCGCCTGTTGTGCCCCATGCCCGTGATCCGGGTCCAGGACCGGATCGCCGGGCTGCAACCGGGTGAGGAGCTGGAGGCGGTGTGCACCGACCCGGGGGCCCTGAACGACATCCCGGCCTGGTGCCGGATCAACGGTCATGAGGTGCTCGAGACCCGCCGGCAGGGCGAGGAGTACATCGTGGTGGTGCGCGTGGGGGAGCCGGCATGAACCCCGCCGAACACCAGGCCTTTCTGGAGGCCCGCGGCGAGGCCTCGCAACGCGTGACCCTGGTCGGCGCGGTGGTCAATCTGCTGCTCTCGGTGCTCAAGCTGCTGGTGGGCTGGTCGGCCCACTCGGCGGCGCTGGTGGCCGACGGCATCCATTCCCTGTCGGACCTGGCCTCGGACGCCCTGGTCTGGTTCGCGGCGCGCCACGCCAGCGAGGCCCCGGACGAGGAGCACCCCTATGGCCACGGCCGCTTCGAGACCGCGGCCACCCTGGGCCTGGGCATTCTGCTCGGCCTGGTGGCCCTGGGCATCGTCTGGGACGCGGTCGAGCGCGCCGCCACCGGAACCACCGCGGTGCCGGGCATGCTGGCGGTGGCCGCCGCGTTGATCTCCATCCTGGCCAAGGAGGCCCTGTACTGGTACACCATCGTGGTGGCGCGGCGCATCCGTTCCGAGATGCTGCGCGCCAACGCCTGGCATCACCGCAGCGACGCCATCTCCTCGGTGGTGGTGTTGCTGGGGATCATCGGCGCCATGGCGGGCTGGCCCTATCTGGATCCGCTGGCGGCGGTGATCGTGGGCATCATGGTGGCCAAGATCGCCTGGGATCTGGGCTGGGGCGCGATGCGCGAGCTGGTGGACGAGGCCCTGGACCCCGAGCAGGTGCAGCACGCCAAGGCGGTGATCCTGTCGGTGGACGGGGTGCGTTCGGTGCACATGCTGCGCACCCGCCGGCACGGCCACCAGGCGGCGGCGGACGTGCATGTGCAGGTCGATCCGCGGCTGTCGGTGTCCGAGGGCCACATGATCAGCCAGGCGGTGGAGGAGCGTCTCAAGGCCGAGGTGGAGGCAATCAACGATGTCACCGTGCACATCGATCCCGAGGACGACGAGCAGGCCCCGCCCTGCCGCGACCTGCCGCTGCGCAGTCAGGCCCTGGCGCGTCTGGAGACGCTGTGGCCCGATCTGGCGGATCCGCACCAGATCGTGCTGCACTACCTCTCGGGCAAGATCGACGTGGACGTGGAGTTCACCCTGGACCGCTGCGCCAGCCCGGAGGACGCCGCCACCCTGCGCGAGCACCTGCAGGCGGCCCTGGCGGACGAGCCGGAATTCGGCCGGGTACGGGTGCTGTATCAGTTGAAAGCACCACAATAGTGCACACAGGGCCGAAAATGCACGTTAACAGTGCACGCTACGGGCGGGCGCCGGGTGGACCGGGAAAGCGCCTTATTGCGCTATTAGCATGACATTCTCGCTATTTCCCGCAAAAAACTGCCATAATCGGGCGGCTATTCAAAAGTGAACCGCGTTCGCGCACCGCGCCGCCCATCTGGCACACAGATTGCCTTGGGTATCCCGGCACGGCCCGCGGCCGTTCACAAGAATTTGAATCCGCTGTCTGAGACAGCCCCTGTTAATTTTTTTGGAGAATCGAGATGGCCGGTAAAGACGTCCTGAAGATGATCAAGGATAACGAGGTCAAGTGGGTTGACTTCCGTTTCACTGACACCCGTGGCAAAGAGCAGCACGTGACCGTGCCCGCGTCCACCGTTGACGAAGACCTGTTCGAGGAAGGCAAGATGTTCGACGGTTCGTCGATCGCCGGCTGGAAGGGCATCAACGAGTCGGACATGATCCTCATGCCCGAGGCCGAGACCGCCGTGCTCGATCCGTTCACCGACGAGTCCACCGTCAACCTGCGCTGCGACATCCTCGAGCCGGCCACCATGGAAGGCTACGAGCGTGATCCGCGCTCCGTGGCCAAGCGCGCCGAGGCCTATCTGAAGTCCACCGGCATCGCCGACACCGCCTACTTCGGCCCCGAGCCCGAGTTCTTCGTGCTCGACGACGTGCGCTGGAGCGTGGACATGTCCGGCTCCATGGTCAAGGTCGATTCCGAAGAGGCCGAATGGAACTCCGAGAAGGTCTACGAGGACGGCAACATCGGTCACCGTCCGGGCGTCAAGGGCGGCTACTTCCCGGTCCCGCCGGTCGATTCCCTGCATGATCTGCGCGCCGCCATGTGCCAGGCCATGGAAGAGATGGGCGTGACCGTCGAGGTGCACCACCACGAGGTGGCCACCGCCGGCCAGTGCGAGATCGGCACCCAGTTCAACACCCTGGTCAAGCGCGCCGACTGGAACCAGATCCTCAAGTACTGCGTGCACAACGTGGCCCACGCCTACGGCAAGACCGCCACCTTCATGCCCAAGCCCATCGTCGGCGACAACGGCTCCGGCATGCACGTCCACCAGTCCCTGGCGAAGGACGGCGAGAACATCTTCGCCGGTGACCAGTACGGCGGCCTGTCCGAGACCGCACTGTACTACATCGGCGGCATCATCAAGCACGCGCGCGCCCTGAACGCCTTCACCAACGCCTCCACCAACAGCTACAAGCGTCTGGTGCCCGGCTTCGAGGCCCCGGTGATGCTGGCCTACTCGGCACGCAACCGCTCCGCCTCGATCCGCATCCCCTGGGTGTCCAGCCCCAAGGCGCGCCGCATCGAGGTGCGCTTCCCCGATCCGACCGCCAACCCCTACCTGGCCTTCTCGGCCATGATGATGGCCGGTCTGGACGGCATCCAGAACAAGATCCATCCCGGCGACGCCGCGGACAAGGACCTGTACGAACTGCCGCCCGAGGAGGCCGCGAACATCCCGACCGTGTGCCACAGCCTGGATCAGGCCCTGGAGGCCCTGGACGCGGATCGCGAGTTCCTGACCGCCGGTGGCGTGTTCACCAACGACCTGATCGACGGCTACATCGATCTGAAGATGGAGGAGGTCACCCAGCTGCGCATGACCACCCATCCGATCGAGTTCGACATGTACTACAGCCTGTAAGCGCGACGTCGTTCACGCCCAACAGAACCGCGGTCCCCTCGGGGCCGCGGTTTTTTGTTGCGGCTTCCGGCCCATGCTATGCTCGGGGCATGAGCAGAATCACCCGCCTGCTGTTTCCCCTGGCCCTGCTGGCCGCCGCGCCGGCCGGCGCGGTCATCTGCAAGCATATCGATGACCAGGGCCAGGTCAGCTATTCCGATGTCCCGGCCGACAAGTGCCAGCACCGGATCAAGCTGCCCGAGTATTCCCACTATGCGCCGCGGCCGCTGGCGGTGCCCGGTGGGCGCGCGGCCCCCGGCGGACCCAAGGCGAAGGCCGTCACGGCCTATACCCGGATGCGCATCCAGTCGCCCGCCGACAATGGCACAGTGCGCAGCAACGAGGGCAAGGTGCCGGTGCAGCTGGATCTGGAGCCCGCCCTGCAGAAGGGGCATCTGGTGCTGTGGCGGGTGGACGGCAGCCCGGCCGGGCGGCCCCTGGCCAGCACCAGCGCGGTGCTCACCGGAGTCGAGCGCGGCACCCATGCCCTCAGCGCCCAGATCGTGGACGCCAATGCGCGGGTGATCGACAACGCCGCGGCCATCCACTTCACCCTGCACAAGGAGTCCGTGGAACCGGCCAAGCCCCCGGGCGGCCAGCAGGGCAGGCCCTTCGCGCCCCGTTACCAGCCGAAGAAGAACCAGTCCGGGGCCTACAAGCCCAAGGCGGCCAATAGCGTCAGCCGGCGCGCGCCGAAAGCCCCCAAACCCGCACCCGTGAGCACGCCCATCGTGCCCAGCGAGGGCCTCAACCCGGCGTTCCAGCCAAACTACCGTCCCTGATCCGCTCTGGGCAATACGCACCATAATGGTGCATACTGTCCGGGCGCGCGATTCCGGACCCGGGCAGACCCAGGCGCATCTGCCCCAAGTAATTGACTTTATTGGGATGGGGCAGCGTCCGGCCCGGCTTTTCGGAATGGCCCGATTATTGCTGCCCGGAGGGTCATGAACGCAATGCCCTGCCCCGAAACCCGCATCCTGGACAGTCTCGCCACCGGCGTGCTGGTATTCGACGAGCACCAGCGGGTGGTGTACATCAACCAGATGGCCGAGGCCCTGCTGGGGGTCAGCTCGCGCCACCTCCTGGGGCAGCATCTCGAGCCGCTCATCCAGTGCGAGAGCGAGGACATCAGCGCCTTGGTGCGGCAGGCCAGCGAGGGCCAGGTGATCGGCAAGCGCGGCGCCAGCCTGGTGCGCGCGGATCGCGAGATCATCACCATCGACTGCGTCCTGACCCATGTCGGCGAGGAGCCGGCGGATGTGATCCTGGAGCTGACCCAGGTCGATCGCCAGCTGCGCATCAACCGCGAGACCCAGCTGATCTCGCAGCAGGCCGCGACCAAGGATCTGCTGCGCGGCCTGGCGCACGAGATCAAGAACCCCCTCGGCGGCCTGCGCGGCGCCGCCCAGCTGCTTGCGGCCGAGTTGTCGGATCCCGAGCTGGAGGAGTACACCGGGATCATCATCGCCGAGGCCGACCGCCTCAAGGCCCTGGTGGACAATATGCTGGGGCCGAACCGCCGCCCCGAGTACGCGCCGCTCAATGTGCACCATGTGCTGGAGCGGGTGCGCAATCTGATCCTGGCCGAATACGGTGCCGACAATGTCACCATCATTCGCGATTACGACCCCAGTATCCCGGAGCTGGTCGGCGACATGGATCAGCTCATCCAGGCCATGCTGAACATCGTGCGCAACGCCATGAACGCCCTGGCCGGCCAGCCCGACGCCCGGATCCGGCTGCGTACCCGGATCGCGCGCAACTTCACCATCGGCGACGCGCGCCACCGCCTGGTGGCCCGGGTCGAGATCCAGGACAACGGCCCGGGCATCCCCGAGGCGCTTCGCGAGACCCTGTTCCTGCCCATGGTGACCTCGGGTCAGGGGCAGGGCCTGGGGCTGTCGATCGCGCAGTCGCTGATCACCCGCCACCGCGGACTGATCGAATGCCACAGCGAGCCGGGCGACACCCGTTTCACCATCCTGCTGCCGCTGCCGGAGCAGCGGCCGGCGGCATCCACGAGCAAGGGAAGATGAACAGAGAAAACGTTGTATGGGTCATCGACGACGACCGTTCCATCCGCTGGGTCCTGGAAAAGGCCCTGCAGAAGGCCGGCATGCGGGTGCGCAGCTTCAGCAGCGCCGATGGCGTGCTGGAGGCCCTGGCCGACGAGGCGCCGGACGCCATCGTGTCCGACATCCGCATGCCCGGCATGGACGGCATCACCCTGCTGGAGCGCATCCGCGCCGAGTACCCCGATGTGCCGGTGATCATCATGACGGCCCACTCCGACCTGGACAGCGCGGTCAGCGCCTACCACAGCGGGGCCTTCGAGTATCTGCCCAAGCCCTTCGACGTGGCCGAGGCGGTGGACCAGGTGCGGCGCGCCACCCGCGTGGCGCGTGAGAAACAGGCCGAGACCGGGCAGGCGGTCGAGCGCGCGCACGAGATCATCGGCGAGGCCCCGGCCATGCAGGAGGTGTTCCGCGCCATCGGCCGCCTGGGATCCTCCAACATCACGGTCCTGATCAATGGCGAGTCCGGCACCGGCAAAGAGCTGGTGGCCCAGGCCCTGCACCGCCACAGCCCGCGCGCCGAGGGCCCCTTCATCGCCCTGAACATGGCCGCCATTCCGCACGATCTGCTCGAATCCGAGCTGTTCGGCCATGAAAAAGGGGCCTTCACCGGGGCCCAGGGCCGGCGCATCGGCCGCTTCGAGCAGGCCCACGGCGGCACCCTGTTCCTGGACGAGATCGGCGACATGCCGGCGGAGCTGCAGACGCGCCTGCTGCGGGTGCTGGCCGATGGCGAGTTCTACCGCGTGGGCGGGCACGAGCCGGTGCGGGTGGACGTGCGCATCATCGCCGCCACCCACCAGGATCTGGAGCGCCTGGTCAGCGAAGGCCGCTTCCGCGAGGATCTGTTCCACCGCCTCAACGTGATCCGCATCCACCTGCCCGCCCTGCGGGAGCGCAAGGAGGACATCCCGCTGCTGATGGAGCATTTCCTGCGCCGCGCCGCCGACGAGCTGGGGGTCGAGGTCAAGAAGCTGATGCCCGAGACGGTGCGCCAGCTGCAGGAATTCGAGTGGCGCGGCAATGTCCGCCAGCTGGAGAACACCGCGCGCTGGCTCACCGTGATGGGCTCCGGGCGCGAGATCCATCCCGAGGATCTGCCGGCCGAGCTGCGCAAGGCGGCCCCGGCCGAGGCGGCGACCGCGGGCGGCGACTGGCGCGCCCAGCTCGGCACCTGGGTCCGTCAGGCCCTGCGCGAGGGCGAGACCGACCTGCTGGGCAAGGCCCTGCCCGAATTCGAGACCGTGCTCATAGAGCGGGCCCTGGAATACACCGGCGGCCGCCGTCAGGACGCCGCGCGCCTGCTCGGCTGGGGCCGCAACACCCTGACCCGCAAGATCAAGGAGCTGGGGCTGGACAGCCCCCACCGCGAGGCGGGTTAAGGCCGGGCGGGAAGGCTTATAATCCGGGGCCCCAAAACCGCGGAGAACAGGATGGACAGCACGAGTATTGAGCTGCTCGGCTCGCAGATCAGCCGGGTCGAGGTCGAGGGCGACACGGTCAGGATCCGCTTCGAGCCGGCCTATCTGATCAAGACCATGACCGGATCGGTGGAGCGCACCCGCTGGTGGCAGAACGGCTGGCTGGTGTTCGAGGACGCCCGCCTGGAGGACGACGCGGTGCTCGCGGACCTGCCGGCCGAGTGCGCCGGGGGGGATGTGGGCGAGAATGTCTTTACCTACCGCGACATGCTGCCGGTGCCGCTGGAGAGCGCGGGCCGGGCCCATTGCGCGCTCAGGCTACGGGGCAGCGATCGTCTGCTGTCGGTCCAGGCCGGGGCGGTGCGCCTGGAACTGGAGGACGTGGCCAAGTACATCGAGCACATCCGCCCGGAGTGAGGGCAGGGGCCCGGCGGCTCAGGCGGCGGGAGCAGGATGTCTGAGCATGGCGCCAGCCTGCTCCATGGCCTGACGCGCCGCTTGCACGACTTTAAGGCTGAATTGCGGCGAGGCCGAACCCAGGCCCAGCTTTCTGAAGGCTGGCATCTGATCAAGGGCTGGACCAGAGTCTGGACCTTGACCAATTACTGAGTGGCGTTCGGCGACCAGCAGGATATCGGCGTAGTCTGCTGGTCCAGCATGGTCCCGCAAGGGATTAAAGGCCTGTTCCAAGGCTTCCCGCAGCTCAGACGCCAGTTTGTAATCCGTGGCCAGCAGGTGCGTCACCTCGGCCAAGTTGCTTTTCAGAATCTCCTTCAGTAAGCGTTCATCAAGGGGTTCCTCCAATCCCTGGGCGTAGTGGAGCAAGGCGGGTTCGCCCAATTGATGCAGCAGCCCGGCCAGGGCCGCAAGGTTGGGGTCAAAGCGCTCGCTCAGCCGGGCCAACACATAGGCGATGGCCGAGATACGTAGGCTGCGTTCCCACCAGGCGCGCATCATATTGGAGATCAATGACGGTGCCTTGCGAAGGGTTTCGCGGAAGGTGCATTTAACCACCACAGAGGCAACCGTTTCGACACCCAGACGACTGATGGCCTCTTTCAGTGAAGTGGCGCGCTGCGCATCGGGCAAATCCAAATTGGCGGCTTTTAAGATCTTGGCGGTGAGCACAGGGTCCAACATCAGCGCTCGCGCAATGTTCTCGATGTTGTGCCCAGCCGCCAGCACGTATTCCCCAACGCGGGTGGCTACCCCTGGCAGGGAAGGCAACATCAGATGCGCCTGTTCAAAATCCGTGAGAAGGAGGCTGGTGAGTTGCTCCGTTGAATCGGAAGAGGTCAGGAATGAGCCATCGTCCATGAGATAGCTTTCTTCAACCAGGATCGAGGAGCTCGGTTCAAATTGGGTATATTCGTTTAACAGACTGTTATCAATTCGCAGGAATTTCACCGGTGTCTTGGCGGTGACCCGATACAGTGAGGGCCGAAGGCGGCTGATGGGCCGTCGCGCGGCCTTGTCGTTGGCACCGATCAGACGCACATGATTGTCTTCGGCACGCAGTTCCAGCCGGCCTTCCAGCAAATAAAGGGTATTGTCGTCGGTGGCGCCAAGGTCCAACAATTGCTCGCCCGGTCGGGCGTTGTAGATCTCTAGTCGCTCGGCGAGCGCTTGACGGTCGCTATGGCTGAGCAGCTTGAGACATTGAAACCGTTTCAAGGTTTCGGGAGTTGGGTGCGCGAGTTCCGTAGCTGACATAATCCTTCCTTAGCTGAGTTACGGCTAATGAGATGTGATCAGGATCAAACTATAGCCTTAAGGCATGCTGCGAGGTATCCCCAGATAACAAAATGATTGTGGGAAAATCCCGACACTATACCGTGTTGCCCGATATCCGTTCTGTCTATGAAGAGTATTGAAGATCGGTTTCATCAACTTGGATCCCCAATAATTTGAAGAGGCCAACGCGGATCGAGCAGGACCCCCTTGGTCCAAGCCGGCGCGGATTATGTGTCACTTGGGGGCCATGGTCAATTCAATAGGCTGAGCATCTCTTCCAGTTCGGTATCGGCTTCATCCAGGGCATGCGCAATCTGTTCCCGGTCCAGGCCCAGCTTGTCATAGGCGGGCGAAATCGGTGGATCGTCATCCTGATGCCGATCGGCCTCCAGGCGCGCCACGCTGACTACATCGCCAAGATCATATCTACCCTCGTGGTTGCGAAGGGCCGGATCTTCGGCCAAGGACTCCACCAGCTCGGGTGGAAAATCCCAGTGGCTGAGAATCAGGGCGCTCAATGGGCCTCGGATGCGTTCAACAGCGCCCGCCAATGCCGCTGGATCTTTGTGTAGTTCGGGAAAATCACTGGCGTAGCTGATGGCCGCTACCGCGCCGATATTGTGTACCAGCCCACCCAACAGGGCGCCGTCCGGATCTAGGCCACCGCATAGGCGGGCCAGGACTTGGGCGATGACCGCTACCCGGCGCGCCCTTTCCCAGAGGTCACGCATGGACTCGTAGAGCAGCGGTGCGTGGCAGCGGAACAACTCGCGTAGGGCAAAGGTGATCACCAAGCTGTGGGTGGCGCCTAGGCCGATACGGGTGACCGCCTCGGTCAGGGTTCCAACGGTGTGAAGCCCCGCATAGCGAGCGCTGTTGGCCACCTTGATCAGCTTGGCGGCAATAACCGGATCGTTTTCGATCACCCGCGCCACCCGGCGGGCATCGGCCAGCTCATGATCGATGGCCTGACCCACGCGGATGGCCACATCGGGCAGACTGGGCAGCAGCAGCTGGTTATTGTTGAGATCCTCATAGAGCCTGTAGGCCAGACGGTCTTCCGCTGTTTGTTGATCTTCGTTCTCGAACTCGTTGACCTCGTATAGGGCAATGCCATTGGCGTCAGTCCCGGGGCTCGCTTGGTGGTTTGTTTCGAGTAGAGTGTCTGGCACCAATAGATATTCGACCAGGCTGGCCGAAATAATTCGGTAACGGCTGGGCCTCAGTCGTGCGATGGGGCGACGCGCGGAATCGTCCTCAGCGCGGATGAGCTTGCGCGCACCGTCTCCGGCTTCAAGTAACAGTTTGCCCGAAAGCAGATAAAGCAGGGTGGGATCGGTTTCGCCCATTGCCAGCAGTTGTTGGCCCTTGGAGGCTGTCTGAACCTCCAGCTGATCCGCGAGCAGATGGATGGTTGCGGAGTCCATTCTGGCGAATGTCTCGAAACGGGCCAGTTGTTGTGGATCAGGATGTTTGACAGGTGAGACGGTATTGAGCATGTTCGGCCTCCGGCTTGGCATGCCCGGGGTAGCGGCCGGCCGGCCGGAAACTTGAATGTCTCCGGGCCCCGGAAACGAAAAAACCCGCCATAGGCGGGTCTTTTTAGGCGTCAGCCCGGGGTCGATCAGGGCTGGGAGCCCACGATCTGGTGCGAAAGCTCCACCACGCGCATGGCCTTTTCCATGTACACCTGGCGATAGTCTTTCAGCAGGCCTTCCTGGCTGTAGTAGTAGTCCTTGCCGGAGATGCCACCGTCGTGTTCACGATCGATGAACTTCTTCTGAAGCTCGATCATTTCCTCGATCAGGGCGTTCTTCTCGGCCTTCAGTGCTTCTACATCGCTCATCTCGAGTCTCCGAAGGTCGTTGCACAGGCGCCACCGGGATTGGCGACGCCCCGCGAATATAACACATTGCTAATACGCGGGCCAAATCGCGCCGGGCCCCGGCGAGCGGCTCAGCAGCCGCAGGCCGGGCGCGGCGCGTTCAGGCGCAGCGCCCCGGTCAGCTGGGAGACCCGTTCCAGGCCGTGTCGGTCGAGGTAGTCGAGGATGCCCTGGTTGATCTTCGGCAGGATCAGGGGGTAGTAGAACAGGGCCGTGCCCACGCCCACCGCGGTCGCCCCGGCGAGCAGGAACTCGATCACGTCCTCCGCGCTGGCCACCCCGCCCTGGCCGATGATGGGGATGCCGTGCTCGCGGGTGACCTGGTA
>JALVTT010000011.1 GCA_027024025.1 Sedimenticola sp.
GTACTTCTACAGCACAGATTTCCCCACCTTTCCACATAAAAACCCGATCGTATGCCGCTGATAACGGCCGCTACCCGATCGGCGTGGCACAATGCGGTTTCCTGGGGTCTGGAATCACGGATTCAGGAACCATGCAACCTGAGCCCATCATGTAAAACCCTCAGTTAGGCCCATACCTACCGAGGACCGATAACGCGCCCATGCCGTTACGGGGCAGAATTACGCCCGCTGTGCCCGACAAAATCGAAGACCATATCCAGTCAGCTAACTGGCCTAACTCCGTGCAGAATCCCTCGCATGCGGCGCTTGGCAGAAGCAATAACATCCTCATCTACAATCACTTCGTAGTACACCCTACCGGAAGCATCACCCTCGAGCAGGCGGTCGCCCATCCACAGAGGGATCGGAGACTCACGAATCACCAGCCAGTGGCTATTACCCTGCAGATCGAGATAGCGGCCTACATGGTAGCGATCTGCGCCACCATGACCATGGTCCGGAAGACGGATAGGCTGAAGTTTGAGTTCCGAGCCTAACTGGAAGAAGGCCGCCGCCTCGAGCTCGATGCCGTTGACGTTGTAACGCAACAGGCCGTCATGGTCGCTCTTGCTGCCCGCGCTCTCCTGCATGGGCGCGGCCACCACCACCCGCCGCTCGTGACGGTTGCCCAGGACCTTGCGTAGGCCCGAGTGGCAGGACGAGAGCCGGTCGGCGCGGTTGATCGCGGGCGAGATCATGATCTGGTGGCCCTCGTCGTAGAGATAGGTCGGGGCCTCGTTGGAATAGGCGATGCCGATGCCCAGGCCCAGCTCCGGCAGCCCCAGCTCCCGGCTCTCGGCATTCTTGGCCTCGACCACCTGCAGGATACGGTGCGCCAGGCCACAGGCCCGCGCCACCGCCAGGTGCGCGCGCGGCTGGCCCTCGTACTCCATCAGCGACAGGATCACGGCATCGCCCTCGACGAACACCTTCTGCGCGCCGAAGGCCTTGAGCTGGCGGGTGATGGGGTCGTACAGATTGCGGCTGAAATAGGCCGCCGGATTGAGGTTGCGGGCGCGCATCTGCGCCGTGATCTCGGTGGAACCGCGTACATCGGCCTTGAGCACGACATGACCGATGACGGTCTGCTCGCCCTCTTCGGCATTGTGCCGGAAGTCCTGCAGCAGACCGTTGGCCGCGGACATGGAGATCTTGCGCTCGTCATGCAGCAGGCGCAGGCTGTTCATGCCGTTGTAGGCCCACACCGCCAGCTTGAGATCGAAGCGGTGGGCAACCAGATCGGCGGCGAAGCGCGCCATCATGCGTTCCTCGGCGTGCCGCCCCCGGTCGGTCGCGGCCTGCACCTTCTCGTCGATAACCCGCACCAGGGCGCGTCCATCCTCGACCCCGGGCAGGGTCTGCAGGCGCCGGCCCAGATCCTTGCGGGAGGACTCGCCGGACAGGTAGTCATACACCCACTCCACCCCGCCGCGGATGCCCAGGGTCGGGTACACCGCCTTGAGCAGACCAGAGGCGCGCACCCGCGCCAGCAGGCCGGCCTCGCGCACCGCAGCGATCCAGTCGCGCACCCGCTCCTGCTGCGCCCGGGTGAACAGATCCTCCTTCCAGGGCCCGGCCTGCGGCCAGGGCTCCTGATCGCCGCCCAGCAGGGCCAGCACGGACCCGGGGTTATCGAACTCATGGGGAAAGACCTGCGCCAGCTCGCCCTGCTCGATCAGCAGGGCCGCGCGCCGCTCCAGCTCGGCGTGCCCGTACAGGCCCTCGCCGCGCCGGCTGTTGGCGGTCAGTTCCGAGGAAGAATCGTCGGAGCTCAGGCTCAGCTCGTCCGGCAACCAGTCCGAGAAGACCTCGAACAGGCTGCGCGCCAGGATCGCGGCATGCGCGTCGTTGCGCAGCACATGCGGATAGAACTGGAAGAAGTCCTCATTCGATCCCACCCCTCCCAGCTGCAGCATGGGATTGGCCAGCATGCGCCGCGAGATGGGCCAGGAGATGCCCATGATGGTCTTGCGCGTCTTGCGCAGATTGGCGTCCTCCTGGCGCATCAGGATGCGCATCATGCCGTTTAGCGCGCGGAAGCGGATGGACTTCTCGTTACGCGCCAGGATCACGATCTTTTCGTGCAGCTCCAGGCTCTGGCCGCTGTACTGGCGCGCCGGCTGGGCGCGGGCCTCGTCCAGCTCCTGGCGCAGGATCTCGATCTGCTGGTCAACCACCACCAGCAGCAGCCGCATCACCGCCAGCTGGAACAGCTGCGCGGTCTCGGGCCGCGCCCGCGCCTTCGCCTGGCGCAGCACCAGACGGGTGTTATCGGCATACAGGCGTCGAAACACCTCTACCGCGTCCCGGGCCGGGGCCTTGACTGGCTCCTGCCAGAAACAGTGCTGCACATCATCGCGCAGGATGTTCTTGAGCAGGACCATGGCGGCATCCACCAGGGCGCCATCCAGGGCCACATCGATGTGGGTGCTGTCGATACCGCGGGGAAAACGCTCCAGGCGCAGGCGGTGGAAGGGCGGCCGCGCCATGCGGGCCGTCACGAAGCGGCGCTCGAACTCCGGCGCCTTGAGGCGGGAGAGCAGGCGTTTCACAAAACACCCCCGTGACCGGTCATCCGAGACGGCCGGTCAGTCCGTGCTGCTCTGCAATCAGTTGCCCATGAGCGCTGCAATGATCCTGTCTTCCATTTCTATGCGCACGGCCAACTCCTCGCCCAGGTGATTGAGGTCTTGGCTCAGCCCCCGCATATCTAGCGGATGAGCGCCAGCGTCGTACTTGTCATTGAATTCCACCGCAGCCTCGCTGGCCTCCACGATACGAGGATAGACCTTCTGGGCCACTTGTGTGACATTCTCTCTTCTTTCGCGTCCATCCACAATACGCTCGTAAATCTCAAAATGGGCAAACGCCGAGTAATCCACCAGGATCTGACAGAAGCGCTGCAGCAGCCGCTCCTCGCCGTCGTGCTTATCCTCACTTTCCATGCCCGCCAGGCGACAAAACATCACCAAAACCTCCTGACGTTCGGCCAGCAGCTTGTCTACGATGTCGCGGGTGCCGCTCCGGCGCTCCGGGATACTACTGTTCATGTCCTTGGCCCCTTGATTGTGTCGTTTTATTCGATATTCGGGCACAGGTTGCCAGTTTCACCGGCACCAGGCAACGAAAACCAGGGTCCGAACGATTCGGACCTTCCGCCGGCACCGGACGGCGCCGGCCGGACAGGGTGTTTCAACATCCTGCTAAACTAGTGACATGCCGAACAGGCCGGTTTTCCAACACCTTGCCCGTGTCACGTCATCCGGACCGGATTATATGAGCCATCGGTATCACATGCGATCTCCAGGCCGACTGATCCTGTGCCTCGCCCTGTGCGGGCTGCAGCCGGCGCTGGCCGCCGGCAGCGGCAGCACCTTCGCCGACATGCTGCGCGGCATGGCCACTGGGCTGGCCATCCTGGGCCAGGCGAGCAATGCCAACACCACACCGGGCTATTACGCCCCGCTGGCGCCCGTGGTCCCGGTGCTGCCGCCCGGCTACGCCTGGCCGGCGGCCCCCGCCGTGCCCGCATGGGGCACTCCAGCATGGCCGGGCGGCGCTGGCTACCTGGGATATCCCTATGCTCCCATGGGGCCCTACCCGCCGGTCCCGCCCTATTACTACAGTCAGCAGCGTTTTCTGCGGCGCCTGCAGGGCGCCTGGGAGACCGACAGCGGCGGCCTGCTCCTGGTCAAGGGGAACATGGCCCGCCTGTATCTCAGCCGCGACCGCCACCAGGATCTCTACATCCGCGCCGACCCGCGCTATGTGTGGATGCGTCCCGTGAATTCCGGCGAGGAGCGGCGCTACGACCACCGCATCTTCGATGATAAGATCCTGCTGCGCGACGACGAGGGCCGCACCCTGACCCTCAAGCGCTACCGCCCCGCCGACCGGCACACACCCTGACAGGCGTCCGCAACCAGGAACCCGACACCATGAGGCACCAGCATATCGCCCTGATCGGCGGCTCCGGCTTCGTCGGCCGCCACCTGACCCACCACCTGCGCAACGCCGGCTACCGCTGCCGGGTCATCACCCGGCATGCCTTTCGTCACCCCGGGCTGCGGCTCAGCGCCGAGGTGCGCGAGGCCGCCCCCCACGACCGGGACGCGCTGGCGGCGGCACTGGACGGCTGCGACGCGGTGGTCAATCTGGCGGGCATCCTCAACCCCGCGCCCGGCGAGGGCTTCCGGCGCGCCGCCTGAGGCTCAGATCGGAAAGAACACCGCCGAGGCAAGCCCCTGGATCACGTTCTTAATGCGCCGGTTGCTGCTGTCGGCCACCACCCGGGCGAAGTGGTCCTGGAGCGCGATCAACTTGCCCTCCAGGCGTTCGTAGCTGGCGTTGATCGCGCCGCCCGCGTCCATCCCGGTACTCAGCAGCAACAGCCTGCCCTGCGCATCCCGGGCATGGCGCAGACGCCAGGCCGCGATCTCGAAGTTGCGCGCCAGGTAGTAGATCTTCTGCGGATCGTATTCATGCGCCAGGTAGAAGGGCCCCTCGCCGCCATAGGCCGCGGCCAGCATGCTGCGCAGGCCGTACACCAGCGCCGCGACCCGGTCCCCGGTGAATTCCGGCGCCAGCGCCAGGCCGATCAGACGCCCGCCCGTGCGTCCCCGCCATTGCGCCCGCATGTGCCGGTCCGGCACCCCCATGAGCCGCGCCACCACGGCCTTGCGATCCGCGGCGTAACCCCCGCGTCGCAGCTGCGAGGGATTGCGCTGATACAGCTTGAGCGCCAGCTCGCGCAGATAGCCCAGGCTCTGGCGCACCGTGACCTCGGCCACCAGGTCGATATCGCTCTTGGCCACATCGTTGATCTGGAACCGGCCGGGCTGGAGCGGGGCGTCCGGGGCCGGGCGGACCTGGCACCCGGCCACCAGCATCAGCCACAGCGGCAACAACCATCTACAACAGGCCACGCAGATCCCTCGTACTGAAACCGCGCAGCGCCGGCGGCACGCCGCGCGTGAAGGCGATGACCTGGAAGCGCTCGCCCATGGCCTCGGGCAGGATCAGCTGCTTGGCCGAGCTCATGAGCGACAGCAGATCGTCACCGGCGCGCGCCTGCTGTTCCGCTAGCAGCCCGTCCAGGCCACAGCCGAGCAGAAACTGGGCCTGGCTGGTATAACCCGCCAGCTCCAGCCCGGCCTCCACCCCGGCCTCGGCCACCGCGCTGAAATCGACATGCGCGGTGATGTCCTGCAGCCCGGGCAGGGCCAGAAAATCCCCATGCGCCCGCTGCCGGTAGTGGCACAGCAGGGTACCCATCTCACGCGCCGGATGGTAATAGGCCCGCTCGGGATAGCCGTAGTCGATCAGCAGCACCGCGCCCTGTTCGAGGCCGCCGGCCAGGGCCCGCATCCACCCCGGCAGACGCAGATTGATCTCCGAGACATAGCCCGGGGCGAAGTCCCCCAGCCGCGCCGCGCGCGCCTGCAGCGCCCCGGCCAGGGCCGGAGCGGCCGGACGCCAGATCTCACGCAAGCCGCCTTCGGCGTCCTGCGTGATCCAGGACTCGGACCAGCCTTCGGCCTCGCGCCGGAAGCGGCTGACCGGCATGGCGTCCAGCACCTCGTTGCCCAGCATCAGGCCCCGCCAGCCCGGCTCCGGCAGGCGCTGCAGCCATTCCACCCGGTCGAGCAGCGCCGGCACGCGCGCCTCCAGGGTCTGGCGCTGGCGCTGCGCCAGCTCGGCGCTCAGCTCCAGGATCTGATAGCGCTCCGGCAGGCGCTCCAGGGCCTGCAGCCGCGCCAGGATGTCCGCGGCCAGAGCCCCGGAGCCGGCACCGAATTCCAGGATGCGGCCATCGGTGGCCTCCAGGACCTCGGCGCACTGCGCGGCGAGACACTGCCCGAACAGCGGGCTGAGCTCGGGCGCGGTGACGAAATCGCCCTGGCGCCCGAACTTCTGACTGCCGTTCACGTAGTAACCGACACCCGGGGTATACAGGGCCAGTTCCATGTAGCGGTCGAAGGGGATGGCGCCCCCGGCGCCGTCGATCGCCTCGGCGATCACCGCCCGCGCCCGTTCGAGCAGGGCCTTCTGTTCACTGTTCAGCGGGGGAAATGCCACGTATTCTCCGGGTACAGCCATCGACTCAAGTCAGGAAACGGCCACATGCTCGACTACCGCAACCAGCTCGACGGAAAGATCGCCCTGATCACCGGCGCGGCCGCGCGCATCGGCGCCACCACCGCGCGCCATCTGCATGCCGCGGGCAGCGAGGTGATCCTGCATTATCGCAGCTCGGCGCAAAAGGCGCAGGCGCTGGCGGACGAACTCAACGCCCAGCGTCCCGACTCGGCCCATCTGCTGCGGGCCGACCTGGCGGACATGGACGCCATCGCGCCGCTGGCCGAGGCCGCGGTGTCGCTGCGCGGGCACCTGGACATCCTGGTGAACAACGCCTCCAGCTACTACCCCACGCCGATCGGCAGCATCACCCAGGCGCAGTGGGACGATCTGTTCGCCAGCAATGCGCGCGCGCCGCTGTTCCTCAGCCAGGCCCTGGCCCCGGCGCTCAGGGCCCGGCGCGGCTGCATCGTCAATCTGGTGGACATCCACGCCGAGCGGCCCAATGCCGACCACCCGGTCTATTCCATGGCCAAGGCGGCCAACGCCATGATGGTCAAGGCCCTGGCGCGCGATCTGGCGCCCGAGGTGCGGGTCAACGGGGTGGCGCCGGGCGCGGCCCTGTGGCCAGAGCACTATTTCGACGACGCCGACCGCCTGGAGATCCTGCGCCGCATCCCGCTGGGCCGGCCCGCGGGCGCGGAGGAGATCGCCCAGGCCATCCTGTTCATGGTGGCGGGCACCGACTATGTGACCGGGCAGATCCTGGCAGTGGACGGCGGGCGCAGCGTGCAGCAGTGATCAGGCCGGCGGCCAGGCCACCTCGCGCAGCGCCACCGGATGCGCGCGCCGGTAGGCCTCCCACAGCTCGCCGAAGCTGCGCCCCAGCTCGGGATGGAGCTGCTCGCCGGCCACGTCGGCCAGCGGCTTGAGCACGAAGGCGTAGCGGGTGATCTCGTCGCGCGGCAGGTGCTTGCCGCCCGCGTCGGTGACCGCGTCGCCATAGGTCAGGGCGTCGATGTCCAGGGTCCGCGAGCTGAACTTCTCGGCCCCGCGCTGGCGTCCGTGGGCATCCTCGATGGCGCGCAGCGCGGGATGCAGGGCCTCGGGCGCCAGCGAGGTGTCGAAGCCCGCCACCAGGTTGTAGAAGGGATCGCCCTCGAAGCCCTCGGCGGGGGTCTCGTACACCGGCGAGACCCGCAGCGGGCCGAAGCGGGCCCGCAGATCGTCCAGGGCCGCGCGCACATGACGCTCGCGCTCGATATTGCTGCCCACGCTGACCCAGACCCAGACCATCAGCCCCGCGCCCCGCGCTCGATGATGACCCCGACATCGCTGGCCCCGCGCACCGCGCCCTTCTTGTTCAGGGTCAGGCGCAGCCAGGGCACGTCGAACTCCTCCATGATCAGGGCGGCGCAGCGCTCGGCCAGGGTCTCGACCAGCTGGAAACGGCTCTCGCCCACGAACTCGATCAGGCGCTTGGCGACCGCCTTGTAGTTCAGCGCATCCTCGATCCGCTCGCTGGCCGCGGCGCGCGAGATGTCGGTGCCCATCTCGAGATCGAGGATCACGGTCTGGCGGGTGCGCCGCTCCCAGTCGTAGATGCCGATGACGGTGTCGATGCGCAGATCGCGCAGATAAACGATGTCCATGCCCTTCCCGGTCGCTGCTTTCGGATACCCGTGGATCCTACACCATCCGTTTCTTGACCCGAACCGCCCGCCTTTTCACAATGCGCCGCGACACCACCGGAGAACCCCATGTCCGACTACCTGATCGTCCTGTTCGCCTACCTGCTGGGCTCGGTCTCCAGCGCCATCATCGTGTGCCGCCTGATGGGGCTGCCCGACCCGCGCAGCCAGGGCTCGCACAACCCGGGCGCCACCAATGTGCTGCGCATCGGCGGCAAGAAGGCCGCCGCCGTCACCCTGCTGGGCGACAGCCTCAAGGGCCTGCTGCCGGTGCTGGCCTGCCATTACCTGGACGCCCGTCCGCTGGTGTTCGCGCTCACCGCCATGGCCGCCTTTCTCGGCCATCTGTATCCGGTGTTCTTCGGCTTCAAGGGCGGCAAGGGCGTGGCCACCGCGCTCGGCACCCAGTTCGGCCTGCACTGGATGATCGGCGGCGGCGTGGCCCTGATATGGCTGTTCATGGCCCGGGTGGTGAAGATCTCGTCCCTGGCCGCGCTGGTCTCCATGGCCCTGGCGCCGCTGATCGTGTGGCTGGTGTGGCCGGCGCCGGAACTGGTCGGCATGCAGATCCTGATGAGCCTGCTGCTGTTCTGGCGGCACCGCGACAACATCCGCAAACTGCGCTCGGGGGCGGAGCGCCGCATCGGCACCTGAGGCCGCGCCCGCTCAGACCGGCGCCAGCGCGGTCATGGGCCAGCGCGGATGGATCTCGAATCCCGGCCCCTCGTGCTGCCCGGCGCGCAGACGCTGCCAGCCGGCATAGGCGATCATGGCGCCGTTGTCGGTGCACAGCTCGGGCCGCGGATAATGGGCCCGCCCGCCGCGCTCCGCCATCATGGCGTCCACCGCCGCGCGCAGACGCCGGTTGGCGCTGACCCCGCCGGCCAGCACCAGGGTGCGGCTGCCGGTCTGATCCAGGGCGCGACGGCACTTGATCAGCAGGGTATCGACCACCGCGTCCTCGAAGGCCCGCGCGATATCCGCCTTCAGGGCCTCCGGCGCCTGCCCCGCCTCACAGCCCTGCTGCCAGGTGGTCAGGGCATAGGTCTTGAGCCCGGAAAAGCTGAAATCCAGCCCCGGCCGGTCGGTCATGGGCCGGGGGAAGCGGAAGCGCTCCGGATCACCCTGCTCCGCCAGGGCCGCCAGGGCCGGCCCGCCGGGGTAGCCCAGACCGAGCAGCTTGGCGGTCTTGTCGAAGGCCTCGCCCGCGGCGTCGTCGATGGACTCGCCCAGCAGCCGGTAGCGGCCCACGCCCGCCACCTCGACCAGCTGGGTGTGCCCGCCCGAGACCAGCAGGGCCACGAAGGGGAATCCCGGCGCCTCGTCCTCCAGCAGGGGCGCCAGCAGATGCCCCTCCATGTGGTGCACGCCCAGCGCCGGCACGCCCCAGCCCCAGGCCAGGGAGCGCCCGAAGGCCGCCCCCACCAGCAGGGCCCCGGCGAGACCCGGGCCCGCGGTATAGGCCACCCCGTGGACATCGCCCGCGCCCAGTCCGGCCTCGTCCAGCAACTGCCGGACCATGGGCGCCAGCTTGCGCACATGGTCCCGCGAGGCCAGCTCCGGCACCACGCCGCCGTAATCGGCGTGCAGCGCGATCTGACTGTACACCGCGTGCGCCAGCAGTCCGCCATCGCCGGCGTACAGCGCCACCCCGGTCTCGTCACACGATGTCTCGATGCCCAGTACCCGCAAGTCCCATACCTTTTGCAATTCTTTCGATCTGGCAGTAGAATTCTGCGCCTTTCCGCCCCGGCCCCGATTCCAGGCCGGCGGGTGGGACAGTTTAACGCCAAAAGGGCACAGGCCCAGAGGAAGCAATGCCAAACGTCCGTGTAAAAGAGAACGAACCGTTTGAAGTCGCCATGCGCCGCTTCAAGCGCTCCTGCGAAAAGGCCGGCATCCTGGCCGAGGTGCGTCGCCGCGAGTACTACGAAAAGCCGACCTGGGAGCGCAAGCGTAAGGCCGCTGCCGCCGTCAAGCGCTGGCAGAAGAAGCTGAGCCGCGAAAACCGCCGCTTCGACCGTCCGTACTGATCCCGCATCGGACCATGCTCAAGCAGCGCATCCAGGACGACATGAAGGCGGCCATGAAGGCCGGCGACAAGCCGCGCCTGGCCGTCATCCGCCTCATCATGGCCGCGATCAAGCAGCGCGAGGTGGACGAGCGGGTGGAGCTGAACGACGAGCAGGTCCTGGCAGTGCTGGACAAGATGGTCAAGCAGCGCCGCGACTCCATCAAGCAGTACAGCGACGCCGGCCGCGACGACCTGGCCTCCGCCGAGCAGGCCGAGGTCGAGATCATCCAGACCTATCTGCCCGAGGCCCTGGGCGAGGACGAGATCGCGGCCATCGTGGAACAGGCCATCGCCGAGACCGGCGCCAGCTCTATGAAGGACATGGGCAAGGTGATGGGCAAGGTCAAGCCCCAGGTACAGGGGCGCGCCGACATGGGCGCCGTGTCCGCCCTGGTGAAGCAGAAACTGGGCTGAATCCTCGCCGCTTCCACCCCTTTCTTGCTAGAGTCTCCTCGCATGGCCGGCAAGATCCCGCAGCAATTCATCGATGACCTGCTCAATCGCACCGACATCGTCGATGTGATCAACCGGCGCGTGCCGCTGAAAAAGGCCGGACGCGATTTCCAGGCCTGCTGCCCCTTCCACAACGAAAAGACCCCCTCTTTCAAGGTCAATCCGACCAAGCAGTTCTACTACTGTTTCGGCTGCGGCGCGCACGGCACCGCGATCGGCTTTCTGATGGATTATGAAAGGCTCAGCTTCCCCGAGGCGATCGAGGAACTGGCCGCCTCCCAGGGCCTGGAGATCCCGCGTGAGATCAGCTTCGAGCAGGGCCCGGACCACCGCGCCATCTACGCCCTGCTGGAACAGGTGGCCGGCTGGTACCGCGAGCAGCTGAGCCAACATCCACAATCGGCGCGCGCCCGGGCCTATCTGCATGAGCGCGGCCTGAGCGAGACGGTCGCCGAGACCTTCGGCCTGGGCTTCGCCCCGCCGGGCTGGGACAATGTGCTCAAGCGCTTCGGTCGCGACCCGGTGGCGCGCAAGCGCCTGGACGAGGCCGGACTCATCAGCCAGGGCGAGCGCGACCGGACCTACGACCGCCTGCGTGACCGCATCATCTTCCCCATCCGCGACGGCCGCGGGCGCGTGATCGGGTTCGGCGGACGCCTGCTGGGCGACGGGAAACCCAAGTACCTGAACTCGCCCGAGACCCCGGTGTTCCACAAGGGCCGCGAACTGTACGGCCTGTACGAGGCCCGCCAGGCCCATCGCCAGCTGGAGCAGATCCTGGTGGTGGAAGGCTATATGGACGTGGTGGCCCTGGCACAGTTCGACATCCGCAACGCGGTGGCCACCCTGGGCACGGCCACCACCGAGGAACACCTGAACAAGCTCTACCGGGCCGCCAACGAGGTGGTGTTCTGCTTCGACGGCGACCGGGCCGGGCGCGCCGCCGCCTGGAAGGCGCTGCAGACCGCCCTGCCGCTGATGAAGGACGGCCGCCAGGCGCGCTTCCTGTTCCTGCCCGAGGGCGAGGACCCCGACACCCTGGTGCGCAAGATCGGCCGCCAGGCCTTTCTGGAGCAGCTGCAGCACGCCCAGCCCCTGTCGGAATTCCTGTTCGCGCGCCTGGAGTCGGAAACCGACATGCAGACCATAGACGGCCGCGCGCGTCTGGCCGAGCTGGCCCGCCCGCTGCTCGGACGCCTGCCCGCGGGCACCTTCCGGCGCATGATGGAACAGGCCCTGGCCCGGCGCGTGGGCGTGGAAGTCGACCTGCCACAGGCGGCCCGCGAGCCCTCCCGCCCGGTCAGCCGGCGCGCCCGTGGCCGCTCACCCGCCACCATGCCGCCGGTGCGCCGCGCCGTGGCCCTGCTGCTGCAGTATCCCGAGATCGCGGAGGCCGAGCTGCCGGAGGGCTGGGAACAGATCGAACAGCCCGGGATGGAGGTGCTGCGGGACCTGTACCAGCGCATCCGGGCCCACCCCGGCAGCCACAGCGCCGCGCTGGTCGAGGCCACCGAAGACCCGAAACTGCGCGGCTTTCTGGCCCAGCTGGCGGTCGCCGAACTGGCGGTGGAGGACGACGCCGCCGAGCAGTTCCGCGGTGTGTTGCGAAAACTGATCGAGACCCAGCGCACGCGCCAGCGCGCCAGCCTCCTGGACAAAGGCCGGCCCTCCTCTCTGTCGGAGGAAGAAAAACAACGACTTAGGGAACTTTACCGGCGTTCGTGATGCCCAACTGAAAGGCGGATACCGGCTGGCAAACAGGCTGTTAGCCGACTATAATGCCTGATTCTGTTCGACCCGCGCAACAAGCGCGGCTCGGTTCAACATCCTGAGGGCACCATGAACCAGGAACAACGGCAACAAAACAGCATTCGTGACCTGATTGCCAAAGGCAAGGAACAGGGCTTCCTGACCTATGCCGAGGTCAACGATCACCTCCCGGATTCGGTGGTGGATCCGGAACAGATCGAGGACATCGTACGCATCATCAACGACATGGGGATCAACGTCTACGAGACGCCCCCCGAGGCCGATGAAGCGACCCTCAACGACAACGCCGTCTCCACCGATGACGACGCCGCCGAGGCCGCCGCCGCGGCCCTGGCCTCCGTGGACAGCGAGTTCGGCCGCACCACCGACCCGGTGCGCATGTACATGCGCGAGATGGGCACCGTGGAACTGCTCACCCGCGAGGGCGAGCTGCGCATCGCCAAGCGCATCGAGGACGGCCTCAACCAGGTGGGCTACGCCATCGCCACCTTCCCGCCCGCCGTCGAACACCTGCTGCAGCGCTTCAAGGACGTGAGCAACGAAGAGGCCAAACTGGCCGATGTGATCGCCGGCTTCAAGCTGCCCGACGTGGGCGACGAGCCGCCGGTGCCGCAGGTCAAGAGCGACGACGAGCCCGAGGACACCGGCATCGACCTGGAAGAGGTCGAGAGCCGGCGCAAGTCCCTGGAAAAGGCCTACAAGGCCTGGATTCGCGTCCTGAAGAAGGAAGGCAACACCGACAAGGCGCGCAAGGCCGCGGAAAAGTGCGCCGAGGCGCTGATGGAGTTCCGCCTCTCCCCGGCCCTCTTCAATGAACTGACCGGCATGCTGCGCAACGTGGTCAACCAGGTGCGCGAACACGAACGCACCATCCTGGAGCTGTGCGTCAATGAGGCCGGCATGCCGCGCAAGCTGTTCATCACCTCCTTCCCCAAGAACGAGACCAATCTCGACTGGGTCGCCGAGCAGTGCAAATGCAAGGAGGCCTGGGCGGCCCAGCTCAAGCCGCACGCCGACGACATCCAGCGCGCCCAGCGCAAGCTGGCCGAGATCGTCGAGAACTGCATGCTCGAGATCAGCGACATCAAGGAGACCAACCGCCGCATGTCCATCGGCGAGGCCAAGGCGCGCCGCGCCAAGAAGGAGATGGTCGAGGCCAACCTGCGCCTGGTGATCTCCATCGCCAAGAAGTACACCAACCGCGGCCTGCAGTTCCTGGACCTGATCCAGGAGGGCAACATCGGCCTGATGAAGGCGGTGGACAAGTTCGAATACCGCCGCGGCTACAAATTCTCGACCTACGCCACCTGGTGGATCCGCCAGGCGATCACCCGTTCGATCGCCGACCAGGCGCGCACCATTCGCATCCCGGTGCACATGATCGAGACCATCAACAAGCTCAACCGCATCTCGCGCCAGATGATCCAGGAGATGGGCCGCGAACCCACCCCCGAGGAACTGGCCGAGCGCATGGAGATGCCCGAGGACA
>JALVTT010000012.1 GCA_027024025.1 Sedimenticola sp.
CTGGGGGCGACCCTGGGGGTGGCCCTGGGTCATAACTTCGACAAGGGGCTGCGCGGCCTGGCGCACGGCGGGTTCGATGCGGACGATTTCTCGCCGGGCGACCGCGAGCGGGTCCAGACCGCCTTCTTCACCGCCACCTTCAGCGTCATGGGCGCGGTGGCCAAGGCCGACGGCCGGGTCTCGCCGGAGGAGATCCGCCTGGCCGAATCCATCATGGCGCAGATGGATCTCTCGCCCGAGATGCGCAAGACCGCGATCCGCCTGTTCCGGGAGGGCAAGAAGCCCGATTTCCCGCTCGAGGAGGTGGTCACCCAGTTCCGCCGCGAGTGCGCCCGCCGCACCACCCTGCTGCAGATGTTTCTCGAGATCCAGCTGCAGGCGGCCTATGCCGATGGCCGTCTGGACCGCGCCGAGGACGCCCTGCTGCTGCGCGTCTGTCACCTGCTGGGGGTGTCCGAGTTCGAATACCGCCGCCTGCAGCGCATGATCGGCTCACAGTATGCCGATGGCGGCGCCGGGCGCGGCCGCCCCGATACCGGCGAGCCCAGTCTGGCGCAGGCCTACGAGATCCTGGGCGTGGACCCCGGCGCCAGTGACGCGGAGGTGAAGAAGGCCTACCGCCGCCTGCTCAGCCAGCACCACCCCGACAAGCTGGTCTCCAAGGGCCTGCCCGAGGAGATGATGAAGGTGGCGGCGGAAAAGACCCACGCCATCCGCCAGGCCTACGAGCGGGTGCGCCGGGAACGCGGTTTCTGAGGGGGCGCCAAAGACGGCGTGCGGGGCTTGAGCGGTGGCCGGGCTGCGCTTATGCTGCAGGATCCCGAGCGGACAGGATGCCGGTCTCTCCATCCACACACAACGGAGGCACAATGAGCGACGGTCTTGATCCGGTGATCCTGAATATCCTGTATGCCTGCATGGGCGGTTTTCTCACCCTGCTGTTCATGTGGCTGGGCTGCAAGGTATTCAGTCATATCGTCAACTTCTCCATCCCCGAGCAGCTGTCCCAGGGCAACCAGGCCGTGGGGCTGATGATCATGGGCATGTTCATCGGCATCGGCACCGCCATGGGGCTGGTGATCGGTCTGGGCCTGAACTGAATCCATGCGCGCGCGTCGCTGGTGGCCGGCACTGCTGCTGGTCCCCGTGCTGGCCTGGGCCGGCATCGGGGCGGACAAGCACGTCAGCCACAAGCAGTGGCCGCGGGATTTCGATCGTTTCTTTCGAAAATACACCAAGCATTATTTCGGGCCGCATATCGACTGGCACTGGTTCAAGGCCCAGGGGATTGCGGAGTCGGGCCTGAACCCCAAGGCGCGCAGCCCGGTGGGGGCGATCGGCATCATGCAGATTATGCCAGCAACTTATCGCGAGATCCGCAAGAAGAACCCGATGCTGCGCAAGATCAGCGAGCCGCGCTGGAATATCGCCGCGGCCATTTTCTACGACCGCCTGCTGTACCGGAAGTGGCGCACCAAGCAGGATCTCAACACCGGTGATCGGCTGCAGTTTACCTTCGGAAGCTATAACGCCGGGCACGGACGCATGCTCAGGGCCTATCGCCGCGCGTTCAGAAAGCTGGGCAAGGTGCGCCACTGGAAGCAGGTGGCCCCCTTTGCGCCGCCAGAAACCCGTGCCTATGTGGCGCGCATCCGCCGCCTGGTGGAACTGCGGCCCTGAGCCGGGCCGTCAGCGCTCAGTACCAGTAGGCCGGCGGATAGGGCGGATAGGCCGGTTGCGGGGGCCAGGCCGGCTGGGGCCAGGCGGGTTGCGGTTGCGGCCAGACCGGCTGGGCGGCCTGCGGCGCGGGTGGCGCATAGGCGCGCGGGGGCGCCGGCGGCCGTTGCGGCAGCGGACGCGGTGCCGCCTGCCGGGCCTGTGCCTGCTGACGCGCCTCGCGCCGCGCCATGAAGGCCTCGAAACGCTTGTGCATCTGCTCCCGGTAGCGCCGGGTCGCGGGCGAGAGATTCTGCGCGGCCGGGGCCTGCTGCCGGCGTGCCGCCTCGGCCTGGATGGCCGCCTTGTGGCGTGCGATGCGCGCCGGCATGTCGTCTTTGGTCGCTGCCGGGGATGCCGTGTCCGCCTGCGCGGCGGCACTTTCCTTGGGTTGTCCGGCGGCCTTGGGCTGGGTGGCTGGGGTGGCCTGTTCAGCGGCCCGGGGCGCGCTGGCCTGAGTCTGTCCGGTGGCCTCCGGTCCGGCGGCCGGTGTCGGCGCCGGCTGCGACGCGCCCGCCTGTTGCGCGGGCTGTGCCGGGGTGGTGGTCGCGGCCGCCGAATCGGCCTGGGCGCCGCTTGCCGGGGGCGTGGCCGAGGCCGGACGGAAGGCGCCGTGTCCGGCCTCCGCGGCCTGTTGCCAGGGTGGGGTCGCCGGCATGTCGTAGCCATTGGCGGCGGCGCGCTGGCGGAGCTCGCGGTAGGTCCGGTTGCGGTATTGCTCGCGCGCCTCGCCCTGCAGCCGGGCCAGTTCGGCCTGGTGGTGGGCGATCTCCTCCGCGTTCAGGATGCGGAATCCGCTGTCTGCCGCGGTGGCGAGTCCGCCGGCGCCGGCGAGCAGGGTGGTGAGTGAGAACAGGATGGTCTTGCGCATACTGGTAATTCCTTGTCGAATCAGCAGGGGCTCACCCGCCGAGTTTGGCACAGCGGGCGCGTTTTCGCGATTTCTGTCGCGTATCCGGTGCCCGACGTCCGGGCTCAGGGCAGATTGTGCCGCGCGTAGCTGGCCAGGATCAGGACCCCGAGCGAGATCACCCAGCCGAGCAGGTAGAGGATCTTGGCCTGGCGGGCCTTCTGCTGTTCCGGCCAGGTGCGCGGGCGGATGCCGCGCAGGTGGAACACGATCTTGCTCGACAGATTGACGCTGACGATGTTGATCGCCAGCAGCAGGGCGGCGCCCAGTGCCGCGGCGTGCCGGCCCGCGCCCAGCATGATGCCCATGGTGGCGGTGGGCGGCAGCAGGGCGACCGCGACCATGACGCCGACCAGGACGCTGGAGGCGCCGGCGGTCAGCGACAGGGCGGCGGCCGCGCCCGAGGCCAGGGCCAGGGCCACCGAGTCCAGGCCGGCGTCGGTGCGCGAGAGCAGTTCGCTGCTGTCCAGGCCGTGCTGCCAGAAGATCCCCAGCAGCACCGACAGCAGCAGGGCCAGGCCGATGCCCGCCGCCAGGGTGCGCGCCGACTGGCGGGTCAGGTCCGGATCGCCCAGGGTGGTGCCCAGGCTGAGCGCCAGGTTGGGCGCGAGCAGCGGCGCGATCACCATGGCGCCGATCACCACCGCCACGTTGTCCTCCAGCAGGCCGATCCCGGCCACCACGGTGGAGAGGAACACCAGCAGCAGATAGTCGGTGTCCAGGCGCGCGCCGCGCGAGAGGTTTTCGTAGAGCAGTTCGCGCGCCGTGGGCGGGGCCTTGGGCGGCTTTTCCTCCGCGTCCTGTTCGGCGGCCGGCAGCGCGGCCTCCACCGCCAGCACCACGATGCGGGCATCCGGCTGGGCGCCGAGCACGCCCTGGATGGCGTCGAGGGTCTTCTGCAGGCGCTCGTCCTCCACCAGCATGCGGCAGGTCTGCATGCCGTCGTCGTTTTCCATGCCCACCCGGAAGTCCACGGCCTTGAGCTTGTCCGCGATGGCCTTGAGGGTGTCGGCGCTTCCGGGCCCGGCCACGATCTCGATGTATTTCATTCCTGTCCTCCTGCGCGCGGATCATGGGCCAGGCTTGGAGCCCGGTCAATTCGCGTTAGAATGGCCGGGTCTGAGTGATCGGGAAGACCTGGATGGCCGACAAGAACGAGCAGGTGCTGATCGCCGACCTGATGCAGCGGTGCGGGGTCGGTTTTGGCACCAGTGGCGCGCGCGGGCTGGCGCAGTGCATGACCGACCGCGTCTGTTACGCCTACACCACGGCGTTTCTGCAGTACCTGGAGAAGGGCCAGGACATACACCCCGGTGACGAGGTGCTGCTGGGGGGCGACTTCCGGCCCAGCACCCCGCGCATCATGGCCGCCTGCGCCGCCGCGGTGCGCGACATGGGCTATCACCCGATCAACGGCGGCACCCTGCCCACGCCCGCGGTGGCCAGCCACGGCATGGGACGTGGCATCGCCGGCCTGATGGTGACTGGCAGTCATATCCCCGACGACCGCAACGGCATCAAGTTCTACCGCCCCGGGGGCGAGATCCTGAAGGCGGACGAGGCGCAGATCCGCGAGCAGACGGTGCTGTTTCCACGCCAGCTGTTCGACGAGCGCGGCATGGCCCGCACGGCCTTCGAGCTGCCGCCGGTGGACAGCTCCGCCCGGCGCGGCTATGTCAGCCGCTATCTCGATTTCTTCAAGCCCGAGTGCCTGGCCGGGGCGCGGGTGCTGCTGTACGCCCATTCCTCGGTGGCCACGCCGCTGCTGCAGGCGGTGTTCGAGGGCCTGGGGGCCGGGGTCGAGGTGCTCGCGGCCTCGCAGACCTTCATCCCGGTGGACACCGAGGCGGTGCGCAGCGAGGACGTGGCCCTGGCGCGCCAGTGGGCGGCGGAGCGGGAATTCGACATCATCGTCTCCACCGACGGCGACGGCGACCGGCCCCTGGTCGGCGACGAGCACGGCAACTGGCTGCGCGGCGACGTGCTCGGCGTGCTCACCGCGCACTATCTGCAGGCGGACGGCGTGGTGACCCCGGTCAGCAGCAACAGCGTGCTGGAGCGCAGCGGCTGGTTCGAGCGCACCCTGCGCACCCGGATCGGCTCCCCCTATGTGATCGAGGGCATGCAGGCCCTGCAGGCGGAGGGCGCGCGCAATGTGGTCGGCTACGAGGCCAATGGCGGCTTCCTGCTGGGCAATGACATCGAGCGTCACGGACGCCGGCTGGCGGCCCTGCCCACGCGCGACGCGCTCATCGTCGCGCTGGCGGTGCTGATGTTGGCGCGGCGCCAGGGACGCAGCGTCTCCGAGCTGCTGGAGGGGCTGCCGGCGCGTCACACCGCCAGCGACCGGCTCAAGGCCTTTCCCGGTTCGCTCAGCCAGGCCCGCATCGCGGCCCTGCGCGACGGCGGCGCGGCGGCCATCGAGGCGGCCTTCGCGGGTCTGTCGCTGGGCGGGCTGGCGGACATCGACGACACCGACGGCCTGCGCATGACCTTCGCCAGCGGCGAGGTGGTGCACCTGCGCGCCTCGGGCAACGCGCCGGAGCTGCGCTGCTACAACGAGGCGGACGATCCGGAGCGCGTGCGTCAGCTCAATCAGGCCTGCATGGCCCTGCTGGAGGGGTGGCGGGAGGACGGCGCCGTATAGGAATTAAAGAAATTTCGCGGCCGGCCGATAGGCAGTCAGAACCAGGAGGAGCCGCTATGCTGGACAGAGCCGAAAAACGCAACTTCCCGCGCATGGACATCGAGTGCCCGGCGCGTTTCGCCATCGAGGGGCAGCCGGGCAGCGCCGGGGCCATCGTCAAGAACCTCAGCGGCGGCGGGGTGCTGATGTGGCTGGAGCAGGCCGTCAGCCCGGACACGGTGCTTGCCATCGAGGTCCAGCCGCCCTCGGACATCACCCCGCCGATGAAGGCCCGGGTCAAGGTGCTGCGCTGCACCCCGGTCGAGGGCGCCGAGGGCCAGTTCGCCGTGGCCTGCGCCATGGAACAGATCCTGGGTTAGCCCCCCCGCACCAGTTCGTCCATGCGCGTCCGGGCGGCCTGCCAGTCCGCGCCGCCGATCTCGTCCCGGGCCATCCGCTCCATCAGGCCGTAGGCCAGCCGGCGCGCCTCCGGGTCCAGATCCTTCAGCTTGTCCAACTTGAACAGACAGCCGGCCCCGGGGCGCTCCAGGGTGTTGGCTAGGGCGTACAGGGTCAGCGCCGTGGCGCCGTGGGGTTCGCGTTCGATGCAGGCCAGCACCCGCGTCAGGAGATCGTCGTCGGCCATCGGGACTAGTCCAGGTTGCCGTGGTAGAGATACGGTTCCAGGCGAGGCGGCATCTGCAGGTGGTAGCCCCGCTCGCGCAGGTTCTGCATCACCTGTGTCACGTCCTCGCGCGCCAGCGGGCGCTGCGGGTCCAGGGTCAGCTGCATCACCGGCTGCGGCGTGCCGAAGCCCTGCAGCAGGCCGTCCGGCACGGCCTCGAAGTCGTCCTCGCGCGCCAGGTAGAGGTACATCTCGTCCTTGCGCGGGCTTTTGTAGATCCAGCAGTCGAGGGTCTCGCTCATATCGTTCTCCGGGTGCTGGGGGCATCTTGCAACAGGATGCCGCCCGGGTAAATGGCGGCTACACTCCGGTGTATGAGGTATCTGTTCGCATCGCTGCTCCTGCTGCTGGGCGGCTGCGCCAGTGATGTCCCGCAGTCGCTGCGCACCGGGCCGGCCAGCCCCCTGAGCGTGGCCCGGGTGCAGGCCGATCCGCAGGGCACGCGCGGGCGTCCGGTGCGCTGGGGCGGGGAGATCCTGAGCCTGAGCAATGCCCGCGACCATACCGATGTGGTGGTGCTGCGGCACGGTCTGTTCGGCAACGGCGAGCCGCGTCCGGAGGGCGGCGAGGCCAGGCGCTTCGTGGCGCGGATCCGGGGCTTTCTGGATCCGGCCGATTACCGGCCGGGACAGCGTCTGACCGTGAGCGGCCGGGTGCGGGGGGTGCGGATGATCCGGGTCGGCGACTATCCCTATCCGCATCCGGTGGTCGATGTGGCCGAGTATCATCGCTGGCCGCCCTTCGTGCCGGTGCCGGAGCCGCCCTGGCACCGCGACCCTTTCTATTGCGACCCCTGGCCCTTTCCCTTCTCGCCCTATCCGCGGCCTTTCTGCTGGTGAGCTCTGC
Organism: Sedimenticola sp.; assembly: GCA_027024025.1. Lineage (GTDB taxonomy): Bacteria > Pseudomonadota > Gammaproteobacteria > Chromatiales > Chromatiaceae > MONJU. The sequence continues at coordinate 6,784 of JALVTT010000012.1, forward strand.
TCAGGGGTCGAGCCGGGCGCGCAGTATCCCGGCCAGTTCCTCGTCGCTCAGCTCCAGCGGGTTGGTCTGCATGCTGCCGCCGCGGCAGTTGGCCACCACGCGCGGGATGTCGGATTCGCGCATGCCGTAGGCCGCCAGGCCGGGCAGGCGCAGGCGCGCGGTCCAGTCCCGCAGCAGTTCGATCAGCGCCTCCAGGGCCTGGTCCGGGTCGGAAAAGAGCCGTCCGCTGAGCAGTACCGCGGCCTCGGCATAGCGTTGCAGGGCGGGGTGCGCGGGCGCGCGTTCGCGCAGGGCCTGGATGTTGACCCGGGTGGCCTCGGCCACCAGGGTGCCGCAGACGATGCCGTGCGGGATGGGGAAGAAGGCGCCCAGTGGCGAGGCCAGGCCGTGTACCGAACCCAGGCCCGCCTGCGCCAGGGTGATGCCCGAGGTCAGCGAGGCCCAGGCCAGGCGGGCGCGGGCCTCGCCCGCGCCGGCGGGATCCCGCCAGGTCTCCCAGAAGCCCTCGCGGAAGGCCTGCATGCCGGCGCTGGCCAGGGCGTCGGTGAAGGGGCTGGCGCGGCGCGAGACCCAGGATTCCAGCAACTGGGTGAAGGCGTCCATGCCATTGGCGGCGATCAGCTCCTGCGGGCAGCTCGCCAGCAGCTCGGGGTCCACCAGGGCCACCCGGGCGACCAGCTGTTCGTCGCGGAAGGACTTTTTGAAGCCATCCTCGCCGCGCCGCGAGAGTACCGCGTTCTTGGTCGCCTCCGAGCCGGTCCCGGCCGTGGTGGGGACCGCGATGAAGGGGGTCGCGGGGCCGCTGTAGGGGATGCCCCGGCCCACGCCCTCGAGGTGGTCCATGACCGACCGCCCGCTGGGCAGCAGGCCCGCGATGGCCTTGGCCGCGTCCAGCACGCTGCCGCCGCCGATGCCGGCCACCACCTCGATGGCGTCGCCGCGATGGGCCTGCACCGCCGCGTCGACCAGCTCGGGCGAGGGCTCGTCCTCCACTACCAGGTGCCACCAGCGGATGCCGCGCTGGTGCAGGGCCTTGCCCAGGCGGAACCAGGCGGGGGTGGACTGGAAGGAATGGCGCCCGGTGACCAGCAGCAGGCGTTGGCCGAAGCGGGCGATGATCTCCGGCAGGCGTTCGAGCCGGCCGGGGCCGAACTCGATGGCGGGCAGGCGGGCGACCTGAAAATCGCTGTTGAACGGTGACATCTGGGCTCCTCTGTTCAGGCGCCCAGCTTAGCCGGTGCCGGGTGGCTGTCAAACGCTCAGTTTCAGGCCCTCGTCGGCGCCGCCCCTGACCCCGCTGTCCAGGCGGACCTTGAGCGCCAGATTGTTGCGCGAGTCGGCGTGGTTGAGCGCCTCTTCCAGGCTGATCACGCCTTCCCGGTAGAGCTGGTAGAGCGACTGGTCGAAGGTCACCATGCCCTGTTCGTTGCCCTGTTCCATGGCCTCCTTGATCTCCTGGATCTTGCCCTTCTGGATCAGTTCCGAGATGTAGGGGGTCTGCAGCATCACCTCGACCGCGGCGCGCCGGCCGCCATCGACGGTGGGGATCAGGCGCTGCGAGATCACGGCCTTGAGATTCAGTGAGAGGTCGTTGTAGAGCTGGCGGTGGGCGCTGTCGGGGAAGAAGTTGACGATCCGGTCCAGGGCCTGGTTGGCGTTGTTGGCATGCAGGGTGGACAGGCACAGGTGGCCGGTCTCGGCATAGGCCAGGGCGTGCTGCATGGTGGCCGCGTCGCGGATCTCGCCGATCAGGATCACGTCCGGGGCCTCGCGCAGGGCGTTCTTCAGCGCGTGCGCATAGTCCAGCGAGTCCAGGCCGATCTCGCGCTGGTTGACCAGGGACTTCTTGTGCGAGTGCAGAAACTCGATGGGATCCTCTATGGTGAGGATGTGCCCGGTGGCGTTGCTGTTGCGGTAGTCGATCATCGAGGCCAGGGTGGTGGACTTGCCCGATCCGGTCGAGCCGACCACCAGCACCAGGCCGCGCTTCTGCATGATGATGTTGCGGAACAGCTCGGGCAGCTTGAGTTCTTCCAGCGAGGGGATGTGGCTCTTGATGTAGCGCAGTACCAGGGCCACGTCGCCGCGCTGGCGGAACACATTGACCCGGAAGCGCCCCAGACCGTGCACCGAGATGGCGAGGTTGCATTCCATGGTGCTCTCGAACTCCCGGGTCTGCTCGTCGTTCATGATCGAGTAGGCCAGTTGGGATACGTCGCTGGAGCCCAGATCCTTTTCCCCGATGGGCAGCATGCGGCCGTCCACCTTGAGCTGGGGCGGGGCGCCGGTGCTGAAGAACAGGTCGGAACCGTTGCGCTGGACCATGAGCTTGAGATAGGGGGCGATATCCATGTTGAACTTCCTGTGTGGGTCGATACCGGCTGTTTCGGCGGGCACGGGCAAAAGTTGAGGCGCGGATGGCGCGGGTTTTATAAGCTGGGCATACAGTGAGTCGGGAGGTTTGAAGATGACAGAGACCCTGCGCGTCAGCGGCCTGTGGCGTTATCCGGTCAAGTCCCTGCGGGGGCTGGCCTGCGAGCGCCTGGAGATCGGCCCGCGCGGCCCGGTGGGCGACCGGGAATGGATGCTGGTGGACCCCGGGGGACGCTTCCTCAGCCAGCGCCAGCTGCCGCGCATGGCCCTGGTGGACGTGGCCCTGACGCCGGACGGGATCCGGCTGTCCGCGCCCGGGCGCCAGCCGATCGACATCGCCCGGCCGCGGGGCGGGGCGCGCGTCCCGGTACAGATCTGGGGCGACGCCTGCGAGGGCGAGCCGGCCGGTCCCGAGGCCGACGCCTGGCTGAGCGGGTATCTCGGCACGCCCTGCCGGCTGGTGCGTTTTCCGTCGGAGCAGGTGCGCCAGGTCGATCGGCGTTACGCGCGCGAGGGCGACCAGGTGGGCTTTGCCGACGGCTTTCCCCTGCTGTTGATCACCCAGGCCTCGCTGGATCACCTGAACGCCCGCCTGGAGCAGCCGGTGGACATGCGCCGCTTCCGTCCCAATCTGGTGATCGCGGGCGCCGCGCCCCATGCCGAGGACCAGTGGCGCCGCCTGCGCATCGGCGAACTCGAATTCGAGGTGGCCAAGCCCTGCTCGCGCTGTCCCATCCCCGGGATCGACCCCGACACTGGCGAGAAGGCGCAGGCGCCGCTGCTGGCCCTGGCCCAGTACCGCCGCGGCGAGGACAACAAGATCTATTTTGGCCAGAACCTGCTGCACCGGGGCGAGGGCGAGCTGCGCCTGGGACAGCCCGTGGAGGTGCTGGCGTGAACCGCGACTGCGCCGAGGCCGCGCGGGTGCGCCGCTGGGTCGAGCGGCTGGTGATCGGCGAGGGCCTGTGTCCCTTCGCCGCCCGGCCCTGGGCCGCGGGCCGGGTGCGGGTGGTCTGCAGCGAGGCGCGGGACGCCGACGCGGCCTACCGCGATGTCCTGGCCGAGGTCGATTTCCTGCTGCGGGCCGATCCGGAGCGGGTCGAGACCACCCTGCTGGTGGTGCCGCGGGCCCTGGCGGCGTTCGATGAATATCTGGACGTGCTGGCCGCCTGCGAGGACGCCCTGGCGGAGCTGGACCTGGAGGATGTGCTGCAGATCGCCAGCTTCCATCCGGACTACCGCTTCGCCGGGGAGGCGGAGGACGACCCGGGGCAGTACACCAACCGCGCCCCCAGCCCGGTGTTTCACCTCATCCGCCAGGACTCCATCACCCGGGCCCTGGTCGACTGGCCCGATCCCGCGGACATACCCCGCCGCAACCGGCGCCGCATGCGGGCGCTCGGCCTGGAGTATCTGCGGGCGCTCAGTGCCGGAGCACCAGGCTCGGACTGAACTCCAGCTCGCCGGCCTCGTTGATCGAGGCAAAGGCGCCGTCGTCGTCACGCGCGATGATGACCATGGGCGTCTGGAACAGCGGGTGGCGCACATAGGCCAGGCGCCAGCCAAAGCTCTCGGCCTGCTCCAGGGTGCGGCGCTGGGCCGGGCTGAGCAGGCTGTCCAGATCGCCGGGAATGGCCGGTTCCCCGTGACGGCGTTCATAGCTGGGATAGACGTGTTTGCGCATATCCGGGCTCCTCGAAAGGGCGTCCCCCACGAGCAAGTCTAGTTCGGATTTTCTCTCCCGGGGGGCGGAGGCGGGCCGGGAAGCCCGGACCGGCAAGCCGCCCTCAGTGCCGCCGGTCGCCGCCGTCCAGCACGATCCCCAGCGATTCCAGCTGACGCGCCAGGCGGCTGTCGCCGGTCTCCAGCCAGCGGGCGTAGAGCCGCATCACCTCGTCGTGGCCCAGCGGGCTGCGGCGCGATCCGGCCGCCGCCACCAGCTCCAGCATGCGCACAAAGCCCTGGGTCAGCTCGCGGTAGATGTGGCGGTTGCTGCTGGCCCGCTCGGACAGAAAGTCGTAGGCCGCGCTGCCCATGCCGATGAAATAGTCCCGCCGGATGCCGCGCCGGGCGTAGCGCTCGGGGAAGAAGGCGCCGAGAAACAGCGCCAGGTCGCCCAGGCGCTGCAGCAGCAGGCAGCGCTCGTGGTGGCTGGTGGCCGCCTGGGCGTCGCCGTAGAGCAGGGCCAGGGGACGCTGCTGCAGGTGTCCCTCGTGGTAGTCGAACAGCTCGTCGCTGCGGCTGAAGCGGTGCAGGACCTGGCCCAGATACCACAGGGTGTCCTCGTGCGGGGGCGGGCGCAGGCGGCGCGCCTTGCGGTGCAGGCGGCGCCGGAAATAGTCGGGCAGGGAGGTCTCGGTTCTTATGCGTTTTTTCTGGGTCTCAAGGCTCATGGTGCAACTGACTCGACTGCATCCTGGGCCGCCGGGCGCCGGCGGCCCTCTCCAGAACGTATAGCACAGCGGATACAAAACGCCGCGGAGGCGCTGTTTCCGGAGACCCGCCGGACGGTCTGAAATTTCCGTGAAAACCCAATGGAAATAGGCCCCGGCGCGGGCCCTTGAAATCCCCCCGGTCCGCCCCCATCCGGCAGCAGCAGCGGGCCGTCCGTGCCCGCGACAACGGTATTTGTGATGTGTTTCTTTCGACATGAGGAGTGATGGGTCAATGAATATCCGTCCCTTGCATGATCGCGTCGTGGTACGGCGCATCGACGCGGAAACCACCAGTGCCGGTGGCATCATCATCCCCGACAACGCCCAGGAAAAGCCCATTCAGGGCGAGATCGTGGCGGTCGGAGACGGCGCCGTGCTGGAGGACGGCAGCCGCCGTCCCCTGGATCTGAAGGTGGGCGAGCGCGTGCTCTTCGGCAAGTACAGCGGGACCGAGATCAAGCTGGACGGCGAGGAGCTGCTGGTGATGCGCGAGTCCGACATCATGGCCGTGATCGAGGCAGAGGATAAGGAGGTGAAGGCAGCATGAGCGCAAAGATCGTCAGATTCCACGAGGACGCCCGTGAGCGCATGCTCCACGGGGTGGACGTACTGGCCAACGCCGTGAAGGTGACCCTGGGGCCCAAGGGCCGCAACGTGGTGCTGGACAAGTCCTTCGGCGCGCCGCACATCACCAAGGACGGCGTCTCCGTGGCCAAGGAGATCGAACTGAAAGACAAGTTCGAGAACATGGGCGCGCAGATGGTCAAGGAGGTCGCCTCCAAGACCGCCGACGTGGCGGGCGACGGCACCACCACCGCCACCGTGCTGGCCCAGGCCATGGTGCGCGAGGGCCACAAGGCCATCGCCGCGGGCATCAACCCCATGGACATCAAGCGCGGCATCGACGCCGCGGTGCGCGAGGCGGTCAAGGCCCTGGAGGACAGCGCCAAGCCCTGTGACGACGCCAACGCCATCCGCCAGGTGGCCACGGTGTCGGCCAACTGGAACACCGATGTGGGCGAGATCCTGGCCGAGGCCATGGACAAGGTGGGCCGCGACGGCGTGATCACCGTCGAGGAGGGCAAGTCCCTGGAGAACGAGCTCGAGGTGGTCGAGGGCATGCAGTTCGACCGCGGCTATCTCTCGCCCTATTTCGTGACCAATCAGGAGAAGATGCAGGTCGAGCTGGAGGATCCCTACATCCTGCTGCACGACAAGAAGATCTCCAACATCCGCGACCTGCTGCCGGCCCTGGAGGCCGTGGCCAAGGCGGGCAAGCCCCTGCTGATCGTCGCCGAGGACATCGAGGGCGAGGCCCTGGCCACCCTGGTGGTGAACAACCTGCGCGGCACCCTCAAGGCCGCCGCGGTCAAGGCGCCCGGCTTCGGTGACCGGCGCAAGGCCATGCTGCAGGACATCGCCATCCTCACCGGCGGCACCGTGATCTCCGAGGAGGTCGGCCTGAGCCTGGAGAAGGCCACCCTCAACGAACTGGGTCAGGCCAAGCGCGTGGTCATCGGCAAGGAGCACACCACCATCGTCGATGGCGCCGGCGCCAAGACCGACATCGAGGCCCGGGTCGAACAGATCCGCGCGCAGATCGAGGAGACCACCTCCGATTACGACCGCGAGAAGCTGCAGGAACGCGTGGCCAAGCTGGCCGGTGGCGTGGCCGTGATCAAGGTCGGCGCCGCCACCGAGGTCGAGATGAAGGAGAAGAAGGATCTGGTGGACGACGCCCTGCACGCCACCCGCGCCGCGGTCGAGGAAGGCATCGTGGCCGGCGGCGGCGTGGCCCTGGTGCGGGCCGCCTCCGCGCTGCGCGAGCAGGGCGTGGAGACCGCCAACCGCGACCAGGAGACCGGCGTGAACATCGCCCTGCGCGCCATGGAGGAGCCGCTGCGCCAGATCGTCGCCAACGCCGGCGGCGAGCCCAGCG
>JALVTT010000013.1 GCA_027024025.1 Sedimenticola sp.
CGCCAGCAGGTTGGTCTGCTCGGAGAGCGAGCGGATGACCGACAGGACCATGCCGATCTGTTCGCTGCCGGATTCGACCCGGCCGATCACCCCGGCGGCGTCGCTGACATCGTTGGCCAGTTCGCGGATCGCGCTGGCGGCCTGGACCACCACCTCGCGGCCCTGTTGCGCGTGTTCGTTGGCCGAGGCGGCGGCCTCGGCGGCCGCGTCGGCGTTGGTCTTGACCTGTTCGGCCGAGGCGGCCACGTGCTCGATGGCGCTGGCGATTTCCTCGGTGTCGCGGCGTTGCTGGGCCACCTGCTGCTGGCTGCGCTGGGTGGCCTCGTTCATGTGCCGCGATTCGTTGGCCAGGTTGGTGGAGGCGCTGATGATGAGATCCACCAGGCCCTTGATCTTGGTCACGAACAGATTGAAGTAACGGGCCAGTTGCGCCACCTCGTCGCGCCCCCGTTCGTCCAGACGGTGTTGCAAATTGCCGCTTTCGGCCACCGCGTGCAGCGCCGTCACAGAGTCACACAGACGTGATTTGATCAGACTGATGATGGTCCACATCACCAGCAGGCCGACGCCCATGCCGGCGCCGATCAACACCAGGGTGAGGGTTCTAGCGCGGGCCATGTCCTGTTCGAGCCGCGCGGTGGCCTCGGTGGTATGCTGCTGGATCTTTGCGATCAGTCGCTCGATGTGCCGGGACAGCTGGGTCTCCAGCGGGCTCAGCTCGTGGCGCACCCGGTAGCTGTCCTGGCGCCATTGCTCGCCGCCGTGGATGGTCACCAGTTTTTCGAAGCGATGGATGTACTGGTCGAGGTTTTCGATCACCTGGGTTAAGGCGTCTTCCTGGTCCAGCTCCAGGTTGTCGGTTTCCAGCCATTTCTTCGCCGTGTCCCTTATCTGGGCGACGAAGGTGCGCACATTGTCGGCCTGGGCCTTGTCGCGGAACGACAGATAGGCCCGGGCGGAGGCCGACAGCCGCGCCAGGTTGTAGAGCATGTCATTGGTGGCGACCAGCAGGGGCAGGGTCTCTTCGTCCACGCCCTCGGCCAGCAGATTCTGCTGCATGTTTTTCAGCGCGGTAGAGGCATTGACCGCCAATGGCGCTATGTGCGTCCGGGCATAGGCCAGTCCGGGCATGGTCTTCATGGGGTCTCCGGCGATCGCCAGGATGGTCTGCTCGGTCTTTTCAAACCGGGCGAAGTCCGCGGCGATGGCCCGCACATCGGCGCCGATCGCGATGTCCTGTTCCGCGCCCGCCTGCCGCAGCCGCGCGATCTTGGCGCGTATGCCCCTTCGGGTCTGTGCCAGGATCTCGCGGTAGTGCGGATTCTGGTCCTGCAGATAGAAGCCCAGGGCCGCCGAGTGGTGCTGGATGTCCGTCTCCAGGCGCAGGGCATGGTGCAGGACCTGCATATTGCGGTGCAGCAGGTCGTTGACGGCCTCCTGCACGGCCTTCTGGCCATGCAGCATCATCGCCATCACGGTCACCAGCAGGAGGCAGAAAATCAGAGTGCCGCCCCAGATCTTCTGGGCAAACGAGAGTCGGTTGAACAGGGACAGAGTCATGGTTCCGTGTACCTGGTTTCACAAGGGTTCTGCCGCCTGTATCGGACCGTATCCGGAAAACTTTACCCGGGATATGTCACGACGGAATATGAAAATATTCGGATAATCCGTGGGTTCCGGGTACGGGTGACATATTGGATCCTGTCGGCGCGGGGATTCCGGCTCCCATCGACGGTTCGACGCCACCCCCGGCTTGTCTGTATCATTGCGCCCCTGTTTGCAGTTTGGATATCACTAAGGAAAAAATCATCGTCGAACCTGTCGTCATTCCCAGGGACCAGCATTGCATCTCGAGGGCCAATATCTCGCAGGCGGCCCTCAAGGTGCTGTATCGCCTCAAGGATGCGGGTTTCCAGGCCCACCTGGTGGGCGGCGGGGTGCGCGACCTGCTGCTGGGGCGCGAGCCCAAGGACTTCGACGTGGCCACCGACGCCACGCCCGAGGAGGTCAAGTCCGTCTTTCGCAGCTGCCGCCTGATCGGGCGGCGTTTCCGCCTGGCGCATGTGCGCTTCGGGCGCGAGATCATCGAGGTCGCCACCTTCCGCGCCGGCCATCGCCCGGAGCATGCCGACCACCAGACCGATACCGGCATGCTGTTGCGGGACAACGTCTACGGCACCATCGAGGACGATGCCCTGCGGCGGGATTTCACCGTCAACGCCCTGTACTACAACATCCGCGATTTCTCGGTCATCGACTACGCCAGCGGCATGCAGGATCTGCGTGACGGCCTGCTGCGCCTGATGGGCGAGCCCGAGACACGCTATCGCGAGGATCCGGTGCGCATGCTGCGCGCCGCGCGCTTCGCCGCCAAGCTGGGTTTCCGCATCGAACCGCGCACCGAGGCCCCCATCCCCGACCTGGCCGGGCTATTGGCCGATGTGCCGGCGGCGCGTCTGTTCGAGGAGGTGCTCAAGCTGTTCATGTCGGGGCATGCGGTGGCCTCGTTCGAGAAGCTGCGCCAGTACGGCCTGTTCGGCGAGCTGTTCCCCGACACCGAGCAGGCCCTGGCCGGGCAGGAGCAGGACTTCCCGCACACCCTGGTGCTCAAGGGTCTGGAGAACACCGACCGGCGCGTGGCCGAAGGCAAGCCGGTCACCCCGGCCTTCCTGTTCGCGGTGCTGCTGTGGGAGCCGGTGCGCCTGCGCTGGCTGGATCTGCAGGGCGAGGGCATGTCCCCCTACACCGCGCTGCAGGTGGCGGGCGGCGACATCCTGGAGCGCCAGCTGGCGCGCGTCTCCATCCCGCGCCGCTTCAGCACCCCGATGCGCGAGATCTGGACCCTGCAGTCACGCTTTGCCCATACCCGGGGCAAGCGGCCCCACCGCCTGGCCGCGCATCCCCGTTTCCGCGCCGCCTATGACTTTCTGCTGCTGCGCGCCGAGGCCGGCGAGGCGGACGGCGCCCTGGCCGGCTGGTGGACGGACTTCCAGGCCGAGCACGCCCCCGGGCCGGCCGCCGAGGAGGCCCCCGCGCCACGCCGCCGGCGTCGCCGGGGTGGACGGCGCCGGCGCAAACCGGCGCGCGCCGAAGGCGAATGAGCGAGCGGCCGGTCGAGGCCTATATCGGCCTTGGCAGCAATCTGGACCAGCCGCGCGCCCAGGTCGAGCAGGCGATCGCCGAACTCGACCGTCTGCCCCGCAGCCGGGTGCGGGCCCGCTCCCGACTGTATGGCTCGCGCCCCCTGGGTCCGGCCGATCAGCCCGATTATGTGAACGCCGTGGTGTGCCTGGAGACCGGGCTCGATCCGTTGCCCCTGCTGGATGCGCTGCAGGCCATCGAGCAGGCCCATCACCGGGTGCGCGAGCGACGCTGGGGGCCGCGCACCCTGGACCTGGACCTGCTGCTCTACGGCACGCGGCGCATCGACCTGCCGCGCCTGCGGGTGCCCCATCCGCAGATGCACCGGAGGGACTTCGTGCTGCGTCCGCTGCTGGAGATCGCGCCGGAGATCGGCATCCCCGGTCTGGGGCCGGCCGCGCCGCTGCTGGCGCAGTGCCCGGACCTGGGCGCCCGTCCCTTGGTATGATCCCCGCAAACCCGGGAGAGCCCATGAAGAAGATCACCATCACCACCCTCAACGAGATGAAGGCGCGGGGCGAAAAGATCGTCGTCCTGACCAGCTATGACGCCAGTTTCACCCGCCTGAGCGAGGAGGCCGGGGTGGACGTGCTGCTGGTCGGCGATTCCCTGGGCATGGTGATCCAGGGGCAGGAGAGCACCCTGCCGGTGAGCGTCTCCGACATGGTCTATCACACCGCCAATGTGGCGCGGGTGAGCGAGCGCGCCCTGATCGTCGCCGACATGCCGTTCATGAGCCACGGCACCCCGCAGCAGGCCCTGGACACCGCCGGGCGCCTGATGAAGGCGGGCGGGGCGCACATGGTCAAGATCGAGGGCGGCGCGCCCCAGGTGGAGACGGTGCGTCATCTCACCGAGCGCGCCGTGCCGGTGTGCGCCCATCTGGGGCTGACCCCGCAATCCATCCACCAGCTCGGCGGCTACCGCGTGCAGGGGCGCGAGCCCGAGGCGGCCTCCCGCCTGATCGAGGACGCCATGGCCCTGCAGCAGGCGGGCGCCCAGATGCTGGTGCTGGAGTGCGTGCCCGCGGTGCTGGCCGAGGAGGTCACGCGCAATCTCGACATCCCGGTGATCGGGATCGGCGCCGGGCCCGACACCGACGGCCAGGTCCTGGTGCTGTACGACATGCTGGGGATCAGCGTGAACCGCATCCCCAGCTTCGCGCACGATTTCCTGGCCGACACCGGCAGCGTGCCGGCCGCCCTGGCGGCCTATGTGCAGGCCGTCCGCGAGCGCCGCTTTCCCGCGAAGGAGCACAGTTTTTCATGAACACCGTGCGGGACACGGCGGCCCTGCGCGCCGCCCTGGCGCCGGCCCGCGCCGGCGGCCGGGTGGGCTTCGTGCCGACCATGGGCAATCTGCATCCGGGCCATCTGGCGCTGGTGCGCGAGGCCCGTCGCCTGGCCGACACGGTGGTGGTGAGCATCTTCGTCAACCCGCTGCAGTTCGGGCCCAACGAGGATCTGGACAGCTACCCACGCACCCTGGAGGCCGACCAGACCGCGCTGCGCGCCGAGGGCGTGGACCTGCTGTTCGCGCCCACGGTGGAGGTCATGTACCCGGTGCCGCTGGCGGAGCAGACCCGGGTCGAGGTGCCCGGCATCAGTGATCTGTATTGCGGCGCCTCGCGCCCGGGGCATTTCGCCGGGGTGGCCACGGTGGTGTGCAAGCTGTTCAACATGGTCCAGCCCGATCTGGCGGTGTTCGGCAAGAAGGACTATCAGCAGCTGCGCGTCATCCGTCAGATGGTGCGTGATCTCGCCATGCCGGTCGAGATAGTCGGCCTGGACACGGTGCGCGAGCCCGACGGCCTGGCCATGAGTTCCCGCAATCAGTATCTGGACGCGGAGGAACGCGCCGTCGCGCCGCGTCTGTACCAGATCCTGCGCGAGGCCGCCGAGGCGGTGAAAGCGGGCGGGCGGGACTATGCCGGGCTGGCGGCACGCATGCGCGATCGCCTGGACCAGGCCGGCTTTCGCACCGATTACTTCGAGTTCGCCGACGCGCAGAGCCTGCGGCCGGCCGGTCCCGGCAGCACGCGCCTGGTGATCCTGGCCGCGGCCTGGTTGGGCCGGGCACGCCTGATTGATAATATCGAGGTCGATCTCGAAACCACCGAATCAGTCTGAACGAGAGAGAGGAAGCGATGTATCCCCTGTTCCGGCGTTGGATCCCGATCCTGTTGCTGCTTCTGAGCGGGTTGCCCGGCCCGGCCGCCGCCGGTGCCGCGGCCATGCTCACCGGCGGCGCCACGTCCACCCCGGCCAAGGCCCAGTCCAGGCCCGAGGCCGCAAAACCGGTGCCGGCCGCGCTGGCCTCGCCGCGCGCCACCCTGGGCACCTTCCTGGGGGCCATGAACGACATCAAGCGCGGCGACGCCGAGCGGATCAAGGACGCCCTGTCCACCCTGGACCTGTCCGAGATCAATCCGCTGGTGCGCAAGGAGCGGGGCGAGAGCCTGGCCTGGCAGCTGCTCGAGATCATGGACCGCACCCGGGTGATCCGCCTGCAGCGGGTGCCGGTGCGTCTCAAGGGCAACGAGTGGATCTTCGCCAAGTATAAGCAGGGGGTGGTGCGTCTGCAGCGCCAGGACGACGGTCGCTGGCTGTTCAGCGCCGCGACCCTGCGCCAGGTGCCGGCCATCTTCGAGGAGGTCGCCAAGCGGAAGCGGGTCAGCGGGCTCGAGTCGAATGATGAATACCTGCCCTGGGAGATCCGTCTGCAGCGCATGATGCCGCCGGTGCTGCGGCACAAGACCTTCCTGCTGGAGAACTGGCGCTGGGTGGCGCTGCTGCTGGTGATCGCCCTGGGCGTGCTGGCCGACTGGGCGGTAAGCTTCGTGTTGCGCCGTTTCATGAGGCGCTGGCTGCGCCGCAGCAAGGGTGATTTCAGCTCGGTGGAGAACGGCGAGAACCGACTGCGGCCGCTGGGCCTGGTGGCGATGTCGGCCATCTGGTGGGTCGGCATCAACGCCATCGGCCTGCCCGAGCTGGCCCTGCTGATCCTGCTGGTCGCGGTCAAGGCGCTGGCCAGCCTGGCCGCGGTGTGGGCGGCCTACCGGGTGGTCGATCTGTTCGCGGTGTGGCTGCGCGCGCGCGCCGAGGCCACCGACAACAAGATCGACGATGTGCTGGCGCCGCTGATTCCGCGCACCCTCAAGATCTTCGTCACCGTGATCGGCGTGGTGTTCATCGCCGACAATCTCAATATCGACATCACCGGCCTGCTCGCCGGCCTCGGACTGGGCGGCCTGGCCTTCGCCCTGGCCGCCAAGGACATGGTGCAGAACCTGTTCGGTTCCATCACCGTGCTGCTGGACCGCACCTTCACCGTGGGCGACTGGATCATCGTGGACGGGGTCGAGGGCACGGTCGAGCACATGGGCTTTCGCAGCACCCGGATCCGCACCTTCTACAACTCGCTGGTGACCCTGCCCAACTCCAAGTTCATCACCGCCAAGGTGGACAATATGGGCGAGCGCCGTTACCGCCGCTACAAGGCGCGCTTCGGCATCGCCTACGACACCCCGCCGGAGCGCATCGAGGCCTTCTGCGAGGCCCTGCGCGAACTGGTGCGCCAGCATCCCTATATGCGCAAGGACTACTTCCAGGTCTATCTGAACGACCTGGGCGCGAGCGCCCTGGAGGTGCTGGTGTACGTGTTCTGGGAGACGCCCGACTGGAGCGCCGAGCTGTGTGAGCGGCACCGCTTTCTGCTCGACTGCCTGCGCGTGGCCCGCGAGTTGGGCGTGGAATACGCCTTCCCGACCCAGACCCTGTATCTGCGCCAGGAGGACTGGCAGGTGCCCGAGGACGGCCGGCCGCCGCTCTCGGAGGCCCGCGCCACCGGCCGCGAGACCGCGCGCCGGGTGGTCGAGGCGGCGGCCGGGGTCGATCAGTGAGAGCCCGGCTGGCGGCCCTGCTGCTGTGCCTCGGCACGGCCTGGGTCGCGCAGCCCGCCGCTGCGCCCGAGGGTACCCTGAAGGACGGCCTGGCCGCCCTGCGCGGCCACGACTATGCGCGGGCGCATACGCTGATGCAGGCCCTGTCGAAGGCGGGCGATCCCCGCGCCACCTTTTACCTCAGCCTGATCTACGGCAAGGGCCTGGGCGTGGAGCCCGATCAGGCCAAGTCGCTGTTCTATCTCAAGCAGGCGGCCGAGGCCGGCGATCCCCTGGCCCAGTACAACCTGGGCAATCAGTACAACCGCGACGGTCCCCTGGGCTTTCATCCCGGCCTGGCGGCCAGCTGGTGGAAGAAGGCGGCCAACCAGGGCCTGGCCCTGGCGCAGCACAACCTGGGCAGCCTGTACGCCCTGGGGCGCGGCGTGGATCAGGACTTCGAGCGGGCCCGCTACTGGTTCGAAAAGGCCAGGGACAACGGCTCGCCGCGCTCGGCCGAGGCCCTGGCGGCGCTCGAACGCATGCAAAGGCAGCCGGGCACACGGGCCGGACAGGACGGGGCCGCGCGGATCACCCAGGTCAACCGGGTCTCTGGCTGAAGGGGCAGCCGGCCGGGGCCTTTACCCTGCAGCTCGGGGCCTATCAGGACGGCACCGAGGCGCGCCGCGTGGCCGGCGCGCATGTCTGGAAGCGGCCGCTGCTGCTGTACCGGATCTCGGCCCCGGGCGGGCCGGTGTGGGGTCTGGGCTATGGGGTGTTCGAAGCGGCCGGCGCGGCGCGCCGGGCGCGCGCCGAGCTGCCCGCCGGCCTGGCCGGCAGCCATCCCTGGCCGCACGCCCTGGCCGATATCGGTGATCGCCTGGTGGACTGAGCGCGCTCAGCCGGTATTGCGCATCCCGGCGGCGATGGCGTTGATGCTGCGCAGCAGCGGATCCAGGTGCAGCTCGCGCTCGGCCTCGTCCTGGTTCTCGTCGCGGTAGCGCCTGAGCAGGGCCAGCTGGATGTGGTTGAGCGGGTCCAGATAGGGATTGCGCCGGCCCAGCGACAGCTTGAGCAGCGGGGTGTCGTCCAGCAGCTCCTCCAGGCCTGCGATCTTCAGCACCCATTCGCAGCAGCGCTGGTATTCCTCGCGGATCAGTCCGAACACCACCTGGGCGCTGTCCTGGTCCTCGGCCAGCTGGGCGTATTCCTCGGCGATGCGCATGTCGGATTTGAACAGCGCCATCTGGGTGTTGTTGAGCAGGGCCCGGAAGAAGGGCCATTCATGGTACAGCTCGCGCAGGATCTGCAGGTTGGCCGGATCCACCTTGCAATACTGTTCCAGGGCGGCGCCCAGGCCGTACCAGGCGGGCAGGGTCTGGCGCGCCTGGGCCCAGCCGAAGACCCAGGCGATGGCGCGCACCGAGGACTTGGACCGGTCCTGCTTCTTGCGGTGCGAGGGCCGCGAGCCGATGTTGAGCAGGGCGATCTCGTTGACCGGGGTGGCCTCGTAGAAATAGTCCAGGAAGCCGGGGGTCTCCTCGGTGAGCTGCCGGTAGTGGCGCTCGCCCCGGGCCTGCAGGCGCTGCATGACCTCGGCGTAGCGCGGCGAGTCCTTGGGCACCGGCCGCACCAGGCCGGTGCTGGCCGTGATCAGGCCGCTCAGGCCCATGGTCAGCTCGAAGATTGCGGTCTCCTTGTTGCTGTACTTGTAGGACAGCACCTCGCCCTGCTCGGTGAACTTGATCTGCCCCAGCACGGTGCCCGCCGGCTGCGAGGTGATGGCCTGGTGGGTGGGGCCGCCGCCGCGGCCGATGGTGCCGCCGCGGCCGTGGAACAGGCGGATCTTGACCCCGCGCTCCAGGCCCAGGGCGATGACCTGCTGCTGGGCGCGGTACAGCGACCAGGCCGAGGCCACGATGCCCCCGTCCTTGGCCGAGTCGGAATAGCCCAGCATCACCTCCTGCGGCGAGGCCTGTTGCGCCAGCAGGCGCTGATACACCGGGTCGTCCAGCAGGCGGGTCATGACCGGTTCGATGTGCTCCAGGTCCTCGATGGTCTCGAACAGCGGCGAGACCCCGATGCGGCACAGAAAGCCCGTCTCCTGCTGGCCGGCCAGTCCGGCCAGGCTGGCGAGGAACATGACGTGCTGCACGTCCGAGGCGTGATGCGCCATGGAGATCACATAGCGGCCGATCACCATGGGGCTGACGCAGCGCTGCATCTCCTCGACCACGTCGAACACCGCCAGCACCTCGCGGGTCATGGGCGAGAGCCGCTCGCGATCGACCTGCAGCGGCGGCTGCTGCAGCAGTTCGCCCAGCAGGGCCATGCGGCCTTCCTCGTCCAGGGCGGCGTAATCCTCGTGTACCCCGGCCAGGCGCAGGATCTCGCTCACCGCCTCGGTGTGCACCGTGGACTCCTGGCGGATGTCCAGGCGCGCCAGGTAGAAGCCGAAGGTGCGGGCCAGGCGCAGCAGGTCCAGCAGCTCGGCGTCGGCGGCGTCGCGGTCGCCGTGGCTGGCCAGGGAGTCGTGGATCAGCACCAGGTCGCGGATGAACTCCTCCTCGTTGCGGTAGCCGGGGGCCTCGGGGTCCGCGGGCCGGCCGGCCAGGCGCGACTCGCAGCGTTCCAGGGCCTGGCTCAGGCGCAGCTTCATGACATACAGCTTGCGCCGGTAGGGCTCGTGCGCGAAGCGCATCGGCCAGCGCTCGGCGAACTGCTCGCGGTAGGCGTCGTCCGCCTCCAGCGACATCTGGAAGGCCTTGGAGGGAGAGCAGAACTGGTCGGACTGGGTGAGGATGTCGATCAGCTGGTTCACCTTGCCGATGTAGTGTTCGAGGATGGTGCGCTGCTGTACCAGAATGGCCTCGACCGTGGTGTCGGCGGTGACATGCGGGTTGCCGTCGCGGTCGCCGCCGATCCAGGAGCCGAAGCGCAGCAGCGCCGGCAGCTCGATGGTGGTGTGCTGCAGATCCTCGGCATAGACCCGCTCGATGGCGTGCTGCAGGCGCCGGTAGACCACCGGGATGGCGTCGAACAGGCTGGCCCTGAAGTGATGCAGGCCCATGCGGATCTCGTGGCGCACGTCCGGCTTGGCCGGGCGCACCTCGTCGGTCTTCCACAGGGTCTGGATGCGGGTCTTCATCGCCACCCGCCATTTGTCCTTGTGATCCAGGGTCAGGGCGCGGCTGTCCAGGCCCTCGTTGGCCTCGAAGATGCGCCGCAGCTGGAGCAGGATGGCGCGCCGCTTGGACTCGGTGGGGTGGGCGGTGAACACCGGCATGTAGCGGGTCTCGTCGAGCAGGTCCTGCAGTTGCTCGACATTGATGCCCTGGGCGCGCAGGGCGCGGATGCAGTGGTCGAAGGAGCCCTCCCAGAGCTCGGCGCCGGAGGCGGCCACGCGCCGCCGCTGCTGGTGCTGGAAGCTCTCCTCGGCGATGTTGACCAGCTGGAAGTAGGTGGTGAAGGCGCGGATCACCGGGCGCAGCACGTCCGGCGAGAGGCGCGAGATCAGCTTCTTCAGGCGCGCCAGCCGGGCCGGGTCGTTGTCCTTGCGCAGCTGGATGAAGCCCTTGCGCAAGCGTTCGATGTGCTGCAGCACCTCCTCGCCGGACTGCGAGGCCACCACCTCGCCGAGCATATTGCCCATCAGGCGTACCCGGCTGCGCAGGCTCTTGTCCCGCTTCAGGCAGGCATCGACAAAGGAATCAGTCATACAGGGCGCTCCGCTTCATGGGTATACTCGGGTTTTCACAGGGACTTCTGTTCACGGCAGTACAACATGCAGAACAACAAGAGACTCATCGACCAGACAGCCGAATGGAAGGCGCTGGAGCGCCACTGGCAGTCATTGTCCGGGACCCGGATGCGGGATCTGTTTGCCCGGGATCCGGTGCGTTGCGAGCGTTACAGCCTGTCCGCGTGTGGTATCGACCTGGATTATTCCAAAAATCTGGTCGATCAGGAAGCGATGAAGCGTCTCATGGCCCTGGCGCGGGCCGCCGATCTCAGCCGCTGGGGCGATGCCCTGATCGGCGGCGAGAAGGTCAATTCCACCGAGGGCAGGGCGGTGCTGCACATGGCCCTGCGCAACCTGGGCTACCGCGAATACCGCCACGAGGGGCGCGATGTGATGCCCGGCATCCGCTCGGTGCTGTCGCGCATGCGCGCCTTCTCGGACGATGTGCGGGCCGGGCGCTGGCTGGGCTATACCGGACAGCGCATACGCGATGTGGTGAGCATCGGCATCGGCGGTTCCAGCCTGGGGCCGCGCATGGTGTGCGAGGCGCTGCGTCCCTATCAGGATCCGGGCCTGCGGGTGCACTTCGTGTCCAATATCGACGGCGCCCATCTCGGCCGCACCCTGGAGGATCTGGATCCGGCCAGCACCCTGTTCGTGATCGCCTCCAAGACCTTCACCACCCAGGACACCCTGACTAACGCGGTCTCGGCGCGGCGCTGGCTGCTGGACGCGATGGGCAACGAGGCGGCGGTGGCGCGGCATTTCGTGGCGGTCTCGACCAATGCCGAGGAGGTACAGGCCTTCGGCATCGACGCGGACAATATGTTCGAGTTCTGGGAATGGGTCGGCGGGCGTTATTCGCTGTGGTCCAGCATCGGCCTGCCGATCGCCCTGGCGGTCGGCATGGAGCGCTTCGAGGAACTGCTGCTGGGCGCGCACGACATGGACGAGCATTTCGTGCGGGAGCCGCCCGAGACCAATATGCCCATCATCCTGGCCCTGCTGGGGATCTGGTATCTCAACTTCGGCGGCTGCGATTCCTGCGCGGTGGTGCCCTATGATCAGTATCTGGAGCATTTCCCCGCCTTTCTGCAGCAGCTCGACATGGAGAGCAACGGCAAGCGCGTGACCCGCGACGGGGTGCCGGTGACCTACCAGACCGGGCCGGTGATCTGGGGCCAGGTGGGCACCGACGCGCAGCATTCCTTCTTCCAGCTGCTGCACCAGGGCACGCGCCTGATCCCGGTCGATTTCATCCTTCCGCTGTGCAGCCACCACCCGCTGCCGGGGCACCATGAAAAACTGGTGGCTAACTGTTTCGCCCAGGCCCAGGCCCTGATGCGCGGGCGCACCGAGGCCGAGGCGCGCGCCGAGATGGAGCAGCTGGGCCTGGACGAGGCGCGCATCCGCGAGCTGTTGCCGCACCGGGTGTTCCCGGGCAACCGGCCGAGCAACATGCTGGTGTTCGACCGCCTGACCCCGCGCGTGCTGGGTTCGCTGATCGCGCTGTACGAGCACAAGGTGTTCGTGCAGGGAGTGATCTGGGGGGTGGACTCCTTCGACCAGTGGGGCGTGGAGCTGGGCAAGCAGCTGGCCGGGCACATCCTGCGGAACTTCGAGGAGATCGCCTGCACCCCCGGCGTGGACTGTTCCACCGCCTCGCTGGTGCGGCGCTATCACCTGGCCGACTGCAACGGCGAGGACTGAGCCGGTCTCAGGTGGAGGTGCCGTCGCCCAGGTCCTCGGGATGCGCCTCGAACCAGGTCAGCAACTCATAGTAGGCGCGGATGTTCTCCACATATTCCACCGCCTGGACGCCGTTGGCCCGGCCGTGTTTGAGCCCCCTGGCCTTGCGGTTGAGCAGCGGCAGGCGCTCGCGCACGTCGCGCCAGCGGTCCGGGTCGCCGCCCTGGCGCTGGGTCAGGATGCGCGCGTCCTCGAGGTGGCCGAAGCCGATGTTGTAGCCGGCCAGGGTCAGCCACAGGCGGTCCGGCTCCCGGATGCGCTCGGGGATCTTCTTCTCGACGATGCGCAGATAGCGCGCCCCGCCCAGGATGCTCTGTTTCGGATCCCGGCGGTCCTTGACGCCCAGCTGACGCGCGGTGGCCGAGGTCAGCATCATGACCCCGCGCACCCCGGTGGGCGAGACCGCGCGCGGGTTCCAGTGCGACTCCTGATAGCCGATCGCCGCCAGCAGGCGCCAGTCGATGCCGGTCTGGCGCGCGGCCATCTCGAAATAGGGCCTGAGGGCCGGCAGGCGGGTGCGGATATGCCGGCGGAAGTTGCGCGCGGTGACGAAGTCGAGCCGGCCCGCATGGCCGTAGTAGCGCTCGATCAACTCCTGCATGCGGCCGCTGGCCAGCAGATCCGCCAGATAGCGGTCGGCGGCCTGTCGCAGCGAGTCGTCGCCCAGGGGCGGGAACAGCCAGCTCAGCGGCCGGCCCGTGGCGACCTTGAGGGCGCGGCGCAGGTAGGGAAAGACCTGTTGCGCCATGGCCAGCTCGTTGTCGCCCAGCAGGGTGTAGCGGATGCGGCCCAGGTTCACGCCCTCCAGCAGGTCGCGCAGGCGCGTGTCGTGGCGCACCACCCAGCGCA
>JALVTT010000014.1 GCA_027024025.1 Sedimenticola sp.
CTCCGGTAGGGTGCGGTGACGAAGGAACCGCACCAAGACCCAGCCCACCACCCCCTCCCCGGCCCTCCTCCGCAAGCGGGGGCGGGAGCGCACGCTCCGGTAGGGTGCGGTGACGAAGGAACCGCACCGAGGAGGCAGGTTAGCGCAGGCCTTCGATCAAGAGCCGCCGCAGTTGCCAGTGGCCTTCCAGGGTGGTGCTGTCGGCGAACACGGCCAGGCGGTAGCGGTGGCGGTCGCTGAACAGGACCGCGGTGGCAAGCTGCGGGTGGACCAGGCCGGCGCGCAGTCCGGTGAGCGGATATTCGTGCTCGCCCAGGCGCAGTTTCCAGCCCTTGTGGTCGCGCTCGATGCGCACATGGCGGCCGTTGATGCCCAGGGTGCGAAGGCCGCTCAGGCCCAGGGTCAGGGCCCACAGGATCTGCGCCGGCCACAGCCATTGCGGATGTTGCAGCATGAGCAGGCTGGCGCCCAGGGCCCACAGGGTGAGCAGCAGCATGCGCCCGGTGAACGAGGGGCGGATGCGGATCGCGGCCTCAGCCTGCATCGCGCAGGCTCTCGCGACCGCGCCCGCCGAACAGGCGCCAGTAGTTGTCGGCGGTGATGCCGGCCAGTTCTTGCATCTCCAGCCCGCGCAGCCCGGCCAGGGTCTCGGCCACCCTGGCGACATGACGCGGCTCGTTGGGCTTGCCGCGGAACGGTACCGGCGCCAGGTAGGGGGAATCGGTCTCTATCAGCATCCGTTCCAGCGGCACCTGCCGGGCCACCTCGCGCAGCGCCTCGGCGTTCTTGAAGGTGACGATGCCCGAGAAGGAGATGTAGAAACCCAGTTCCAGCGCGGCCCGGGCCATCTCCCAGGTCTCGGTGAAGCAGTGCATGACCCCGCCCACCTGTTCGGCGCCCTCCTCGCGCAGGATGCGCAGGGTGTCCTCGCGCGCCTCGCGGGTGTGGATGATGAGCGGCTTGCGCGCCTCGATGGCGGCGCGGATGTGAGTGCGGAAGCGCCGACGCTGCCATTCCAGGTCGCCCTCGGCGCGGAAATAGTCCAGGCCGGTCTCGCCGATGGCGACATTGCGCGGGTGCGCGGCCCGTTCGACCAGCTCTTCCACCGTGGGCTCGCGCCGGTCCTGGTCGCAGGGGTGCACGCCCACCGAGACCGAGATGTCGTCATGCGGCTCGACCTGCGCGAGCATGGCCGGATAGGACTCCAGGTCGATGCACACGCACAGCATGTGATCGACGCCGGCCTCGCGGTTGGCGGCGATCATGCGCGCGAAGTCGCCGTCATAGGGCGAGAGCTCGACGCGGTCGAGATGGCAGTGTGAATCGATATACATGGCGGCTGCCGGGGAACCGGCCTACATGGTGTGGGTGGGACGGTCGGACTTGAGCTTGCCGGCGAGGAAGCCTTCGATCTTGTTGCGGGCCACGCCGTTGTCCTGGTCGCTGAACTGCACGCCGATGCCCGCGGCGCGGTTGCCCTCGGCCCCGACCGGGGTGATCCAAATGATCTTGCCCGCCACCGGCAGGCGCTCGGGTTCGTCCATCAGGCTCAGGAGCATGAAGACCTCGTCCCCCAGCTTGTACTGCTTGCTGGTCGGGATGAACAGGCCACCGTTTTTGACGTACTGCATATAGGCGGCATACAAGGCGTTGAGATCCTTGATGGTCAGGGACAGGATGCCCTGGCGCGCGCGGGGTGCGGCCATCAGCGTTTCTCCGGTCGGGAGACGGTCAGCCAGTCGTTCACCAGTCTTTCCATCATCATTTGGGGGTTCAGATTGTGCGTCATTTGCCGTTCCAGTCGGAAAAGTTCGTCCATAAACTGAAACAGTTTATGCAAGTGTATGTTTTTTCTCAGACTATGCAAGTCTTCCCGGTGCCATGAGAGGAACAGGCGCGGCGGCTCGCCGCCCGAGAGGCCGGCCAGGTCGCTGAGAATGCGCTTCAGCCCGTCCAGCACCGGGGCCACGCCGCGCCCGGCCCAGTCCGCCGCGACCTGGACCGGATTGGCCTGACGCTGCTTGAGCGCAAGCAGTTCCTGTACCAGCTGCTCCGCGGCCGGGACCTGTTCCTGCGCCAGAAAGCGCCGCGCCAGCAGTGGCGCGCCCCCGGCCAGGGCCAGGGCCTGGTCCAGCGGCCCCTGATCGCCCTGCGCGGCCAGCCAGTCGCGGGCCTGGTCCGCGGGCACGGGGCGGAAGTCCAGGCGCTGGCAGCGGCTGAGGATGGTCGCCGGCAGGCGGTGCGGGGCCGAGCTGACCAGGACCAGCAGGCTGGAGGGCACCGGCTCCTCCAGGGTCTTGAGCAGGGCGTTGGCCGCGGCCCGGTTCATGGCGTCCGCCGGGGCGATCAGGAACACCCGCAGGCCGCGCGCCTGGGTGGTCAGGCTGCTGCGTCCGATCAGCTCGCGCACCGCGTCGATGCGGATCGCCTTGCCCGGCTCCTCCGGCACCAGCCAGTGCACGTCCGGGTGGGTGCCGGCCTGATTGAGGGTGCAGGCCTGACACCGGCCGCAGGGCGAGCCGTCCGCCGCCGGGGCCTCGCAGCTGAGAAAGGCGGCCAGGCGGCGGGCGAAATCCAGCTTGCCCACGCCCTCCGGCCCGCTCAGCAACAGGGCGTGCGGCAGGCGGTCGCCGGCGCGCATGTCCGCCAGCCGCCGCCACAGGGCGCCATGCCAGGGCAGTGGCGCGGGGATGCCGCGGGGTGTCTCCTGCTCAGCCATGCCGCGCGAGGAAGTCGTCGATGATGGCTTGGATGGCGGCGCTGACCTCCGCCAGCGGCGGCGCGGCATCCACCACCCGGACCCGCGCCGGCTCGGCCCGGGCGATGTCCAGATAGGCCGCGCGCACCTGCTCGAAGAAACGCAGATCCTCCTGTTCGAAGCGGTCGGGGGCCGAGCGGCGGCCGGCACGTTCCAGGCCCTGGGCCACCGGCAGGTCCATGAGCAGGGTCAGGTCGGGACGCAGCCCGCCCTGGACCCAGTCCTCCAGCACCGCGATGCGCTCGCGCGCGATGCCCCGTCCCCCGCCCTGGTAGGCATAGGTGGCGTCGGTGAAGCGGTCGCACAGGACCCATTCGCCGCGCTGCAAGGCCGGGGCGATGACGCGCTGGATGTGCTCGGCGCGCGCGGCGAACATCAGCAGCAGCTCGGTATCGTCGGACATGCCGCCATGGCGGTGCCCCAGCAGCAGTTCGCGCAGGTCCTCGCCCAGCCCGGTGCCGCCGGGCTCGCGGGTCTGCACCAGGGGCAGGCCCGCGGCGCGGATGCGCTCGGCGATCAGGTCCATGCAGGTGCTCTTGCCCGCGCCCTCGACGCCTTCGATGGTGATGAACTGTCCGCGTGGCATCAGTGGTGTCTCAACTGGTAGCGGCGCACCGCCGCGTTGTGCTGTTGCAGGGTATCAGAAAAGACGTGCCGTCCCTTGCCGTTGGCCACGAAATACAGGGCCTTGCCGGGCGCCGGATGCAGCACCGCCTCGATGGACGCGCGCCCCGGCATGCAGATCGGCGTGGGCGGCAGTCCGGTGTGCACATAGGTGTTGTAGGGGGTGTCCTCGCGCAGATCAGCGGCGCGGATGTTGCCCTGATAGCGCGCGCCCATGCCGTAGATCACGGTGGGATCGGTCTGCAGACGCATGCCTAGGCGCAGGCGCCGGCTGAACACGCCGGCGATCCGTGCGCGCTCCTCCGGCACCGCGGTCTCCTTCTCCACGATGGAGGCCAGGATCAGGGCCTCGTAGGGGGTCTTGACCGCGATGTCGCTGGCGCGCCCGGCCCAGGCCTGGTCCAGCTCCTTCTGCATGCGCCGGTAGGCGCGCCGCAGAAAGGCCACGTCGGTGGTGCCGCGCGGGAAGGCGTAGGTATCGGGGAAGAAGCGCCCCTCGGGATGCACCCCGGGGTAGCCGAGCTGGCGCATGACCGCCTCGGGCCGGTCGCTGTCCAGGGTATGGCGCAGCACGGGATCGCGCCGCACCGCCTCCAGCACCTGGTGGAAGGTCCAGCCCTCGATCAGGGTCAGGCGGTACTGGATGCTCTTGCCTTGGATCAGGATGTCCAGCAGCCCGGCCGGCCGGGTTCCCGCCGGCACCCGGAACTCGCCGGCGCGGATGCGCGAGGCCAGCTTGTGCCAGCGCGCGTGCCAGTAGAGCATCTCCGGGTGGCCGAGCACGCCCTCGCGGGCCAGGCGGCGCGCCAGCCCGTGCAGCGACTCGCCCTTGTGGACCTGCAGCACCAGGCCCTCCGGCGGCACGCTCAACGGCGTGGCCATGAAGTTGCGATAGCCCATCCAGGTCCAGCCCAGACCCAGGCTGAGCAGCAGTACCAGGATCCCGATCAGTCGTTGCACTGGATCTCTCCGGAAAAGGTGAAACAGGCCCGGTGCGCCGCCTCCAGCGCCGGCGGCCGTTGCCTCACCGGATAGCGGCGGGCCCCCAGCCGGGCCACGGGCCGGATGCCGAGCAGGGCGTTGCTGACGAACAGGCCGTCTCCGGCCAGCAGCCGCCCGCGGGACAGCGGCGCCACCCGCAGCGGCAGACCGTTCCTCCGCGCCGCATCCAGCAGCAGGGCGCGCACCGTCCCGGCCACCCCGCAGTCCTCGATCGGCGGTGTCAGATAACGCCCCCGCTCCAGCAACAGCAGGTTGCCGGCGATGCCCTCGACCGCGCGCCCGTGTTGATCGTACATCACCGCCTCTTGCATGCCCGGATCCAGCGCACGCCGGGCCAGTACCTGTTCGAGCCGGTTGAGATGCTTGAGTCCGCCCAGCAGCGGCTGGGCGGCCAGGGTGACCGGGCTGTGCTGCATGTTCAGCGGGCCCTCGCCGTCCCAGGGCTCGCCCCGCGGCCAGGGGCCGATGTCCATCCAGCAGTCCGGCGCGGCGGCCGGATCACGCGCATAGCCGCGCCCGGCGCCGCCGGCGGCCAGGATCAGCTTGAGCACGGCGCGCGGGCGCCCGGCCGCCAGGCGGCGCGCCCGCGCCAGCAGCGCGTCGGGATCGGGAAGGGGCAGCCCCAGGCGCGCGCAGCCGGCGCGCAGACGGGCCAGGTGCAGGGCCCAGAGACAGGGCTGGCCGTCGATGACCGCCAGGGTCTCGAACAGGCCGTCGCCAAACTGACAGGCGCGCCGCCCGATGGGGGCGCCGTGGTCCGGCCCGGGGCGGGATTCGCTCTCCGACGGCATCCGGGCCGCGGACGTTCAGCCGGTGAAGCGGCGGAACACCAGGGAGCCGTTGGTCCCCCCGAAGCCGAAGGAGTTGGACACGGCGACGTCGATGCGGGCCTCCCGCGCGGTGTGCGGCACATAGTCCAGATCGCACTGCTCGTCCGGGTTGTCCAGGTTGATGGTCGGCGGCATCACCTGGTCGCGGATCGCCAGCACCGTGAACAGGGCCTCGGCCCCGCCGGCCGCGCCCAGCATGTGCCCGGTCATGGACTTGGTGGAGCTGACCGCGAGCTTGTAGGCGTGGTCGCCGAAGGCCTTCTTGATGGCCAGGGTCTCGCCCAGGTCGCCGGCCGGGGTGGAGGTGCCGTGGGCGTTGATGTAGTCCACTTCCTCGGGATTGATGCCCGCGTCCTCCAGGGCCAGGCGCATGCACTCGGCCGCGCCCTCGCCGCCCGGCGACGGAGAGGTCATGTGATAGGCGTCGGAGTTCATGGCGCTGCCGACCAGCTCGGCGTAGATGGTGGCGCCGCGCGCCTTGGCGTGTTCCAGCTCCTCGATCACGATCACGCCCGCGCCGTCACTGAGCACGAAGCCGTCGCGGTCGCGGTCCCAGGGGCGGCTGGCCGCCTGCGGATCGTCGTTGCGCGTGGACAGGGCGCGCGCCGCGGCAAAGCCGCCCAGGCCGACTGGCGAGGTGGCCATCTCGGCGCCGCCGGCGAGCATGACGTCGACCGTGCCGTACTGGATCATGCGCATGGCGTCGCCGATGTTGTGCGCCCCGGTGCTGCAGGCCGAGACGATGGAGATGTTCGGTCCCTTGAGGCCGTGCATGATGGAGAGGTTGCCCGCCACCATGTTGACGATATTGGCCGGCACGAAGAAGGGCGAGATCTTGCGCGGACCGCCCTTGAGATAGGCCCCGTAGGCGTTCTCGATGCCGGTGATGCCGCCGATGCCCGAGCCGACCGCCACACCGATGCGCCTGCTGTTCTCCTCGGTGACCTCCAGGCCGCTGTCCTTCAGCGCCTGGGTGCCCGAGGCGATGCCGTAATGGATGAAGGCATCCATCTTGCGGGCCTCTTTCTTCGGGATGTACTGCTCGATGTCGAAGTCGTAGATGGGCCCGCCGAAACGAACGCTGAACGGCTCGATGTCGAAATGGGTGATCGGCTGGATGCCGCTCTTGCCGGCCAGGATGTTCTCCCAGCCCGTTGCCACATCCTGACCTACCGGTGAGATCAGACCCAGGCCGGTGACGACCACTCTTCTTTCTTTTGCAAAACCAGACATCAGGGGACAGGCCTCGTGACGCTCATGCTTGAATTGGGATAAAGAACCCCTGATCCGTCCCCCGGGGCCGTGCGCCGACCGGACCAGACGAGGTCCGGGACGGGCCGGTTCGGGAACCGTTCAGAGGTCTCGGGGGGCCGCGCCCGGCGCGGCCCCGGATCGGGTTACGACTGCCGAATCAGCTGTGCGCGTTGACGTAGTCGATCGCCTGTTGAACGGTCGTGATCTTTTCCGCGTCCTCGTCGGGAATCTCGGTTTCGAATTCCTCTTCGAGGGCCATGACCAGCTCAACGGTATCCAGGGAGTCCGCGCCGAGGTCGTCGACGAAAGAAGCCTCGTTGGTGACTTCGTCTTCTTTTACACCCAGTTGCTCAACAACGATCTTCTTGACGCGTTCTTCGATAGTGCTCATTTCGGTTGATTCCTCCAGATTGGCGTGACTCGTTCTCACGCGATGAGGCCGTATTGTATGTGCAAATCGCCCGCTGTCATAGGGTATTTGCCAATTCGGCCGGATTTAATGAATTGGTAGTTAAAACAGTTCCTTACACGACATTCTTCAAGCCATGTACATGCCGCCGTTGACGTGAATCGTCTCGCCGGTGATGTAGCCCGCGGCGTCCGAGGCCAAAAACGCCACCGCCGCGGCGATCTCCTCCGGCTGGCCCAAGCGGCCCAGCGGGATGTTGCCCAGCAGGGCCTCGCGCTGCGCCTCGGGCAGTTCACGGGTCATGTCGGTGTCGATGAAGCCCGGGGCCACGGCGTTGACCGTGATGCCGCGCGAGCCGACCTCCTGGGCCAGCGACTTGGTGAAGCCGATCATGCCGGCCTTGGCGGCGGCGTAATTGGTCTGCCCGGCGTTGCCGCTGAGCCCCACCACCGAGGCGATGTTGATGATGCGGCCGGTCTTGGCCTTCATCATCGGGCGCAGACAGGCCTTGCACACCCGGTACAGCGAGCTGAGGTTGGTGTTGATCACCGCGTCCCACTCCTCGGGCTTCATGCGCATGAGCAGATTGTCCCGGGTGATGCCGGCGTTGTTGACCAGCACCGTGACGGTGCCGAAGGCCTCGCCGATCTCCTTGAGCACCTCGCTCACCGAGGCGTCGTCGGACACGTCCAGACGCATGCCCCTGCCGGCGATGCCCGCCTCTGCCAGGGCCTTGCCGATGGCCTCGGCGCCTGCGTCCGAGGTCGCGGTTCCGATCACGGTCATGCCCTGCGCGCCCAGGGCGCCGGCGATCGCCTTGCCGATGCCGCGGCTGGCGCCGGTCACCAGTGCGATGGTCTGTTCAGCCATTGCTCGCCTCCAATGCCTTTTCCAGTGAGGGCCCGTCGAACACCGCCAGGCCCGTGAGTGTCTTGTCGATCCGCTTGGCCAGCCCGGTCAGCACCTTGCCGGGGCCGGCCTCCACCAGGGTATCCACGCCCCGCGCGGCCATGGCCTGCACCGTCTCGACCCAGCGCACCGGGCTGAACAGCTGCTGCCGGAGCAGATCGCGGATGGCCTCCGCGTCCTCCGCCACGTCCACGCTGACGTTGTGCAGCACCGGCACCTCGGGCGCGCGGATCGCGATCCCCTGCATGTACTCGAACAGCTGGTCGGCGGCGCCGCGCATCAGGGCGCAGTGCGAGGGCACGCTCACGTCCAGCAGCAGGGCGCGGCGCGCCCCGGCGGCCTTGGCCAGTTCCACCGCGCGCGCGATGGCCGCGGCGCTGCCGGCGATCACCACCTGGCCGGGGGAGTTGAAGTTGACCGCCTCGGCCACCTCGTCCTGGGCGGCCTGCGCGCACAGCTCACGCACCTGCCCGTCCTCCAGGCCCAGGATGGCCGCCATGGCCCCCTCGCCCTGCGGCACCGCGGCCTGCATCAGGCGTCCGCGCTCGCGCACCAGGCGCAGGGCATCGTCGAAGGCGATGCTGCCGGCGGCGACCAGGGCCGAGTATTCGCCCAGGCTGTGGCCCGCCATCAACTGCGGCGCGGCCCCGCCCTGCGCGGTCCAGACCCGCCACACCGCGATGCCCGCCGCGAGCATGGCCGGCTGGGTGTTTTCGGTCTGGTTCAGGGTCTCGGCCGGGCCCTCCTGGGCGAGGCGCCAGAGATCCATGCCCAGTGCGTCCGAGGCCTCCTCGAAGGTCTCGCGCACGCCGTCAAAGGACTCGGCCAGGCCGGCCAGCATGCCGACCGACTGCGAGCCCTGTCCGGGAAAGGTGATTGCAATACGGCTCATGTGTCGTTCTCAGAAAACCAGCAGGGTGGAACCCCAGGTGAAACCGCCACCGAAGGCCTCGAACAGCAGGGTCTCGCCCTTCTTGATGCGGCCGTCGCGCACCGCGGTGTCCAGGGCCAGCGGCACCGAGGCCGCCGAGGTGTTGCCGTGCTGATCGACGGTGACCACCACCTTGTCCATGGACATATTGAGCTTGCGCGCGGTGGCGCTGATGATACGGATATTGGCCTGGTGCGGCACCAGCCAGTCGATGTCGCTCTTCTTCATGCCGCTGGCCTCGAGCGTCTCGTCCACGATCCGGCCCAGGGTCTTGACCGCCACCTTGAACACCTCGTTGCCGCGCATCTTGGCGAAGTGCGGATCGCCCTCCTCCTCGAAGTCGTAACCGCGCGAGACCCCGCCTGGGACGTGCAGCAGCTTTTCGTAGGCGCCGTCGGCGTGCAGATGGGTGGAGATGATACCCGGCTCGTCCGAGGCCTCCAGCACCACCGCGCCCGCGCCGTCGCCGAACAGCACGCAGGTGCTGCGGTCGCTCCAGTCGACCACGCGCGAGAAGGTCTCGGCGCCCACCACCAGGGCGCAGCGGTGGGTGCCGGAGCGGATGAACTTCTCGGCCACGCCCAGGGCGTAGATGAAGCCGGTGCACACTGCCTGGATGTCGAAGGCCGCGCAGCCGTGGATGTCCAGGCGCTGCTGCAGCAGACAGGCGGTGCTGGGAAAGACCTTGTCGGGGGTGGTGGTGGCGACGATGATCAGGTCAATATCGCCAGCCTCGCGCCCGGCCGCCTCCATGGCGCGCAGGGCGGCCTGCTCGGCCAGGTCGCAGGTGGTCTGGCCGTCCAGGGCGATGTGCCGCTTGACGATGCCGGTACGCTCGCGGATCCACTCATCCGAGGTATCGACCATCTTTTCCAGGTCGTGATTGGTGAGCACCTTTTCCGGGAGATAGCTCCCGGTGCCGGTGATGCGGGCATATCGGCTCATGCGCTTGCCTTTTGCTGAAGTTGGGCGGCCACCGAATCGGTGATCCGGGCCGCGATGTCGGCTTCCACTTCCTTGCGGGCGATGCCGATGGCGGTCTCGAAGGCGAACTGGTCGGCGCCGCCGTGACTCTTGACCACGATGCCGCGCAGGCCCAGCAGGCTGGCCCCATTGTAGCGCCGCGGGTCGATGCGTTTCGTGAGACGCTTCAAGACCGGCATGGCCGCCAGCGCCGCCAGCCGGGTCAGCAGGTTGCGCTTGAACTCCACGGTCAGGAAGTGCTTGATCATCTTGGCCACGCCCTCGCTGCTCTTGAGCGAGATGTTGCCGATGAAGCCGTCCGCCACCACGATGTCCAGGCCCTCGCGCAGGTAGATGTCGTCACCCTCGACATAGCCCTGGTAGTTGAGGCCGCTGTTCTGCAGCAGGACGTGCGCCTGCTTGACCGAGTCCACGCCCTTGATCTCCTCCTCGCCGATGTTCAGCAGGCCGACCGCGGGCGCGGCCTTGCCCTCGACCGCGTTGACCAGCTCGGTGCCCATCACCGCGAACTGCAGCAGGTGCTCGGCGGTGGAGTCGATATTGGCCCCCAGGTCCAGGACCCAGGTGCGGCCGTCCACCGCGGGCAGCGCGGTGATGATGGCCGGGCGGTCCACCCCGGGGATGGTCTTGAGCACGAAGCGCGCGG
This sequence comes from Sedimenticola sp., assembly GCA_027024025.1. Lineage (GTDB taxonomy): Bacteria > Pseudomonadota > Gammaproteobacteria > Chromatiales > Chromatiaceae > MONJU. The sequence goes on from JALVTT010000014.1 coordinate 10,348, forward strand.
TCGCCATCAGGGCCCCGGTGTTGCCGGCGCTGACACAGGCGTCCGCCGCGCCGTCCTTGACCAGGTTGATGGCCACGCGCATGGAGGAGTCCTTCTTGCCGCGCAGCGCGCTGGCCGGGGCCTCGTCCATGCCCACCACCTCGGAGGCGTGATGGATGCTGACGCGCGGCGGCAGCCGCCCGTCCGGCAGGCAGGCGCGCACCGCCGACTCCTGGCCCACCAGGATCAGCGCGCAGTCGGGATTGGCCTGGGCGTAGCGGATGGCCGCGGGCACCACCACGGAGGGACCGTGGTCGCCGCCCATTGCATCGAGCGCCAGGGTGAGGGATACCGTCATTCGGGTCTGGCCGGCACGCGCATGGCGCGCCGCCGGCGATCCGTGTTACTTGTCGACGACCTTGCGGCCGCGGTAGAAGCCGTCCGGGCTCACGTTGTGGCGCAGATGGGTCTCGCCCGAGGTCGGATCCACCGACAGGGTCTCGGACTTGAGGCCGTCGTGCGAGCGGCGCATGCCGCGCTTGGACGGGGTTTTACGGTTCTGTTGGACTGCCATGGTCGTCTCCTGAAGACAATCAATATCATATGGGAGCGGTCACTCCGGCTCCCCGTTACCAGTATCGCGCTTCAAGCGCCGCAGCGCCGCGAAGGGATGCTCCGCGTCGCCGCTGCCGGCCGCCGCTTCCGGCGCCTCCGCCCGGGCATAGCGGCGCATGTCCACCTCGCAGGCCGCCTCGGGATGGCGCGGCGCCGGGGGGATGGCCAGGATCAGCTCGTCCTCCACCAGGTCCAGCGGGCGCAGCAGGCGCTCTTCCAGCATCAGCGGCTCATATTCGCCGGGAAGCTGCTCCGCCTCCCTCAGCCCCGACACCGGTGTCAGCATGAAGACCGCGTCCACCGCCAGCGGCATGGGCTGCATGCAGCGCTGACAACGCACACGCAGCTCCGCCCGCACCTCGCCGCGAATCCGCGCCCTGCCCTGCTCGTCCTGGTCGAAGCGCAACGTAAAAGCCGCTTCGCCCTCGTCGGAGGTCAGAAGCGGCACCAGGCGGGCAAGGTCCCTGAACGCAACGCGCCCTTGATAGCCTTTCCCCTGCTCGCACAGGCGCCGGGGATCCGCTTGCTCGGGAAGCTGCGACAACATAAGCGCGTAATTCTATGAAAAAGCTTGGAAAACATCAACCGGAAACAACAGGCCCCGACCTATGGGAATCAATGGCTTGCGCCAGCCACCCCGGTCGATGTCCCGTCCTAGCCGCCGACCACCGCCAACAGCACACCGGCCGCGACCGCCGATCCGATCACCCCGGCCACGTTCGGCCCCATGGCGTGCATCAGCAGGAAGTTGTGGTGGTTGGATTCCAGGCCGACCTTGTTGACCACGCGCGCGGCCATGGGCACGGCGGACACGCCGGCGGCGCCGATCAGCGGGTTGACCCGGCCGCCGGAGAGGCGGTGCATCAGCTTGCCCATCAGCACGCCGGCCGCGGTACCGACCGAAAAGGCGATGGCGCCCAGGGCCAGGATGCCCAGGGTCTCCACGCTGAGGAACTTGTCCGCCTGCAGCTTGGAGCCAACCGACAGGCCGAGGATGATGGTCACGATGTTGATGATCTCGTTCTGCGCCGCCTTGCTCAGGCGGTCCACCACGCCGGACTCACGCAACAGATTGCCGAAGGTGAGCATGCCGATCAGCGGCGCGGCCGAGGGCAGGAACAGGCCGCACAGGGCCAGCACGGTGAGCGGAAAGAGGATCTTCTCCAGGCGGCTGACCGGGCGCAGCTGGGACATCTCCACCCGGCGCTCGGCCTCGCTGGTGAGCAGGCGCATGATGGGCGGCTGGATGATGGGCACCAGGGCCATGTAGGAATAGGCCGCCACCGCTATGGCGCCGAGCAGGTCCGGGGCCAGCTTGGAGGCGACGAAGATCGCGGTCGGCCCGTCCGCGCCGCCGATGATGGCGATCGCCGAGGCGTCGGCCAGCGAGAAATCGAAACCCGGCACCATGTTCAGCGCCAACGCGCCCAGCAGGGTGCCGAAGATGCCGAACTGGGCCGCCGCGCCCAGCAGCAGGGTGCGCGGCATGGCGATCAGGGCGCTGAAATCGGTCAGCGCGCCCACGCCCATGAAGATCAGCAGGGGGGCGATCTCCGAGCCGATGGCCACATCGTAGAAGATGCGCAGCATGCCCGGCTCGTAGCCCATGCCCTCGGCCAGGTCCAGCCCCGCCATGTGCTGCGCGGGCGAGGCATGCTGCCAGGCCTGCACCACCTGCTCCACCGGGCTGCCCAGCAGCTGGGCCAGGGCCGCGATCTGCTGGGGCGAGCCGTCCTGCAGCAGATGCCCGACCGCGTCCTCGGCCAGGCCGGCCACCGGGATGTTCGCCAGCACGCAGCCGAAGCCGATGGGCAGCAGGAGCAGCGGCTCGAACTCCTTGCGGATGGCCAGGTAGATGAGCAGGCCGCCGACGCACAGCATCAGCCCCTGCCCCCAGCTCATATTGGCAATCCCCATGGACTGCCACAGCGCCATGAAACCGGCTTCCATGATCCGTCCTCAGGCCAGGGCCAGCAGGGCGTCGCCGACCTGCACCGCGTCACCTTCCTTGACCAGGATGGACTGCACCGCGCCCGAGGCCGGGGCACGCACCTCGGTCTCCATCTTCATGGCCTCCAGGACCATGATCACATCGCCCGAGGCCACCTGCTGGCCCTCGCTGACGTTGATCTTGAAGATGGTGCCGGCCAGCGGCGCGGGCACCGGCTGTCCACCGGCGGCCGGCGGATCCGCCGGGGCGGTCTGCGCCGCCGCGGGGGCCGGCGCCGGGCTGACCGACTCCACGGCCCCGCCCGGGGAGACGGTCACGCTGTAGGCATGTCCGTCCACCACCACCTGGTAGGACTCGGCCTCGCCCCCGGCGGACGCCGCCGCGGGCGCGGGCGCGGCGCTGG
>JALVTT010000015.1 GCA_027024025.1 Sedimenticola sp.
GCCATCATTACCAGCGCGAGTGCCGGCAGGCCGGGCCGCTCGCGCTGGTAATGATGGCTGAGCAGGCCCACGAAGTGTTCGGCCAGGGCCGCGCCGCCGCCGTTGCCGCAGGCGATGAGGCGACCGCCGTTGAGCAGGCTGGCCACGATGGCCTGCGCGGCCCGCGCCAGCGCCGGTCCCAGCGAGGCCGCCGCGGTGACCGCCTCCATGTGGGCGGCCAGTTCCCGGTTGATGTGCGGTTCCAGGTCCATGTGTGGTGCTGTCCCCCTTGGGTGTCTGCTCAGGCCAGGCCGAAGGCGTCGCGAACCCAGCTGATCCGGTTCTGTGCGTCCAGCCCCACCACGTCGAAACGGCAGGGGCCGTCCCAGGGGTGGCGCTGCAGATAGTGCTGGGCGGCGCGGATCAGCCGCTGCTGCTTGCGCGCGTCCACGCTGGCCAGGGCGTCGCCGAATCCGCGGTGACGGCGCAGCCGCACCTCCACGAACACCAGGGCCGGTCCGTCGCGCATCACCAGGTCGATCTCGCCCATGCGACACAGGTAGTTGCGCGTCACCGGCACCAGCCCCTGGGCCTGCAGGTGCCGCTGCGCCCGCTGTTCGGCCTCCCTGCCGTGCTGCCGCGTCCTGCCGCCCGTCATGTTCAGGGTGTCTCCGTGGCCTTTTCCTGCGGTGAGCGGCCGGCCGCCGGAACGGCCGGTGCCGCTGCCGGGGGCAGGGCCGCCGGGGCCTGTTCCAGGTCCATGCGCCTGGAATAGCCCAGTACCCTGGGCGGATCGTCCAGCGACAGCCACACCAGCTGGCGGCGGATGCGGTGGTCGGCGCTCATGAACAGGTTGCCGGTGCGCCCGTCCAGACTCTCGTAGGTGCTGTCCTGCAGACGCTGCAGGTGCGGCAGCAGGTGCAGGGCGTCCATCCCCATGGCGTACAGGCGCACCCCGGGGCCAAGCACGCCGGGCAGCGCCTCGCCCAGGCGGGCGCGCGCCCGCGGGTCGGCGATCAGCGGGATGTCCGGCAGCAGAATGCCCTTCATGTCGGCCAGTTGCTGCGGGTTCAGGCTGCCGGTCCAAGCCGCCGAGGTGGCGTACATGGGCAGGTCGCCGGCGCGGAAGAAGGCCAGTTGCGGGCGCAGGCTCTGGGCCTGCTGCGGACGGGCCACGGTGAACACCGCGTCCACGTCGTGGCGGCGGCGTGGCTCGAACTCGATCGACTGTCCCAGCCAGCGCTCCAGGCGCCGGTGGCGGGCCTTGCTGCGGTCCAGGTGCATCAGTTCGCGGATGACCTGCGAGTGGTCGGGGCTGTCGGGCCGGTAGGCGCGGGCCTCGATGACATCGCCGGTTAGCGCCTGCCAGCGGTCGCGGAAGGCGTTCACCAGGCGCTCGCCCCAGGCGTTGTCGGGATACAGGGCCACCGGATGGCGCTGGTCCTGCTGCCAGATGCGCTCGGCCGCCAGCCGGGCCTCGTGCTCGGGGTCCAGCGAGAACATGTAGAGACGCGCGGGCGGGGCGCTGTCGGCCGGCACCTGGTTGAGCGCCAGCACCGGCACCGCCAGTTCGCCCGCCTTGAGCAGTTGCGCCACCGAGGCCTTCTGCAGCGGGCCGATGATGGCCTCGGCGCCGGCCGCCACGGCCTGGCTGTACAGCGGCCAGGCGTTGTAGGGATCGCTGGAGTCGTAGAAGCGCAGCATGGGCCGCTGTGCCTCGGGCAGGGCGAACCAGCTGGCCATGATGCCGTCGCGCAGGGCGCGCGCGGCCGCGGCATAGCGCCCGCTCTCCGGCAGCAGGACCGCGATGTGCCGCACCGTCCTCAGCTGGGCCTGCAGGCGCGCGCTGGAGCGCGTCAGCAGCTCGGGCAGCGCCGGGTGGCCGGGGAAGCGCTCGCGCCAGGCCTGCAGCCGCGGCGCCAGGGCCTCGGGGGTGGCGCCGTATTGCTTGAACAGCAGCGCCAGCTCCATCCAGCCGCCGGCCACGCCGGGCGGGGAGGGCTGCAGCTCGCGCAGGGTGCGTTCGTTGAGCGCGGTCAGGGCGCGCAGGATCTCGGACTGCACCTCCAGGCGCTGTTCCCGGTCCTCGCCCAGCAGGGCGTCCAGTTGCTGCAGGGTGTTGGCGCTCTCCAGCAGGTTGCCGACCTGGCGGTAGGCGGTGGCCAGATCGCGCAGATGGCGCAGCGCGAGCTCATGCGGCATTTTCGGCCGGATCATCCCCAGCAGGGTCTCCAGCGCCTGATCGCCCTGATGCCGGGCCAGGGCCAGCTCGGCGCTCAGCAGTTCGCGCCGCAGCCCCTGTTCGGGCGAGAGCGGGGCACCGCTCAGGCGGCCCAGCAGGGCCTCCGCGCGGTCCGGGTCGCCCGCCTGCAGGGCGGCGTCGATGGCCTTGAGCAGATAGTCCCGGGCGCGCGGCCCCGGGTGGCGCCGCGCCAGGGTCTCGTACAGGGCGCTGGCCTGGGAGAACTGCGCCTCCCGCCACAGCTGCGCGGCGCGCGCGATGTCCGGATCGACCGGCTGCTGCGGGCGGGTGGGCACGGGGCTGCAGGCACTGAGCAGGACGCCCAGCAGCGCCAGTCGGAGCGCATGAGAGAATAGAGCTCGGATTTGCATCTCGGGTCCAGTACGGCGACGATGAGCGGGGAGTATCAAAGGTGAGGATAAAGGTGTCAAACGGCAGCATGCGCGGCCTGCCCCGGGGAGGCCGATATGGCTGAGCCCGCGCCGGGCCGCCTCTACGTGGTGGCCACGCCCATCGGCAATCTGGGCGATATCTCGGCGCGTGCGCGCGAGGTGCTGGCGCGGGTGGACCTGGTCGCCGCCGAGGACACCCGTCACAGCGGGCGCCTGCTGCGTCACCTGGGTCTGGAGCGGCCCCTGCTGGCGCTGCATGAGCACAACGAGCGCGAGCGCATGCAGGCGGTGCTGGGCAGGCTGCGCGCGGGACAGGAGGTGGCCCTGGTCTCGGACGCGGGCACCCCGCTGATCAGTGATCCGGGCTTTCCCCTGGTGCGCGCCTGCCATGCCGAGGGCATACCGGTCTCTCCGGTGCCCGGTCCCAGCGCCCTGATCGCGGCCCTGAGCGTGTCGGGTCTGGCCACCGACCGCTTCGTGTTTCACGGCTTTCTGCCACGCCGCCCGGCGGCGCGGCGCGAACTGCTGGCCGGTCTGGCGGGGGAGACCGCGACCCTGGTGTTCTACGAATCCTCGCACCGCATCGCCGACAGCCTGGAAGATCTCTGCCAGACCCTGGGGGCGGGGCGCGAGGCGGCCCTGTGCCGCGAGCTGACCAAGCTGCACGAGACGGTGCGCAGCGCCCCCCTGGGCGAGCTGCTGGCCTGGGTCGGCTCCGACCCGGACCAGCGCCGCGGCGAGTTCGTGCTGGTGGTGGCCGGGGCGCCGCAGGCCGAAGGTGAGGACGGGGCGGAGCTGGACCGGGTGCTGGCGGCCCTGCTCGAGGCCGGCGTGTCCCTGCGTCAGGCGGCTGCGGCGGCGGCCCGGCTGGCCGGGGTCAAGCGCAACCAGGCCTACCGGCGCGCCCTGGAGTTGCAAGACGGGGGCTGAGCGACTAGGGTGCCTCGCGGGAGCCGGCCAGACGATCGCTGCCGTCAGACGGTGGAGGAAAGTCCGGACTCCGCAGGGCAGAGAGCCAGGTAACGCCTGGGCGGCGCGAGCCGACGGAAAGTGCCACAGAAAACAGACCGCCCAAGCCTCCTCCGGGAGGCCGGCAAGGGTGAAAAGGTGCGGTAAGAGCGCACCGCGCCCCTGGCAACAGGGGTGGCAGGGTAAACCCCTCTCGGAGCAAGACCAAATAGGGAAGCATGCCGCTGGCAGCCTGTGGCCCGCAGGTGCTTCCGGGTAGGTCGCACGAGGCGTCCGGCGACGGGCGTCCCAGATGAATGATCGTCCCCGACAGAATCCGGCTTACCGGCCGGCTCCCACCTCCCCACTTCCGCCCACCGGGCTGTCGGCCGCCGCCGACAGCCGGGGACCGGTCCGCCCCGGAACTTCACAAACTACTTTAAGTAGCGGCCTTAGCCGCCTGTTTTGGCAGGGCTTTGCCCGGCCTGAGAACTCTGCTATAAGTCACTGAGTTGCAAAGGGTTTTTTTGTCTCCGGGGCTTGACCCCGCTGCCCCCGGCTCCTAATATTGCTCCCGAGGTGGTGAAAAGTGGGGAAAAGAGGAGAAATCTCCCATCACCACCCTGTGATCACAACAAAGGGGGAGTCATTCCGGTGTTTTTGGGTGTCAGTACACTCAATCTGGACGCCAAGGGACGCATGGCCATACCGGCCAAGTACCGCGATGCCCTGGCGGATTGCTGTGCCTCGCGCGTGGTGGTGACCATCAATCCCCGCGAGCACTGCCTGTGGCTGTACCCGGAGACCGAATGGGCCGAGATCGCACGCAAGGTGGCGCGCCTGCCGACCCTCAACCGCCAGAACCAGATCCTGCAACGCCTGCTGCTCGGCCATGCCTCGGAACTCGAGATGGACGGCCAGGGGCGCATCCTGCTGTCCGCCGAGCTGCGCGACTACGCGCGCCTGGGCAAGAAGGTCTCGCTGATCGGGCAAGGGCACAAGTTCGAGATCTGGGATGCCGAGGGCATGCTCAGCGAGCGCGAGGGCTGGCTGGGCGAGGCCAGCCTGACCGACGGCGAGATCTCCGGCGAGCTGTCGGAGCTGCGCCTGTGAGCGGGGCCGGGGCGGATCACCGCACGGTCATGCTGAACGAGGCGGTGGACGCCCTGGCGGTGCGCCCCGACGGGATCTATTTCGATGGAACCTACGGCCGAGGCGGCCACAGCCGCCTGATCCTGCAGCGCCTGGGACCGCGGGGCCGGCTGGTGGGTTTCGACAAGGACGTGCAGGCCGTGCAGGCCGCACAACGGGAACTGGCACAGGAGCCGCGCTTTACCATGGTGCATGACAGCTTTGCCCGGATCGCCGAGGTGGCCGAGGCGTTCGACCTGCTGGGGCGGGTCGACGGCCTGCTGCTCGACCTCGGCGTGTCCTCGCCGCAGCTGGACCAGGCCGATCGCGGCTTCAGCTTCATGCAGGACGGTCCCCTGGACATGCGCATGGACACCACGCGCGGCGAGAGTGCGGCGCAGTGGCTGGCGCATGTCGAGGAGGACGAGCTGGCGCGGGTGATCCGCGAATACGGCGAGGAGCGCTTCGCCCGTCGCATCGCGCGCGCCATCGTGGCGGGGCGCGAACGGCAGCCCCTGCGGCGCACCGCCGAGCTGGCGGCGCTGATCGAGCGCGCCGTCCCCAGACGCGACCCGCACAAGCATCCGGCCACGCGCACCTTCCAGGCGATCCGCATCCACATCAATCGCGAGCTGGAGGCCTTGCAGCAGTGCCTGCGCGACGCCCTCGAGGTGCTGGCGCGCGGCGCGCGCCTGGTGGTGATCAGTTTTCACTCCCTGGAGGACCGCCTGGTCAAGCGTTTCATGCGTGAGCAGGCGCGCGGGCAGCGCCTGCCCAAAGGGGTGCCGGTGCGGCACGAGCAGAGCAACGCCCGGCTGCGCATCCTGGGCAAGGCCCGGCGGCCCTCGGAGCAGGAGGTCGCGGACAATCCCCGGGCCCGCAGCGCCATCATGCGCGTGGCGGAGGTGCTGTGATGGACAGGCGCGGCATGCTCTGGGTCCTGGTTCTGGTGGTCATGGTGCTGGGCAGCGCCATCGCCGTGGTGTGGTCCAAGAACCGCTCGCGGGCGCTGTTTCTCGACCTGCAGCGGCTGCGCGCCCAGCATGAGCTGGCGAGTATGGAGTGGGGGCGCCTGCAGCTGGAGCTGGCCAATGTCGGCAGCCTGGACGATGTGATGCGCGTCGCCGGCAAGCGTCTGCACATGCATCCGCCGGCGCCGGAACAGATCGTGGTGGTCGAGTGATGGCGGCGCGCAGGGAGAAAAAGGCCCGCAAGGCGCAACGCGAGCCGGTGGCGCTGCCCAGCTACCGCGGGCGCCGCTTCATGGTGCTGGGTATCTTCGTCCTGGCCGGAGCGGCCCTGGTGTGGCGCGCAGTGGATCAGCAGATCCTGGAGAAGGACTTTCTGCAGTCCGAGGGCGCCGACCGTTATCTCGACCGGGTGCGCCTGGAGGCCCACCGCGGCCTGATCACCGACCGGCATGGCGAGGTGCTGGCCCTGAGCACGCCGGTGGATGCGGTCACCTGCAACCCGCGCGTGCTGACCGCGGACACCCCCCATCTCGACCGCCTGGCGCGCGCCTTGGGCATCTCCGCCAAACGCCTGCGGCGCAAGCTCAGGCGGCATGCCGGGCGTCGCTTCCTGTATCTGAAGAAGCGTCTGCCGCCGGGCCGGGCCGAGCATGTGCTCAAGGTGGCCGACGCCTATGGCATCCGTGGGGTGCATCTGGAGCGGCGCGACCGGCGCTACTATCCCGAGGGCGAGGTGTTCGCCCACGTGCTCGGTTTCACCAACAACGAGGATCGCGGTCAGGAGGGTCTGGAGCGGGCCTACGATCGCGAGTTGCGCGGCGAGAGCGGCCTCAAGCTGGTGATGCGCGACGGCCGGCGCCGGGTGGTCGAGGACATCGAGAACATCCGCTCGCCGCGCGACGGGCGCAATCTGGCGCTGAGTCTGGACAGTCGCCTGCAGTATCTGGCCTATCGCGAGCTCAAGGCGGCGGTGCACCGCAACCGCGCCGTGGGCGGCTCGGCGGTGCTGCTGGACGCGCGCACCGGCGAGATCCTGGCGATGGTCAACCAGCCCGGCTACAACCCCAACGGCGACCGCTCCAACCGGGGCGGGCGGCTGCGCAACCGGGCCCTGACCGATATGTTCGAGCCGGGCTCGACCATGAAACCCTTCGCCGTGGCCGCGGCGCTGGAGCAGGGCGTGGTCGGGCGCGACTCCCTGGTGGACACCTCGCCCGGCCACTTCAAGGTGGCCAATCTCACGATCCACGACCACCGCAATCTCGGGCGCATCAGTCTGCGTACCCTGTTGGCGCGTTCCAGCAATGTGGGCGCGGCCAAGCTGGCGCTGTCCCTGGACCGGGCCGCCTACTGGCGCCTGCTGGACGCCCTGGGCTTCGGTCACCAGCCGCCGCTCAGCTTTCCCGCGGTGACCGCCGGGCGCCTGCCGTATTTCCGCGAATGGGTGAAGGTGGACCAGGCCACCCTGGCCTATGGTTATGGCATCTCGGTCTCCACCCTGCAGCTGGCCGAGGCCTATTCGGTGCTGGCCAACGACGGGCTGCTGTTGCCGCCGACCCTGCTCAAGCGACTCGAACCACCGCGCGGCGTGCGGGTGATGAGCGAACGCACCGCGGTGGATGTGCGTTACATGCTGGAGGCGGTGGTCAGCAGCGAGGGCGGCACCGCGCCGCGCGCCCGGGTCCGGGGCTACCGGGTGGCCGGCAAGACCGGCACGGTGCGCAAGCTGGGGCGCGACGGGGCCTACAGCCCGCACCGCTACCGCGCGCTGTTCGTGGGCATGGCCCCGGTGACCCGCCCGCGCCTGGTGATGGCGGTCATGATCGACGAGCCGCGCGGCAAGGAGTACTACGGTGGCCTGGTGGCCGCGCCGGTGTTCTCGCGCGTGATGGGCGAGGCCCTGCGGCTGCTCAATGTGCCGCCGGACGACCTGCCCAGGCCGCGCCTGCGCCTGGCCCAGCTGGGGGGTGCTCGATGATGGCGCAGCGTCAGGATGCCAAGGGCCTGCTGCTGGCCGATCTGCTGGACGGGATCCTCGACCCCGGTGAATATGGCCGTCTGGTGATCGGTGGCGTCGCCCTGGACAGCCGCGCGGTGCGGGCGGGCGATCTGTTCATGGCCCTGCCCGGACAGGGCGCGCACGGCATGGACTATCTGGAGCAGGCGCTGGCGCAGGGCGCGGTGGCGGTGCTGGCCCAGGCCGGCGGCGCCTGGGATCGCGCGCGCCTGGTCGAGCAGGCGGCCAAGACCCGGGTGCCGCTGTTCCGCGTCTCGGACCTGGCGCACAAGGCCGGCCTGGTGGCGGCGCGCTTCTTCGGCCAGCCCGGGCAGGCGATGCGGGTGATCGGGGTGACCGGCACCAATGGCAAGACCAGCGTCACGCACTTTCTGGCGCAGGCCATGGGCGCGCGCATCATGGTGGGCCTGATGGGTACCCTGGGCAATGGCCTGCCGGGCGATCTGCGGGCCAGCGGCCACACCACCCCGGACGCGGTCGCGGTGCAGGCCGAGCTGGCGCGCCAGGCGCGTCTCGGGGTCAAGGCGGTCGCCATGGAGGTCTCCTCGCACGCCCTGGACCAGGGCCGGGTCGCGGGCGTGCCCTTCCATACCGCGGTGTTCACCAATCTGTCGCACGAGCACCTGGACTATCACGGCAGCATGGGCGCCTACGCCGAGGCCAAGGCCCGGCTGCTGCGCCGTCCTGGCCTGATGCACGCGGTGCTCAATGTGGACGACCGCCTGGGGCGCGAGCTGCTGCAGGAGGTCAGCGCCCGGGTGATGTCGGTCGCCTGCGGCATGCAGGAGGCCTCGCCCATGCTGGCCGACCGCTTCATCCTGGCGCGCGAGGTCAAGACCCTGGCCGACGGCCTGCTGGTGGGCTTCGAATCCAGCTGGGGCCCGGGCGAGATCCGCGCCGGGCTGCTGGGCCGCTTCAATGCCCAGAACCTGCTGCTCACCCTGGGCGTGCTGCTGGCCTGGGACATGCCCCTGAACACCGCCCTGGAGGCGCTGGCCCGGGTGCAGCCGGTGCCCGGGCGCATGAACCTGCTGGGCGGCCGCGGCCGACCGCGCGTGGTGGTGGACTTCGCCCACACCCCGGACGCCCTGGCCCAGGTGCTGGAGTCGCTGCGCGAGCATGTGCGCGGGCGTCTGCTGTGTGTGTTCGGCTGCGGCGGCGAGCGCGACCGCGAGAAGCGCCCGCGCATGGGCGGGATCGCGCAGCGCCTGGCCGACGCGGTGATCGTGACCGACGACAACCCGCGCGGCGAGGACGGCGACCGCATCGTCGAGGAGATCCTGGCCGGGATGTCCGGGCGCGACGCGGCGCAGGTCGAGCGCGACCGGGCGCGCGCCATCGCCGCGGCGGTGGCCGCGGCCGGGCCGGACGATCTGGTGCTGATCGCGGGCAAGGGACACGAGGACTATCAGCTGCAGGGCGATCTGCGCATCCCCTTCTCGGACCTGGAGCAGGCGCAGAAGGCGCTGCAGGAGTACGCCGCATGATCGCGTTCCAGCTCTCCGAGGCGGCGCAATTGCTGGACGGCCGGCTGCATGGCCGGGACGCGCGCTTCCGCTCGGTCAGCAGCGACAGCCGGCGCCTGCGCACCGGCGATCTGTTCATCGCCCTGAGCGGACCCAATTTCGACGGCCACGACTATATCGGCATCGCCGAGCAGCAGGGCGCGGTCGGCGCCATGGTGCAGCGCCGGGTGCGCAGCGCCATGCCGCTGCTGGAGGTGGCCGACACCCGCCGCGCCATGGGCGAACTGGCCCGGGCCTGGCGGCGTCGCGCCGCCGCCCGGGTGGTCGGGATCACCGGCAGCAACGGCAAGACCACGGTCAAGGAGATGCTGGCCGCGATCCTCGGGCGCGCCCATCCGGTGCTGGCCACCGAGGGCAATCTGAACAACGACATCGGCATGCCGCTGACCCTGATGCGCCTGCAGGACGAGCCCTATGCGGTGGTCGAGATGGGCGCCAACCATATCGGCGAGATCGCCTATCTCAGCCGTATCGCCGAGCCCGATGTGGCGGTGCTCAACAACGCCGGGCGCGCCCACCTGGAGGGTTTCGGTTCGGTGGAGGGCGTGGCGCGCGCCAAGGCCGAGATCCTGGAGGGCCTGCGTCCGGAGGGGGTGTTCGTGTACAACGCCGACGATCCGCACGCCGGTCTGTGGCGGGCCCTGTCCGCGGGACGCCGCTGTCTGGGTTTCGGCCTGGATCCGGAGGCCGCGGTCCACAGCCCGCGCGGCGGCTACCGCCTGCGCTGGGTCGATGACCATTTCGAGGCCGGGTTCGAGATCCGGCTGCCGGAGGGCGGCTTCGAGGTCGGGCTGCGCCTGGCGGGGGCGCACAACCGCATGAACGCGCTGGCCGCGACCGCCGCGGCGCTGGCCCTGGAGGTGACGCCGGCGGACATCCGCGCCGGGTTGGAGTCCATGCGTCCGGTGCGCGGGCGCCTGTGTCCGCTGCGCGCCGGGAGCGGGGCGCGCCTGGTGGACGACAGCTACAACGCCAATCCCGACTCGGTGGAGGCCGCCCTGGCGGTCCTGTCGGTGATGCCGGGGCGGCGCCTGCTGGTCCTGGGCGATCTCGGTGAGCTGGGCGCGGCGCAGGCCGAACTGCATGCCGGGCTGGGCCGCGCGGCCTCGCAACAGGGCGTGGACCTGCTGCTCAGCTGCGGCCGCCTGAGCGCGCACGCCGCCGAACACTTCGATGGCGAGTCGCGGCATTTCGAGGATCAGGCGGCCCTGATCGACTGGCTGCAACGGCACCTGGGGCCGGACGACAGCGTGCTGGTCAAGGGCTCGCGCGCCAGCGCCATGGACCGGGTGGTCGCCGCGCTGGCCGGGGAGGGCGTGTCATGCTGATGGAACTGGCCCAATATCTCGCGCAGTTCGAGCCCGACTTCGGGGTGTTCCGCTACATCACCCTGCGCACCATTCTCGCGGTGCTGACCTCCCTGCTGATCTCCTTCATGGTGGGGCCGGCCATGATCCGCCGCCTGAGCCAGTACAAGATCGGCCAGACGGTGCGTGACGACGGTCCCCAGAGCCATCTTTCCAAGGCCGGCACCCCGACCATGGGCGGCGCCCTGATCCTGGTGGCGGTGGCGGTCTCCACCCTGCTGTGGTCCGATCTCTCCAGCCGCTACATGTGGGTGGTGCTGCTGACCACCCTGGCCTTCGGCGCGGTCGGCCTGTGGGACGACTACAAGAAGCTGGTGCTGCGCGACGCGCGCGGCCTGGCGGCGCGCTGGAAATACCTGTGGCAGTCGCTGTTCGGCATCGCCGCGGCCTGGTTTCTGTACAGCAGCGCCACCCTGCCGGCCGAGACCCAGCTGTTCCTGCCCTTCTTCAAGCGCTTCGCCTGGGACATGGGGCCCTGGTTCGTGGTCCTGAGCTATTTCGTGATCGTGGGCTCATCCAACGCGGTCAACCTCACCGACGGCCTGGACGGCCTGGCGATCCTGCCCACGGTGCTGGTGGCCGGGGCCCTGGGCATCTTCGCCTATGTCTCCGGGCACGCCCAGTTCGCCCAGTATCTGCTGATCCCGCACCTGCCGGGGGTGGGCGAGCTGGCGATCTTCGCCGGCGCCCTGGTGGGGGCCGGGCTGGGCTTTCTGTGGTTCAACGCCTATCCGGCGCAGGTGTTCATGGGCGACGTGGGCGCGCTGGCCCTGGGCGCGGCCCTCGGCACCCTGGCGGTGGCGGTCCGCCAGGAGGTCACCCTGTTCATCATGGGCGGGGTGTTCGTGATGGAGACCGTCTCGGTGGTGCTGCAGGTGGCCTCCTTCAAGCTCACCGGGCGGCGTATCTTCCGCATGGCGCCGCTGCATCATCATTTCGAACTCAAGGGCTGGCCGGAGCCGCGCGTGATCGTGCGTTTCTGGATCATCACGGTCATCCTGGTGCTGGTCGGCCTGGCCAGCCTGAAGATCCGGTGAGGGGCGCGGCATGGTGATGACCCGGACACAGCCCAGTGAAAGACGCACCCTGGTCGTGGGCCTGGGCGCCACCGGCCTGTCGGTGGCGCGTCACCTGCTGGGGCGTGGCGAGCAGGTGGCGGTGGCCGACACCCGCAAGAACCCGCCGGGGCTGGCCGAGCTGCAGCGCCGCTATCCGGACGTGGCGGTGTTCCTCGGCGACTTCGACGACGCCCTGTTCGAGCGGGTGGACCGCCTGGTGGTCAGCCCCGGTGTGCCGCTGGACACCCCGCAGATCCGCGCCGCGCTGCAACGCGGGGTGCCGGTGCTGGGCGATGTGGAACTGTTCGCGGGCCTGGCGGATGTGCCGGTGGTGGCCATCACCGGCTCCAACGGCAAGAGCACCGTGACCACCCTGGTGGGCGAGATGGCGCGCGCCGCGGGCTGCCGCGCCGGGGTGGGCGGCAATCTCGGCACCCCGGTGCTGGACCTGCTGGACGAGCGCAATGAACTGTATGTGCTGGAGCTGTCGAGCTTCCAGCTCGAGACCACCCATTCCCTGCGTCCGGCGGTGGCGGCGGTGCTGAATGTCTCGCCCGACCACATGGACCGCTATCCCGACATCGAGGCCTATGCCGCGGCCAAGGCGCGCATCCTGGAGGGCGCGGGCCTGGCGGTGCTCAATGCCGACGATCCGCGCGTGATGGCCATGCATGGCGCCGGCGATGTCTGGACCTTCACCCTGGGCGAGCCGCGCGGCGATAAGCAGTTCGGCGTGCGCGAACGGGAAGGCCGCGCCTGGCTGTGCCGTGGCGAACAGGCGCTGCTGGCGGCGGACGAGATCCTGATTCCCGGACGCCACAACCAAGCCAACGCCCTGGCGGCGTTGGCCATCGGCACCGCCCTGGGCATGGACCTGGAGGTGATGCGCGAGGTGCTGCGGCGCTTCCCGGGCCTGCCGCACCGTTGCGAGTTCGTGGGCGAGATCGACGGCGTGCGCTGGTACAACGACAGCAAGGCGACCAATGTCGGGGCCGCCGTGGCGGCTCTGGAGGGCCTGCATCCCGGGGGCGCGCCGCGCGCGGTGATCATCCTGGGCGGCGACTGCAAGGAAGCCGATTTCGAGGCCCTGCGCGCGCCGCTGGCGCGCTGCGCCCGCGCGGTGGTGCTGATGGGGCGCGACCGGGACGCCATCCGTCCGGTGGTGCCGGAGGGCGTGGCGCTGCGCGAGGCCGCCGATCTGGAGCAGGCGGTGGAGGCCGCCGCCGGACTGGCCCGGCCCGGCGATCATGTGCTGCTGGCCCCGGCCTGTGCCAGTTTCGACCAGTTCCGCAGCTTCACCGAGCGCGGCGACCGCTTTCGCGGCCTGCTCAGGAGGCGGGAGGCATGAGCGGCGTGGCCACGGTCAAGGGCATGGCGCGTCCGCGCGGCGCCGCCGCGGTCCAGCCCCTGCCGCTGGACGGCGTGCTGCTGCTCGCGGTCGCCACCCTGCTGGGCATCGGCCTGGTGATGGTGGCCTCGGCCTCCATGCACCTGGGCGCGCGCGAGGGCGCGGCCATGCGCTATGTGGACCGGCACCTGCTGGCCATGGCCCTGGGCATCGGCGGCGCGGTGCTGGTCTGGTTCACCCCCATGGGCTGGTGGGAGCGCGCCAGCACCTGGCTGTATTTCCTGGGCCTGGGCCTGCTCCTGCTGGTGTTCATCCCCGGCCTGGGCCGCTCCGCCAACGGCGCCCTGCGCTGGGTCGGGGTGGGGCCGCTGAGCCTGCAGACATCGGAATTCATGAAGCTGTTCATCGTGCTCTACATGGCCGGCTATGTGGTGCGGCGGCAGATGGAGGTGGCGCTCACGGTCTGGGGCTTCATCAAGCCGCTGATCCTGCTCCTGGCGGCCTGCGGCCTGATCATGCTGCAGCCCGATTTCGGCACCACCGCGGTGCTGCTGGCGACCGCCTTCGGGCTGCTGTTCCTGGCCGGCGCGCCGCTCTGGCAGTTCGGCCTGCTGATCACCCTGGCCGCGGTCGCCCTCGGCGCCCTGGTCTATGTCTCGCCCTACCGCATGGCGCGGGTGACGGCCTTCCTCAATCCCTGGGAGCAGGCCCAGGATGCCGGCTATCAGCTGACCCAGGCCCTGATCGCCTTCGGCCGGGGCGAGTGGACCGGGGTGGGTCTGGGCAACGGCATCCAGAAGCAGTTCTACCTGCCGGAGGCGCACACCGATTTCGTGATGGCGGTGATCGGCGAGGAGTTCGGCCTGCTGGGCACCCTGACCATCATCCTGCTATTCGGCCTGTTCATCTGGCGCGCCTTCGCCATCGGCGCGCGCGCCGAGCGGCGGGGCGCCCGCTATGCCGCCTATGTGGCCTGGGGCCTGGGCCTGTGGATCGGCATGCAGGCCTTCATCAATATCGGCGTGAACATGGGCCTGCTGCCGACCAAGGGCCTGACCCTGCCTTTCGTCAGCTACGGCAGCAACAGTCTGATCGTGTGCTGCGTGGCGGTGGGCATGCTGTTGCGCATCCAGCGCGAGAATCTGGCGTCCGGATCACCGGACAGGGAGGGCGCATGGCAGCGCGCGTGATGGTCATGGCGGGTGGTACCGGCGGACATGTGTTTCCGGCCCTGGCGGTGGCCCAGGAGTTGCGCCGGCGCGGCTGCGAGATCAGCTGGCTGGGCACCCCGGACAGCTTCGAATCGCGCCTGGTGCCGCAGCACGGCATCGAACTGGACGTGATCGACGCCTTCCGCCTGCGCGGCCAGGGCGGGCTGAGCCTGCTGCTGGCGCCGCTGCGTCTGCTGCGCGCCCTGGCCCAGGCCGGGCATGTGCTGCGGCGGCGCCATCCGCAGGTGGTGCTGGGCATGGGCGGCTTCGCCTCTGGCCCCGGCGGCCTGATGAGCCGGGTGCTGGGCATCCCGCTGGTGATCCACGAACAGAACACGGTGCCGGGCCTGACCAACCGCTGGCTGGCCCGCCTGGCCAACCGTGTGCTGCAGGCCTTCCCGGACAGCTTCGAGGGCGTGCAGGCCCGGGTCTGCGGCAATCCCGTGCGCCCCGAGATCCTGGCCCTGCCCGAGCCCGAGGCGCGTTTCGCCGGACGTGCCGGATCGCCGGTCTCCATCCTGGTGATGGGCGGCTCGCTGGGCGCCCAGGCGCTGAACGAGATCGTGCCGCGGGCCCTGGCGCGGCTGGCGCAGAGCCAGCCCCTGCGGGTCATGCACCAGGCCGGGCGCGGCAAGACCGGGCAGGCGGAGCAGGCCTATGCCGGATCCGCCATGGACGTGCAGGTGCTGGAGTTCATCGCCGACATGCCGCGCGCCCTGGCGGATGCCGATCTGGTGATCTGTCGCGCCGGCGCGCTCACCGTGTCGGAACTGGCCGCCGCCGGCGTGGGCGCGGTGCTGGTGCCCTATCCCTACGCGGTGGACGATCACCAGACGCGCAACGCCGAATACCTGGCCGCGGCCGGGGCGGCGGTCGTGATCCAGCAGGACGCGCTGGACCCGGACGATCTGGCGGCGCGGCTGCGCGAGTTGTGCGCCGGGCGCGAGCCCCTGCTGGCGATGGCGCGCGCGGCCCGTACCCGCGCCATGCCGGACGCGGTGCGCTGCGTGGCCGATACCTGTGAGGAGGTGATGGCATGAACGGCATGCTGCAACAACCCCGCTACGCGGCCGAGGCCATGGGGCGCATGCGTCATCTGCACTTCGTCGGCATCGGCGGCGCGGGCATGAACGGCATCGCGCAGGTCATGCTCAACCTGGGCTACGCAGTGAGCGGTTCCGACATCCGCGCCAATGCCGCCACCGAACGCCTGGCGGAGCAGGGCGCGGTGATCCATATCGGACATGCCGCCGAGCATGTGCGCGAGGCCGACGCGGTGGTGATCTCCAGCGCCGTGACCGAGGACAACCCGGAGGTGGTGGCGGCGCGCGAGCGGCGCATCCCGGTGGTGCCCCGGGCCGAGATGCTGGCCGAGATCATGCGCTTCCGCTACGGCGTGGCGGTGGCCGGCACCCACGGCAAGACCACCACCACCAGCCTGATCGCCAGCCTGCTGATCGACAGCGGCATGGATCCGACCTATGTGATCGGCGGCCGTCTCAACGCGGCCGGCAGCTATGCCCATCTGGGCGAGGGCGAGGTTCTGGTGGCCGAGGCCGATGAGAGCGATGCCTCCTTCCTCTACCTGCAGCCCATGCTGGCGGTGGTGACCAATGTGGACGAGGACCACATGAGCACCTATGGCGGCAGCTTCGAGCGCCTGCGGGCGACCTTCCTGGAATTCCTGCATCACCTGCCCTTCTACGGGGTGGCGGTGCTGTGCGTCGACGATCCCAACACCCGCGGGCTGCTGCCGGACGTGACCCGGCGCACCATCACCTACGGCTTCAGCGAGGACGCCGATGTGCGCGCGAGCGGGCTGGCTCAGCAGGGCGGCCGCACCCGCTTCACGGTCAGCCTGCCGGACGGCCGCGCCTTCGAGGTCGAGCTGTCCATGCCGGGCCGGCACAACGCCCTGAACGCCCTGGCGGCGATCAGCGTGGGCATGGAACTGGGTCTGGACATGGGCAGCGTGCAGCGCACCCTGCAGCAGTTCCAGGGCATCGGTCGCCGCTTCCAGGTGCGCGAGTGCCGCGCCGGCGGGGCCGCGCTGATGCTGGTGGACGACTACGGGCACCACCCGCGCGAGCTGGCCGCGACCCTGAGCGCGGTGCGTGAGGGCTGGCCGGAGCGGCGCCTGGTGCTGGCCTTCCAGCCGCATCGCTACACCCGCACCCGGGACGCCTTCGACGACTTCGCCCGCGTGCTGAGCGAGCCGGATGTGCTGATCCTGAGCGAGGTGTTCGCGGCGGGCGAGGCGCCCATCGCCGGAGCCGACGGGCGCGCCCTGAGCCGCGCGGTGCGCGCGCGCGGCCGGGTGGACCCGATCTTCATCGAGGATGTCGGCGAACTGCCCGAGGTGTTGCGCGGAGTGGTGCGTGAGGGCGATATCGTGCTGACCATGGGGGCCGGCAGCATCGGCCAGGTGGCGGCGGAACTGGGGGAACGGCTATGCCAGTGAAAAACCGAATGACCGACAGGCAGCGGCCGCGGCTGTTGCGCATGGGCTGCGGCGAGCAACTGCTGGCCACCGGCCTGCGTCGGGCGGAGCGGGGCGCGGCGGCGCCGGCGCGTCCGGCGGCGTCCAGAAAGCGTGTGGGGCACGGATGATGATGGCGGCCCGGACGAGCACAGCGCTGCGCGGCGAGCTTCGCCACCAGGAACCCCTGGCCGGCTACACCAGCTGGCGGGTGGGTGGGCCCGCGCGCGTCCTGTATCGTCCGGCGGACGCCGGGGATCTCGCCCTGTTCCTGCAGGGCCTGGCGCCGGACGAGCCGTTGCTGTGGCTGGGGCTGGGCAGCAATCTGCTGGTGCGTGACGGCGGTTTCCCCGGCACCGTGATCGCGTTGCAGGGGCACCTGGCCGGGATCGAGGTCCGCGACGGGCGTCTGCACGCCGGGGCCGGGGCCTCCTGCGCCCGGGTGGCGCGCGAGGCGGCACGGGCCGGGCTCACCGGGGCGGCCTTTCTGGCGGGCATCCCGGGCACCCTGGGCGGGGCCCTGGCCATGAACGCCGGGGCCTTCGGCGGCGAGACCTGGCCCATCGTGCAGCGGGTGCAGACCCTGGACCGCCAGGGCGTCCCGCGTGAGCGCGGCCCGGAGGACTACCGGGTGGCCTATCGCGAGGTCCGGGGCCCGGCCGGGGAGTGGTTCACCGGCGCGGTGCTGCGGCTGGGGCACGGCGATGTGGCGGCCGAGCAGGCGCGCATCCGCGAGCTGCTGGCGCGTCGCGCCGCGAGCCAGCCGACCGGGCTGCCCAGCGCGGGCTCTACCTTCCGCAACCCGCCCGGGGATCACGCCGCGCGCCTGATCGAGGCGGCGGGACTCAAGGGGTATCGCATCGGCGGCGCCGAGGTCTCGCCCAAGCATGCCAATTTCATCATCAACACCGGGCAGGCCAGCGCCGCCGACATCGAGGCCCTGATCGACGCGGTGCGTGCCCGGGTCGAGGAACGCTTCGGGGTGCGCCTGCAGCCCGAGGTGCACATCGTGGGGGTGCCGGCATGAGCGTACAGGCATCCGATTTCGGCCGCGTGGCGGTGCTGATGGGCGGCTGGGCCGCGGAGCGCGAGGTGTCCCTGGTCAGCGGACGCGCGGTGCTGGAGGGCCTGCGCGCGCGGGGCGTGGACGCCCATCCGGTGGACATGGGGCGCGACATCGTCGAGGTCCTGACCCGGGGCGGCTACGACCGGGTCTTCAACGTGGTCCACGGGCGTGGCGGCGAGGACGGCGAGTTGCAGGGCCTGCTGGACATCCTGGGCCTGCCCTATACCGGCTCCGGGGTGCTGGGCTCGGCCCTGTCCATGGACAAGTACCGCACCAAGCGGGTGTGGCAGGGCGCCGGTCTGCCCACCCCGGGCTTCTGTCTGATCGACGGCGAGGCCGCTCTGGCGCGCGCCGCCGGGCTGGGCTTTCCGCTGATGGTCAAGGCCGCGCTGGAGGGGTCCAGCATCGGCGTGTACCGGGTCGGGGACGAGGCCGAACTGCGCGCGGCCTGGCAGGGCGCGGCCGCCTGCGACAGCCATGTGATGGCCGAGCAGTACATCCAGGGACCGGAGTTCACCGCCTCCATCCTGGGCGACGCGTGCCTGCCGCTGATCCGTCTGGAGACCCCGCATGCCTTCTATGACTACGAGGCCAAGTACCAGGCCGACGACACCTGTTATCGGGTGCCCTGCGGCCTGCCGGAGGCCCGTGAGGCCGAGCTGCGGGCGCTGGCCCTGGAGGCCTTTGCCGCAGTGGGCGCCAGCGGCTGGGGCCGGGTGGACCTGATGCTGGACGAACAGGAGCGGCCCTGGCTGATCGAGGTCAACACGGTGCCGGGCATGACCGATCACAGCCTGGTGCCCATGGCCGCCGCGGCGCGCGACATCGATTTCCCCGAACTGGTGTGGCGCATCCTGGCGCAGACCCTGGAGGGCGCGGATGGCTAGGCGGCGCAAACAGGACAGACGCGCGAGCCAGGGCGCCCGCCGCTGGGGGCGTGTGGCGCTGCTGGTGCTGCCGCTGCTGGTGCTCGGCGGGCTGGGCGGCTTCGCGTATCACTATCTCAGTCAGCCGGGCCGCATGCCGGTGCGCGAGATCGAGATCACCGGCGAGTTCACCTGGCTGGATCAGGCGGCGATCGAGCGTCAGGTGGCGGCCGCCATCGACGGCGGTTTCCTCGACCTGGATCTGCAGAAGGTGCGCGACAGCGTGCTGCGCATGCCCTGGGTGGATCAGGTCAGCGTGCGCCGGGTATGGCCGGACCGGCTGCAGATGCATGTGACCGAGCAGGTGCCGCTGGCCTATTGGAACCAGGACGCCCTGGTCAATCTCGACGGCGTGGTGTTCCGGCCCAAGCCGCTGCCCCGCCTGGAGGGCCTGCCCCATCTGGCGGGCAGCGACGCCATGGCGCCACAGGTGGTGGCCTTCTATCTGCGTCTGCACGCGCGTCTGCTGGAGGGGCCGCTGCGGGTCAGCCGGGTCAGTCTGGACCGGCGCAACGAGTGGCGGGTGGACTTTGCCGACGGCATGGTCCTGCTGCTGGGCCGGGAGGCGGTGGAACAGCGCGAGCGGACCTTTCTGCGGGTCTATCCGCAACTGCTGGCGCAGATGCGCGAGCGGCCGGCGCGGGTCGATATGCGCTATGCGCACGGCTTTGCGGTGCGCTGGCGCGAACAGGATGAGAAACAGGCCATGCGCCTGAAAGCAGCCACGGGTGACAGCTGATGGTCAAGAAGTCGGACAAGAACATTATCGTGGGCCTGGATATCGGCACCTCCAAGGTGGTGGCGATCGTCGGCGAGGTGAAGGAGGACGACAGCATCGAGATCATCGGGCTGGGCTCCCATCCCTCGCGCGGCCTGAAGAAAGGGGTGGTGGTGAACATCGAGTCCACGGTGCAGTCCATCCAGCGCGCGGTCGAGGAGGCCGAGCTGATGGCGGGCGTGGAGATCGACTCGGTGTACGCCGGGATCGCCGGCAGCCACGTGTCCAGTCTGAACTCGGAAGGCGCGGTGGGAATCAAGGACGGCGAGGTCACGCATGCCGATGTGGAGCGCGTGATCGACGCCGCGCGCGCGGTGCCCATCCCGGCGGACCAGAAGATCCTGCACATCCTGCCGCAGGAATTCATCATCGACAACCAGGAGGGCATCCATGATCCGGTGGGCATGTCCGGGGTGCGCCTGGAGGTCAAGGTGCACATGGTCACCGGCTCGGTCAGCGCGGCGCAGAACATCGTCAAGTGCGTGCGGCGCTGCGGCCTGGAGGTCGAAGACCTGATCCTGGAGCAGCTGGCCTCCAGCTATTCGGTGCTGGAGGAGGACGAGAAGGATCTGGGCGTCTGCCTGGTGGACATCGGCGGCGGCACTACCGATATCGCGGTCTTCACCGGCGGCTCGATCCGGCACACCGGGGTCATCCCCATCGCCGGCGACCAGGTGACCAACGACATCGCGGTGGCCCTGCGCACGCCCACCCAGCATGCCGAGGAGATCAAGCTCAAGTATGCCTGCGCCCTGACCCAGCTGGCGAGCGCGGACGAGACCATCGAGGTGCCCAGCATCGGCGACCGTCCGCCGCGCCGCCTCAGCCGCCAGACCCTGGCCGAGGTGGTGGAGCCGCGCTACGAGGAGCTGCTGCAGCTGATCCAGGCGGAGCTGCGGCGCTCCGGTTTCGGCGACCTGGTAGCGGGCGGCGTGGTCATGACCGGCGGCAGCTCCAAGATGGAGGGGCTGATCGAGCTGGCCGAGGAGGTGTTCCACATGCCGGTGCGCCTGGGCGTGCCGCAGTACGTGACCGGGCTGGTGGACGTGGTGCGCAACCCCATCCACGCCACCGGGGTGGGGCTGTTGCTGTTTGGATACCGCAATCGAGCGGTACGCGTGCCGGAGCTGGCGGCGGGCGGAGGACTGAAGTCGGTCTGGAGCCGGATGAAGAGCTGGTTCCAGGGGAATTTTTAATTGAAGTTGTATCGCGGGAAGACCGGAGGAAGAAACCATGTTTGAGTTGATGGATGTAGACAGCCAGAACGCAGTGATCAAGGTGGTCGGTGTCGGCGGGGGCGGCGGCAATGCCGTCAACCATATGTTGCGCTCCAATATCGATGGCGTGGAGTTCATCTGCGCCAACACCGACGCGCAGGCGCTGAACGCCACCGAGGTGCGCACCGCCCTGCAGATCGGGTCCAATATCACCCGCGGCCTGGGTGCCGGGGCCAACCCGGAGCGCGGCTACGAGGCGGCCATGGAGGACCGTGACCGCATCGCCGAGGCCATCGAGGGCGCGGACATGGTGTTCATCACCGCCGGCATGGGCGGCGGCACCGGCACCGGCGCGGCCCCGGTGGTGGCCGAGGTGGCCAAGGAACTGGGCATCCTGACCGTGGCGGTGGTGACCAAGCCCTTCGCCTTCGAGGGCGCCAAGCGCATGCAGATCGCCGAGGCGGGCATCAAGGCCCTGTCCGAGCATGTGGACTCCCTGATCACCATCCCCAACGAGAAGCTGCTCGCGGTCCTGGGCAAGGCGACCTCGCTGCTGGACGCCTTCAAGGCCGCCAACGACGTGCTGCTGAACGCGGTGCAGGGCATCTCCGATCTGATCACCAAGCAGGGCCTGATCAACGTCGACTTCGCCGACGTGCGCACCGTGATGTCCGAGATGGGCGTGGCCATGATGGGCACCGGCATCGCCTCCGGCGAGGATCGCGCGCGCGAGGCCGCCGAGCTGGCGGTGCGCAGCCCGCTGCTGGAGGACGTCAATCTGTCCGGGGCCAAGGGCCTGCTGGTCAACATCACCGCGGGCCTGGATCTGGCGATCGGCGAGTTCGACGAGGTGGGCAGCACCATCAAGGAGTTCGCGCGCGAGGACGCGACCGTGGTGGTCGGCACCGTGATCGACCCGGAGATGGTGGACGAGATGCGCGTGACCGTGGTCGCCACCGGCCTGGGCGGGGACGAGCCCGCGATCGAGCCCGCGCCTCAGCCGGTGGATCTCAAGCCGGTGCCCAAGGTGGCCAATGGCGATGTCAGCCCCGAGACCCCGCCCACGCCCGGCGATTACGCCGGTCTGGACGTGCCGCCGGCGCTGCGCCAGCGTCCCGAGGGCCCCAAGGGCTATGTGGACGCGGCCACCAAACAGGACATGGAATACCTGGATATCCCGGCCTTTCTGCGCCGTCAGGCCGACTGAATGGTCACAAAACCCGTGATCGATTCGGGTTTTTGGGTTGAATGTTGCTGAAATATTGCTGACAATGCGGGAAATCCCTAGCTGTACCGTGGGGACGTCGGCCCCGAATCGGGATGCCGGTGGCCGTTTTTTGCCGGATCCAGGGAATACCCGCGGAGTCTAACTGCATGATCAGACAGCGTACGCTGAAAAACATTATCCGGGCGACCGGGGTCGGCCTGCACACAGGCGAAAAGGTCTATCTGACCCTGAGGCCGGCCGCGCCGGACACTGGCATCGTGTTCCGGCGCGTGGACCTGCCCGAACCCGTGGACATCCCGGCCAAGGCCGAGAACGTGGGCGACACCCGCCTGTCCACCACCCTGACCCGGGGCGATGTGCGGATCTCCACCGTGGAGCACCTGCTGTCGGCCTTTGCCGGCCTGGGCGTGGACAACGCCTATGTGGACGTGAGCGCCCCCGAGGTGCCGATCATGGACGGCAGCGCCGGGCCCTTCGTGTTCCTGATCCAGTCCGCCGGCGTGGAGGAGCAGAACGCGCCCAAGCGCTATATCCGCATCCTCAAGCCCGTGGAGGTGCGCGACGGCGACAAGGTTGCCCGTTTCGATCCCTTCGACGGCTTCAAGGTGCGCTTCGGCATCGATTTCGACCACCCGGCCATCGACCAGCGCGGCAACGAGGTCGAGATGGACTTCTCCTCCACCTCCTTCGTGAAGGAGGTCAGCCGGGCCCGCACCTTCGGTTTTCTGCGCGACATCGAGACCCTGCGCGAGAACGGCCTGGCCCTGGGCGGCAGCATGGAAAACGCCATCGTGGTGGACGATTTCCGGGTGCTCAACGAGGACGGGCTGCGTTACGAGGACGAGTTCGTCAAGCACAAGATCCTGGACGCCATCGGCGATCTGTACCTGCTGGGCCGCAGCCTGATCGGCGCCTTCAGCGGCTACAAGTCCGGCCACGCCCTGAACAACCGGCTGCTCAAGACCCTGATGGCCGAGTCGGACGCCTGGGAAGAGGTCACGTTCGAGGAAGAGGACGCAGTTCCCATTTCCTACATGAAACCCATCCGGGTTTCGTGAATACGTTATAAATTACTGTTTGCGCAGGGTTCGCGCCAGGCGCTGCAGTGCTTTTGCCAGGGCGGTGTCGCCAACGCCCGCGCTGGCCCGTTCGACCGCCCGGGCGGCCTGCTCACAGGCGGGACGCGGCCGCGGGGCGGCACGGTTGTCCGTGGCGCGGGCCTGCTGGCCGCTGGCGATACGGATCTGGATATTGGCGATCCCGGGGTACTCGCGGCGCAGCTGCGTCAGCAGATCCGGGATCAGGAAACGCAGCCGCGACCCCCAAACCGGGGAATCGGCGCTCAGCACAAGCCGGCTGCCCTCCAGCACCGCCGAGGTGCAGTGCGGGCCCAGGTCCGGTGGCAGCTGGTCGCGCACGGCATCGAGCAGACGGCGCTGCCGCTCGATCCGGGCGTACAGGGAGCCGAGTGCGTCTTGCTGCAGAATCTTCCCGATGTGACGGGGTTTGGCGGCCATGGCAGGGAGTGTCCTGGGAGTCCTGCCGGAGGCAGGGCTAAAGCTTGTTGAGCAGGTGCCGAAACCCCGGGTAATGGGGGCTCGGCCCACGAGGTGGTACCACACTGGCTATGAACATTATCCTGCTTTCAAATTTTTGCAAGAAGCGGGGCAGCATCGACATCTGCGTGCCCAGCGCCATGGCCTGGCTGGTGCCGGGCGTGGCCCTGGTGTCCGCGCTGCTGGTCTGGGCCGGTTACGCGGTCGGGACCTATCGCGCCGAGCAGGCGCAGCGCGAGGCAGTGGCGGCCGAGCTGAAGAACATCGTCGGCAACGAGCGCGAGCAGATCAAGATCGCCAAGGCCGAACAGCGCGCGCAGCTCGACGCCCTGGCCCTGCGCGTGGCCAGGCTGCAGGCCCACCTGATGCGTCTGGACGCGCTGGGCGAGCGCCTGGTGGGCGTGGGCAAGCTGGACGCCAGGGAATTCGATTTCCACGCCGAGCCCGCCCAGGGCGGCCTGGAGGAAGGGCCGCTGGCGACCGAGTCGGTGAGCGGCATCGAGAGCAGCCTGGAACGCATCGACCGCCTGCTGGCCGACCGTGAGGTCAAGCTGGGCATGCTCGAGGACCAGCTGGCCAACCGCAAGCTGATCCACGAGACCTCGCCCTCCGGGCGCCCGGTCGACAAGGGCTGGATCTCCTCCACCTATGGCGTGCGCATCGATCCCATGACCGGCAAGAAGGCCCACCACTATGGCATCGACTTCGCCGGCGCCGAGGGCACCCCGGTGCACGCCGTGGCCGGCGGGGTGGTGATCCGCTCGGGCAAGGGCTCGGGCTATGGCAACCGGGTCGAGATCCGGCATCCCGACGGCTATGTCACCATCTACGCGCACAACGAGAAGAACCTGGTCAAGGTCGGTGATGTGGTCAGCAAGGGCCAGGTGATCGCCCTGCTCGGCAGCACCGGCCGTTCCACCGGGCCGCATGTCCACTTCGAGGTGCACAAGGACGGCCGCAAGGTCAATCCGCGCAAGTTCATCCGCGCCCCCTGATCCCCTTCCCATACTGTCTCGCTGACGGACAGGCGTTCCCTCCGACATCCTGCGGGGGGCGTCTGTCGCTTTCGGGTGCGGTATCATGCCCACCTCCCTGCCGACAATAGACTGGATGCATGTTTAACAAAGTTCTGAAGAAGGTGTTTGGCAGCCGCAACGACCGGCTGATCAAACGGATGGAAAAGACCGTGGCCCAGATCAACGGGCTGGAAGAGCAGATCGCGGCGCTCAGCGACGCCGAGCTGCAGGCCAAGACCCCCGAGTTCCGCGAGCGTCTGGGCCAGGGCGAGGATCTGGACAAGCTGCTGCCCGAGGCCTTCGCGGTGGTGCGCGAGGCGGGCCGGCGGGTGCTGGGCATGCGCCATTTCGACGTCCAGCTGATCGGCGGCATGGTGCTGCACCAGGGCAAGATCGCCGAGATGCGCACCGGCGAGGGCAAGACCCTGGTGGCGACCCTGGCGGTGTATCTCAACGCCCTGCCGGGCAAGGGCGTGCACGTGGTCACGGTCAACGACTATCTCGCGCGGCGCGACGCCGAATGGATGGGCCGGCTGTACCACTTCCTCGGCCTGAGCACCGGGGTGATCAATTCCTCCGGCGGCATGGGGCCGGACAGCGCCTCCTACGCCTTCGATCCGGACTACGAGGAGGAGGCGGGTTACCGCCATCTGCGCCCGGTCACCCGGCGCGAGGCCTATGACTGCGACATCACCTACGGCACCAACAACGAATACGGCTTCGACTATCTGCGCGACAACATGGCCTTCACCGCCGAGCAGCGGGTGCAGCGCCGGCACTTCGCGGTGGTCGACGAGGTGGACTCCATCCTGATCGACGAGGCGCGTACCCCGCTGATCATCTCCGGCCCGGCCGAGGACAGTTCCGAGCTGTATATCAAGATTAACAATATCCCGTCCCAGCTCACGCGTCAGGACGAGATCACCAACGAGGAAGGCAAACAGGATTACGGCCCCGGCGACTACGCCGTGGACGAGAAGGCCAAGCAGATCTTCCTCAGCGACCAGGGCCACGAGAAGGTCGAGCGGATGCTGGTGGAGCTCGGTCTGTTGTCCGAGGACGAGAGCCTCTACGACCCGGCCAACATCATGCTGATGCATCATGTGATGGCGGCGCTGCGCGCGCATGTGCTGTTCCAGAAGAACGTGGACTACATCGTGCGCGACGGCCAGGTCATCATCGTCGACGAGTTCACCGGCCGCACCATGCCGGGCCGGCGCTGGTCCGAGGGCCTGCACCAGGCGGTGGAGGCCAAGGAAGGGGTGCCGATCCAGCAGGAGAACCAGACCCTGGCCTCGATCACCTTCCAGAACTATTTCCGCCTGTACGACAAGCTCTCGGGCATGACCGGCACCGCCGATACCGAGGCCTACGAGTTCCAGCAGATCTACGGCCTGGAGGTGGTGGTGATTCCGCCCAACCGGCCGACCCAGCGTGAGGACCAGACCGATCTGGTCTATCTCACGCAGAAGGAAAAGTTCGCGGCCATCGTCGAGGACATCCGCGATTGCGTGCAGCGCGGCCAGCCGGTGCTGGTGGGCACCGCCTCCATCGAGGTCTCGGAGCTGGTCTCGCAACTGCTGCAGAAGGAGGGCGTCCCGCACCAGGTGCTGAACGCCAAGCAGCACGAGCGCGAGGCCCTGATCGTGGCCGAGGCCGGCCGTCCAGGCGCGGTGACCATCGCCACCAACATGGCCGGTCGCGGCACCGACATCGTGCTCGGCGGCAACCTGGAGGTGGAGATCGCCCAGCTCGGTCCGGACGCCACCGAGGAGCAGATCGAGGCGCTCAAGAAGGACTGGGAACAGCGCCACCAGCAGGTACTGGAGGCCGGCGGCCTGCGCGTGATCGGCACCGAGCGGCACGAGTCGCGGCGCATCGACAACCAGCTGCGCGGCCGTTCCGGGCGCCAGGGCGACCCGGGCTCCTCGCGCTTCTACCTGTCGCTGGAAGACAATCTGATGCGCATCTTCGCCTCCGAGCGGGTGTCCGCGCTGATGCAGAAGCTGGGCATGCAGGAGGGCGAGGCCATCGAGCACCCCTGGGTCAACAAGGCCATCGAGAACGCCCAGCGCAAGGTCGAGGGCCGCAACTTCGACATCCGCAAGAACCTGCTGGAATACGACGATGTGGCCAACGATCAGCGCAAGGTCATCTATGCCCAGCGTGACGAGCTGATGGAGACCGACGACATCTCCGAGATGATCGACGCGCTGCGCGAGGAGGTGCTCAACGCCACCATAGACCAGTACATTCCGCCGCAGAGCCTGGAGGAACAGTGGGACGTGCCGGGGCTCACGGAGGCCCTGAAGGAGCACTTCGATCTGGATCTGCCCATCCAGCAGTGGCTGGACGAGGACGACGCGCTGCACGAGGAGAGCCTGCGCCAGCGCATCCTCGACGAACTGGTGCGCGTGTACCGCGACAAGGAGGCCCAGGCCGGCAGCGAGCAGATGCGCCATATCGAGAAGGAGGTCATGCTCTACACCCTGGACACCTCGTGGAAGGAGCATCTGGCGGCCATGGACTATCTGCGCCAGGGCATCCACCTGCGCGGCTATGCGCAGAAGGATCCCAAGCAGGAGTACAAGCGCGAGGCCTTCGAGATGTTCTCGCGCATGCTCGACTCGGTGCGCCGCGAGGTGATTGAGATCCTCAGCAAGCTGCAGTTGCAGGCGCCGCCGCCCATCCAGGAGCCGGAGTTCGACCCGACCGCCTTCGAGTTCCAGCACGAGGAATTCACCGGCCTGGAGCCGCAGGAGGCGCCGCCCGAGGAGGCGCCCGGCGAGGCGGCCCCGGTCCAGCAGCCCTTCGTGCGCAGCGAACGCAAGGTGGGACGCAATGAGCCCTGTCCCTGCGGTTCGGGCAAGAAATACAAACACTGCCACGGCAAGCTGAGTTGATGGACGGGCCGGGCTTCAGGCTGTATCCGGACCAGGCCCGCCCCGTGCCGGGCGTGCGCCTGGCCAGCGCGGCGGCGGGCATCCGCTACCGCGAGCGCGACGATCTGTGCCTGATCGCCCTGCCCGAGGGCGCGACCACCGCGGCGGTGTTCACCCGCAACCAGTTCTGCGCCGCGCCGGTGGTGGTGGCGCGCGAGCACCTGGCGCACGACCCGGCGCGCTACCTGCTGATCAACTCGGGCAACGCCAACGCGGGCACCGGCGACGAGGGCCTGCGCGCCGCGCGCGAGACCTGCCGCGCGGTGGGCGCCATGGCCGGCTGTCCCATGAGCCAGGTGCTGCCCTTCTCCACCGGCGTCATCGGCGAGGATCTGCCCCTGCTGCCCTTCCAGCGCGCCATGCCCGACCTGGTGCACGGCCTGGAGGAAGACGGCTGGGCGCGCGCGGCGCGCGCCATCATGACCACCGACACCCGCCCCAAGCAGTGCAGCTGCACCGTGGCGCTGAGCGGCGGCGAGGTGACCCTGACCGGCATCGCCAAGGGCTCGGGCATGATCCGGCCCGACATGGCCACCATGCTGGCCTATGTGGCGACCGACGCGCGGATCCCGCGGGACGCGCTGCAGGCCATGCTGGAACGGGCGGTGGCCCCCTCGTTCAACAGCATCACTGTCGATGGCGACACCTCGACCAACGACGCCTGCGTGCTCATGGCCAGCGGGGTCTCCGGCCTGGCGCCGGCGGACGCCGAGGAGCAGGCCCGTCTGCAGGCGGCGCTGGACGCGGTCTGTCTGTACCTGGCGCGCGAGATCGTGCGCGACGGCGAGGGCGCGACCAAGCTGGTCGAGGTGCGGGTCGAGGGGGCGGCCACGCGGGAGGACGCGCGCGCCGTGGCCTATACCATCGCCCACTCTCCGCTGGTCAAGACCGCGCTGTACGCCGGCGATCCCAACTGGGGACGCATCCTGGCGGCGGTGGGACGCGCCGGGGTCGGGCTGACGCTGGAGGCGGTGCGCATCTTTCTCGACGAGGTCTGCATCGTCAGCGGCGGCGGGCGTGATCCCGCCTACCGGGAGACGGACGGCCAGCGTGTGATGGAGCGGGACGCCTACACCATCCGCGTCGATCTGGGGCAGGGGCGGGCCGCGGCCAGCGTGCTGACCTGCGATCTGTCCTACGATTATGTGCG
Organism: Sedimenticola sp.; assembly: GCA_027024025.1. Taxonomy (GTDB): domain Bacteria; phylum Pseudomonadota; class Gammaproteobacteria; order Chromatiales; family Chromatiaceae; genus MONJU. The sequence goes on from JALVTT010000015.1 coordinate 28,549, forward strand.
CATCAACGCGGAGTACCGGTCCTGAACGCGCGTCCGGTCATCGAGGTGGCGGCCGGGGCCCTGGTCGATGAGACGGGCCGGGTGCTGCTGACCCGGCGCCATGACCATGCCCATCAGGGCGGCCTGTGGGAGTTCCCCGGCGGCAAGCTGGAGCCGGGCGAGAGTGCGCTGCAGGCCCTGCACCGGGAACTGGGCGAGGAACTGGGCATCGCGCCGCAGACGCTGCGCCCGCTGATCCGCGTCCAGCACGGTTATCCCGAGTGCGAGGTGGTGCTGCACCTGTGGCGTATCGAACGCTGGCGCGGTGAGCCACGGGGGCGCGAGGGCCAGCCGTTGGCCTGGGTGGCGCCCGAGGCCCTGGACGACTATCCCATGCCCGCGGCCGACCGGCCGGTGGTGCAGGCCCTGCGCCTGCCGGACCGCTATATCATCACTCCGCCGCGCGTTGGGGACCCGGCGCGTCTGCTCGCCGCCCTGGACCGGTTGCCGGATCTGGGGCTGTTGCAGTTCCGGGTGTTCGAGAGCCCCGCGATCGCGCCGGAGGCCCTGTTCGCGCAGGTGCGCGCGCATTGTCACGCGCGCGGGGCCCGGGTTCTGTTCAATGGCGCCCCGGAACAGGCGCGGGCCCTGGGCGCGGACGGGGTCCATCTGAGTAGCCGGCTGCTGCGCCGCACCGACACGCGCCCGGCCGGTCTGGAGTGGGTGGCGGCCTCCTGCCATGACGCCGAGGACCTGGCGCAGGCGCGTGCCCTGGGAGTCGATTTCGCGGTCCTCTCGCCGGTGTTGCCCACCCGCAGCCATCCCGATGCCGAGCCGTTGCGTTGGGAAGGCTTTTCCCGACATGTGCAGGCCCTGGCGCTGCCGGTCTATGCTTTGGGAGGGATGACACCCGCGCGGCTGGCGGAGGCCTGGCAGGCCGGGGCGCAGGGGGTCGCGGGCATCAGGGGGTTCTGGCCGGATGAAGCGTTTTAACCGATATCTGTTGTTCTATCTGATCCTGGGCATCGGCCTGGCCATCGCCTGGACCCAGGTGGGACGGCACGCCCGCCTGGCGCCGAACACCGGCATGCGGGTGATGAGCGTGGATGAGCGCTGCAATCCCCAACAGGCCCCCTGCGCGGCCTATGCGCACGCCTTCGCCCTGGTGCTGGGGCCCAATCCGGACGGTCCCGGGCTGCTGCTCAAGGGCGAGAAGCTGCCCGCGGATGCGCGCCTGGATCTGCTGCAGCTCGATGTGCATGCCCTGGAGCTGCCGCGCCCGCTGCTCAAACCCCTGCCCGGGCGGCGCTGGCTGATCAGCCCGACGCACCAGTCCGGCCGTCTGCGGATCAACCTCAGCAGCGGCAAGTCGCAATGGATCGCGGAGTTTCCGTTGCAGTATTGATGTGAGCAATCGTTCGCCGCAAAGGGTGGAAGCCGCCGGGAGCGCCGGCGTCCCGCCGGTCTGGCCGCCAGGATGGCGGCGCTCCCGGATCTGATGACCCTGTCGGTGGATGCGGTTCAGGCGTCCGCGAAATCGTCATGTCCGCCCAGGGGCAGGCCCTCGTCGGAGGGGATGCGTTTCTCCTCGTTCAGCCATTCACCCAGGTCGATCAGACGGCAGCGTTCGCTGCAGAAGGGACGCCAGCGCGAGGCCGGGGTCCAGGGCACGGCCTTGCCGCAGGTGGGGCAGGCGACCTGTCTGCACGGGTCGTTCATATGATGCTCACGTTCAGATCGAAATCCAGGTCCTGCTCGGTCTGCACCGGGTGGTCGAGATCGTCGCTGTGCATGAAGCGGATGCTGAAGCGGTGCTTGCCGCCGCTGATCTCGGCATACAGGCGCAGGTCCGGGGACAGGCGCACCTGCACCATCTGGATGGCGGCGCCCGAGGGCAGGGTCTGCTGGTAGAAACCCTTGCGCGCCTGGCGCGGGGCGAAGGTGGTGCTGTGCCGAATCAGGCCCAGCAGCAGTTCCACTGCCTCATGCACCGCGACCACCTCGTTGCGCCAGTCGTCGAACTGCAGCATGCGCTCGCTGTGCGGCTGGGACAGCCAGTGGTGCAGCTGTGGCAGGTCGAAGTCGAAGCCGCCGCCGGGGATGGCGCTGCGCTGCAGCACGGCGTTGAGGAACTCGCTGTTGCGCAGGGCCGCGCCCAGCTGCCCATGCACCCCCTGCAGGGCCTGCTGGGCCTGGCGCAGGTTCTGCAGGATGTGCTGCAGGCGGTGGTGGTCCACATTGGGCAGGTCGGCCATGCGTGAGAGCGAGAGGTGGTAGCGGTCCATCTCCTTGAGCAGTTCCGACTTGATATCGGCGCGCGCCAGGATCACCGCGATGTCGAGCAGGGCGCGCAGGGCCGCGCGCGCATGCCAGGGGTTGTCGTGCGGGGCATGGTAGTCGAACTGCTCGAACAGATGCTCCAGCCGCAGCATGGTGCGGCATTTCTCGTTCAGCGGCTGCTCGAAGGTGATGCGGGAATCGGGCACGGGAGAGTCCGTTCAGCAGAATATCCTTATATTGTCCGCCAGGCCCGCGCCCGGGTAAAGCGCCGCGGGTGTCACTGCGGGACCGCGCCATCAAACGATGCAAATCATGGATGGCGCAGGCCGACGGGAGGCCCCGAAAAACACTTTGAATACATCCCCGTACGCTCGATGGCGGCATCCCGGCCGCCGACGTTTTCGGAACCTCCCGTCGGCCTGCGGCGATATCGTTGACGTCGCTCCGGGCGCCACTGAATCACCTTGCCCCGCGGGCGAGGGCGAGGTAGCGGCGGTGCAGTTCGTTCACGGCCTCCTGCAGCTGTCGTTCGCTGCCGGTGTTGAGAATGAGGTCATCGGCCAGGGCCTGCCGCTGTTCGCGGGTGGCCTGGGCCGCCAGGGCGGCCTGCGCCTCGGTCCGGCTGCAGTGGTCGCGCCGCATCAGGCGCTGGATCTGCAAGGACTCGGGGACATCCACCAGCAGCACCCGGTCCTGCCTCCATCCGCCGCCGCTCTCGACCAGCAGGGGGATGACCAGGATGACATAGGGGGCGTCGAGCCGGTCGAGACGTGTCTCCGCCTCGCGGCGGATGGCGGGATGCAGAATCGCCTCCAGGGCCTGGCGTTGCCGGGGATCTTCGAAGATCAGGGTGCGCAGCGCGCCGCGGTCGAGGCGGCCGTCCCGCCGTATCACCCCGGGGCCGAAATGCGCCACGATCCGTTCCAGCGCGGGCCGGCCCGGCTCGACCAGCTCGCGGGCGATCAGATCGGTATCGATCACGGGCGCGCCCAGCGCCTGGAACAACCGGCTGACGGTGCTCTTGCCGCTGGCGATGCCGCCGGTCAGAGCGACTTTGAGCATGGCTCAGGCCAGCCCGGCCAGCTGCAGATAGGCCTGGTTGAGTTGCGCGCCCCAGAACAGGGCGATCAGGCCGCCCATGACCAGATAGGGGCCGAAGGGGATGGGGATCTGACGGTCACGGCCGCGCAGCAGGATCAGGGCCACGCCGATCAGCGCGCCGGACAGCGAGGCGAGCAGGATCACCAGGGGCAGCATCTGCCAGCCCAGCCAGGCCCCGAACAGCGCAAACAGCTTGAAGTCGCCATAGCCCATGCCCTCCCTGCCGGTCAGCAGGCGGAAGAGCTGGAACACCAGCCACAGGCTGAGATATCCCGCCACCGCGCCGATCACCGCGTCATGCAGGGCATCGGGGTTGTCCAGGTGGGTGAGCAGTCCCAGCCACAGCAGGGGCAGGGTGAGCTGATCGGGCAGCAGTTGCTCGTCGAAATCGATCACCGCCAGGGCGATCAGGCCCCAGACCAGCAGGCACAGGGCCAGGGTGTGCCAGGAGACGCCGAAGCGGTACACCAGCGCCAGTGTCAGCAGTCCGGTGGCCAGTTCCACCAGGGGATAGCGCACGCCGATGGGCGCGCCGCACGCGCTGCAGCGGGCACGCAGCAGCAGCCAGCTCAGGACGGGGATGTTCTCCCAGGCGCGGATGGCGTGTCCGCAGGACGGGCAGTGCGAGCCGGGATGGATCAGAAAGTCCAGGCCGAACCAGCGGGAGACGGGCGCTTCCGCCGGCTCGCCCGCGGCCTCCTTGCAGGCGATCTCGAACTCGCGCTGCATCTGCCGCGGCAGGCGCAGGATCAGCACGTTCAGAAAGCTGCCGATGACCAGACCTAGAAGAAATGCGAATACCAGGTAGAGGGTCTGCGGCAGTGCTGCCATGTCGGCGCCGATCAGCTCAGCCAACGACGGAGCCCATCTGGAAGATCGGTAGATACAGAGCTACCACCAGGCCACCAATCAGCGTACCCAGGATAATCATAATCATCGGTTCGAGCAGGCTGCTGAGGGCATCCACGGCGTTATCCACCTCTTCTTCATAGAAGTCAGCCACCTTGCCCAGCATCTCGTCCAAGGCCCCTGATTCCTCGCCTATGGATACCATTTGAATGACCATGTGCGGGAATAGATTTTGTTGTTTCATTGCCAATTGCAAGGACTGTCCGGTGGCGACATCATCGCGCATGGCCAGAACCGCTTTTTCGTAAACCGCGCTGCCCGTAGCGCCGGCCACCGATTGCAGGGCCTCGACCAGGGGTACACCAGCTGCAAACATGGTCGCCGTGGTACGGCAGAACCGGGCAAGAGCCGCCTTGTGCATGATATTGCCAATCACGGGTGTCTTTAGCAGTAGCGTATCGATGATTTCCCGGAATTTGGCTGAACGTTTCCAGTAGTTGGCCGCGACCACGGCGCTGCCAACCATTATCAGGAGGATGGCCCACCACCACTTGGCGACAAAGTCGGAAAGATTGATGACCACTTGGGTAAAGGCAGGCAGTTCCGCGCCGAATCCTTCGAACAGATCTTTGAATTGCGGGACCACGAATATCATGATGATCGCGGTAATGATGATGGCAATCGAGATGACTGCAGCCGGGTAGAATAGAGCTTTCTTGATTTTTCCCTTGAGCGATTCGGTTTTTTCCTTGTAGGTTGCGATCTTATCCAACAGGGTTTCGAGTACGCCGGCCTGTTCGCCCGCATGCACCAGGCTACAGAAAAGTTCGTCAAAATAGAGCGGGTGTTTTCTCAAGGCATCGGTCAGAGTGCGGCCACCTTCGATGTCGTTCTTGATGTCAAGGATCATGTCCTGCATCGCAGGGTTGTTATGCCCACGGCCCACGATATCCATAGCCTGGACCAAAGGAACACCGGAGGTCATCATGGTGGCCAGTTGCCGGGAAAAGACAGCGATGTCACCCGCGGTAATTTTCTTTTTGCGGTTGCTGAATAGAGATGTCGCTTTTTTTCTCACCTTGATTGGGGTAATACCCTGACGCCGAAGCTCGGCCTTGGCCAAGGCTATGTTGGCGGTTCGGGTTTCTCCCTTTACTCTCTTGCCTTTTCGGTCGGTTCCTTCCCACACATAGACGTGGGCCTGGACCTTAGGACTCCTTTGCTTTTTTTTGATCGCTTTAGCCATAGCGGTATTCAATCCTTGGTGACGCGGTTGAGTTCTTCCAAACTGGTAATGCCGGCCTTGACCTTGCGCAGGCCCGAGGCGCGTAGATCCTCGATGCCTTCGGCGTTGGCCTGCTCGCGCAGGCGCATGGCATCGGCGTTGTCCATGATCAGGCGCTCCATGTCCTCGCTAATGGGCATGACCTCGAACAGGCCGACCCGGCCCTTGTAGCCATGGGTACATTTGTCACAACCCACGGCTTTGTAAACCTTCCAATCTCCTTCCAGGTCGGCCTCTGAGAACCCCTCCTTGAGCAAGGCTTCACGTGCCAGGTCGTCCGGCTGCTTGCAGTGTTCGCACAGGCGACGGGCCAGGCGCTGGGCCAGGATCAGGTTGACCGAGGAGGCGATGTTGAAGGCGGGGATGCCCATATTGGCCAGCCGGGTCAGGGTCTGGGGCGCGTCGTTGGTGTGCAGGGTGGAGAGCACCAGGTGACCGGTCTGGGCCGCCTTGACCGCGATCTCCGCAGTCTCCAGGTCACGGATCTCGCCCACCATGACGATGTCGGGGTCCTGGCGCAGAAAGGCGCGCAGCGCCTCGGCGAAGGTCAGCCCTGTCTTGGGGTTGACGTTGACCTGATTGATGCCGGGCACCTGGATCTCGACCGGATCCTCGGCGGTGGATATGTTGACTCCCTCTTCGTTCAGGATGTTGAGCGCGGTGTACAGGGTAACTGTTTTACCACTGCCGGTGGGGCCGGTGACGAGGATCATGCCATAAGGCTTCTTGATCGCGGAGAGGAAGGCCTCTTTCTGCGCCTCCTCGAAACCGAGGGCGTCCACGCCCACCTTGGCGGCCGAGGAGTCGAGGATGCGCAGCACCACCTTTTCGCCATACAGAGTGGGACAGGTGTTGACCCGGAAGTCGATGGAACGGTTGCGTGACAGGGCAAGTTTGATCCGCCCATCCTGGGGCACGCGCCGCTCGGCCGTATTGAGCCGCGCCATGACCTTCAAGCGGGCCGCCAAGCGCGGTCCCAGATTGATGGGCGGGGTGGCTGCTTCATGCAGGATACCGTCTTGTCGGAAACGGATCCGGTAATGCTTCTCGTATGGTTCGAAGTGGATATCCGAGGCGCCGCCGTTGATGGCGTCGAGCAGAATCTTGTTGACGTAGCGCACCACCGGTGCTTCATCCACGTCCAGGTTGGAGGCGTCCGGATTCTCCTGGCCCTCGTCCACGATATCGAGGTCAAGGTTTTCAAGGTCGGCATTGAGCATCTCGCTCATGGCCGCGTCCTGGGCCTCCAATGCGTTGTCCAGGGCGCGTTGCAGCTTGTGTTCCTCCACCAGGACTGCGTCGGTGGCCAGGCCAGTGTTGAACTTGATCTCGTCCAGGCCCAGGTGGTTGGTGGGGTCCGAGACGGCAAGGAACAGGCGTTTCCCGCGCTGGAACAGGGGGAGTGCGTGATGCTTGGTGAGCAGCTTTTCATCCACCAGCCTGACCGGCATCTGTTGGGGGTCCATGCTGTCTAGGTCAAATAGTGGCACGCCATATTGTCGGGATGCCGCACTGGCAACCGCAGTTGAATCGGCCAGCTCGTTTTGCACGAGGTAGGTCACCAGAGGTTGTCCCGTTTTCTGGGTTTCTTCTTGGGCCTTCAGTGCTGAAGCTTCATCGATCACGCCATCATCAATCAGATGTCTGAGAAACCCGCTAATCTGAAATATGTTTGGAGTGGAAGCCATAAGATGTTTGATGTCTTTGAGTCGGTCCGGATTAGCCCAAGTATATAGTGGAATTCACTTTGCGTTGTGAGGCGGTTGGCGTCTTATTTGGGAATTAGGCGGTCTTTTCTTGGTCTGTTTCTGCAAGGCCTCGCGGATTTGGCGTGCCTTTTCTTCGTAGTCGGGCCTGAAGGGTGGCCAGATCTGCCTATGGTTTTTGAAGATGCGCCGCGCTTCCGCTCGGTCAAGTAGCTTCATCGCATGCTCAGGATAGTGCCGGGTGGCCAACTCGGCCACCATCAGCAATGTCAGATTAGCCGGGGGGTGTTTTTCCAATGCCCGGGTATATTGGTTTAGGGCCTCATTTGGCCGGTCCTGGGCCAGTGCCAGGCGGCCTTTCAGATAGCGGAACAATAATTTGGCGTCTGGGTATCCTTGGCAATAGGGGCCGTTATCAAGCTCGTCGAGGAAGCGCAGGGCGGCCTGACGCTCTTGGGCCGAGTGCTTTTTCCCAATCAGATCGAGTGAGAGTGCTTTAATCTGAGGTAGCGACTCGAGATCGCAATCAAGTAAGGCGATTTTTTTCTCGTAGCGCACAAAATCATCCTGTGTCACAGGGCCCAACGCCATTTTGGCTCGCAAGCGGATGGCCAGTAGAGACGCATTATTGGGGAGCCTGTGGATGGCGGCATTCATGACCTGGAAAGCCTTGTCTTGCTGGCCATGGTTGAAGAGTAGCGCCGCATAGTCTCGCTGGGCCCTAGCCGAATAGGGTGCTTCTTGCGCCCAGAGGATGGTCATCAGATCAGGTTGGCCCCAGAGTTCGGCGCGCTGATGGGTAAGAAATCCCAACATCAGAGCTGGCGCCGATACAACGAGTGGCAATGTCTTGGTGGACAGCCGGCCTTGCAGTCTGAACAAAGCCAGGCCGAGCGGCATGAAGAAAAATGCGGCTGGCAGGTAGTTGCGATGTTCGAAATATAATTCCAGACCAATGACACTTGACTCAATCAGGTGTCCAGCCAAGTAGAACAGAACCGCCAAGCTAAATAGGGGAAACCGGTAGCGGGCAGCCAAGGCGGTTGCGATCAGGCACAGTAGGCTCAATATCGCCCACAGGGTAGAGGGTGGATTGGTCAGGGTGGTCGATATAGGGATGTCGTCATGGTAGAGCCCCCCGGCGGAGATTTTGGGCAGGAGCAGTTGGTTGATATACATCCAGAGTATCCTGGGTTCGGTCAACAGTCGTTGTACCTGATTGAAGGGGCGAGTCGGCCATATATTGGGCGAGAAATCCAGCATGGAGATCAGGTAGATCAAGATCGCAAGGCTGGGCAGCCATAGAAATATCGCGCGGAAGGGCCAGGGTGGCTGAGCGGATCGTTCTGGCAGGCAGTATTCAATGACCAGGATCAGAAGGGGTAACAGGGCCGCGTTTTCCTTGCACAAGGTGCCGAGTAGGGTTCCGAGGCCCAGGCCGGCTGTCATCCAAAGATAGGCTCGAAGGGGCCTCGTGGCCAGTAACAGACGGCCGTGAAGATAGGCGGTGACGCCGCCCAGGCAGCACAATGCCGCGAGTAGCGTCATGCGTTGGATAATATAAAGGGTTGTGGATACGAATAGCGGATGCAACATCCACATTGCGGCGTTGAACACGGCCAACCGTTGGCTGGTGCGTTCCTCCCAACCCAGGCAACGGCCCAGTAGCAGGCCCGCCCAGGCCAACAGGCTGCCGTTGAGCAGGTGCAGCATCAGGTTGGTGTATTTGTAACTGCCGCTACTTTCGTTCCAAGTATTGTTGTCGATCAGGAAGGACAACATGGCCAGCGGACGACCAGTCGGCCCGGCGGCGCCCGAGAAGACGAATCGTCCCAGGCTGGCGCCATCGTGGACACCGCCCATGGCCCCGAGTATCTCTAGATTGTGGATGTCATCGAGTAGAAAACCACCTGGTAGCCCCGGCCACAAGGCCCATAGGGCAAGCACCAGGGCGCACCACAGCGCGAGCGCTGGAAGGCGGGGATGGTTCGCGGTCATTGTGGCCATGTGAAAAAGCCCGCCGAAGCGGGCTTAATGTTAAGTATGGAAACCGGGATTAGGTCAGCGGCAGCCAGAGGGCAGATATTCGGCTGCCATCGTGGCGTTGCCCGCAGCGCAGGTCCACTTGATACCACCGGTGCTGGTGGTCGGGGTCAGCTTAACCTGCGCGCCAGATGCAACCTTGCCATTGTAGGTAATCGTGATTACACCATTGGCTCCAACGGATACGGCGCTGACGGCATTCCCCGTGATGGTCCCAGAAATGCCAGCGACCGCGTTCGAGGTCGGCAGGGAACCCTGCGAGGAGTAGTATTCCGCCACGGCGGTCTTGGCGCCGGCGGCCAGGCTCAGGCCCTCGGCGACATGAGCCCGCTTCGCATAATTTTGGTAGGCCGGGATGGCGATCGCGGCCAGGATGGCGATGATCGCGACCACGATCATCAGTTCGATCAGGGTAAAGCCACCCTGTTTGCTGTTGAGCACCATGGGTTGTTTCATTATTCGTCTCCTTGAGATTGACGTGAAGGTTTTAGGTTTGTGTTGAGTGATCACAGTCGGGCTGTGGAATCTACAGTAAGGCATAAAGCAATCTGCGTGCCAGGTAGGAATTATCGCGATATTCTATATATGAATCATGTGCTTAGTGAACAAAATCATGCCTTCCTCGTTAAGGCTGGGTAGTCCCAACCAAGGGGCGCTATGACATGAATGGGCAGCGACTGACAAAAATTGTCACTTTTTATGGCGACCGGTAAGACGAGCCGGTTCGTCGTCCCAGAGATGGCGTCCGTCCTGCTTGCCCTGACGCTGACCGCCGTTTTTCTGACGCCGTTGCGCAGTCTGGATCTATGGTGGCATCTGGATAGCGGGCGCTGGATGCTGGCGCACGGGCGTTATCTGGGCGAGGAGGTACGTTCCTTCAGTCTGCCGGGGGCGGCCTGGCCCAATTTTTCCTGGCTGTTCCAGGTGCTGGTGGCCGGGGTTCAGGCGCTGGCCGGCTTCTGGGGACTGCTGGGGCTCAAGGCGCTGGTCTGGTGGGGCATCCTCTGGCTGCTGATGCGCAGCGCCCCGCGGGTCTCGCCCTGGGCCTGGCTGTTGACGGTGCTGGCGGTCAGCTGGCAGATCTTTCCGTCCATGCACCTGCGTCCGCATCTGTTCGAGGGGCTGTTTCTCGCCGCCTCGGTCGGGCTGTTCCATCGTCCGGGGCTGCGTCACGCGGGCCTGTGGACCGCGCTGCTGGCGCTGTTGTGGGCGAATATGCATGCCTCGGCGGTGGTCGGCGCGGTCGCGCTGGCCCTGCATCTGTTGCTGCCTGAGTGGCGCCAGCCGGGGCCGGCCCTGCTGCGGCGCCTGCCGCTGGCCGCGTTGCCGGGCCTGCTGGTGTTCGCCACGCCCAATGGGCTGCAGATTCTGGATGTCCTGCACGCCCATGCCGGGGGCGAGTATCTGCACACCTATATCCGTGAGTGGCTGGCCCCCCAGACCCTGCCGCCGCTGATGTTTGTGATCCTCGCGGGGATCGCCGCCTCGCTGTGGCTGCGGCGGCCGGTGCTGGCCCCGGCGGAGTTGTTTCTGGTGCTGGTGTTCTTGTTGATCGGGGGCGACAGCAAGCGCTTTCTGTATGAGCTGGGCCTGGTCCTGATCCGGCCCGGGGCCCTGTTGCTGGATGCCCTGTTGCGCCGGGTGGCGGGGCAGGGGCGTGTACGGGGCGGGTTGTTCGCCCTGCTGGTGTTGTTGGCGCTGGTCGGGATCTACCGGCCCCCGCTGGCCCTGCACAGCCTGCGCCTGGCGGATTACCCCGTGCAGACCCGGTTGTATCCCGGGGTGGCCATGCCACTGCTGCGCCCGCTGCTGGGAGGTGACCGGCCCCTGCGGGTGTGGAACGCCTATGGCTGGGGCGGCTATCTGGGCTGGCAGGGGCGGGGGCGTCTGCTCATCTATATAGATGGGCGCACCCCGACCGTGTTCACCGAGGAGATGCTGCTGCAGGCCAGCCTGGCGCGGCACCGGCCCCGCCTGCTGCGGCGCCTGCTCAAGCGCTATGCGGTCGACGCCCTGGTGCTGCGCATCGGGGGCGGGCTGCCTTTCCCGCCGGGCGATGCCGACTGGGTGCTGGTGGGCTTCGATTCGGTCTCGCTGGTGTATCTGCGTGGGGATCTGGCGCGTGCCCGGGGCTTGGCGCCCATCCGTTTCGATCCGCTGCGCCCCCGGCCGGTGCTGCCGCCCGCCGAGGCGGCCGGCCAGGTCGAGGCCCTGCGGACCCTGCTCGGGCGTTATCCCGATAACGCCCTGGCCTGGCGCCGCCTGGCCCAGTTGCTGGAAAACTGGCCCGGTGAGCCGGACCTGATACGCGAGCGGCGCGAGGCCTGGCGCCGTGCCCTGGCCCTGGACCCGGGGGATGTCCAGGCCGGCGTCGGCTTGGCCGGCATGCTGCTGGATGAGGGCGACAAGGTGACCGCGGGCAGAGTGCTCGAGTCCGTGCTGACGGCGGCCCGTGGACCGGATTTGACTGCCCAGGCGGTTCGGCTCGCCGGGCTGCTGCTGGCGCTCGACCGGCCGCGACGGGCCCTGCAGGTGCTCTCGCCGGATGACAGCCGGGCGCATCAGGCCCTGGACAGGGATCCGCGGGTCTGGCGGCTGCGCGCCCGGGCTCTCGATCAATTGGGTGACCGGGCGCGGGCGGGCATGGCCCGGCGCATGGCGGAGCGCCTGATGCTGGATGGCCCGCGATAGGCGGTGTTTGTGGTGCGGTTCCCTCGTCACCGGCACCCTACGGCTCGGGTAGGGTGCGGTGAGGGACGAACCGCACCGAAGCGGCAGCCGGCCGGGTCGAAAGGGCGGTTGAACCTCAGAGGGTTCAGGGTTCGCTCAGCCCCAGCTTCTGCATGCGGTAGCGCAGTGATCTGAGACTCAGGCCCAGGCGCTGCGCGGCGGCGGTGCGGTTCCAGCGGGTCGCCTCCAGGGCCTGTTCGATCATGCGCCGTTCCATGGCGTTGAGATGCGCCTCCAGGGGGACATCCTCGGGCAGTTCGTCGGGGATGCCGGTGGCGGCCCGCGGGGGCGCGGGCTGTTCGTCCAGCCCCAGATCCTCGCGCTGGATCATGCCGTCCTCGCACAGGGCGCTGGCGCGTTCGAGGATGTTCTCCAGCTCGCGCACGTTGCCGGGATATGAGTATTGCTGCAGGGCCAGCAGGGCGTCGCGGTGCAGGCGCGGTTTGGGCAGGCCGGTCTGGCCGGCGATGCGGGCGAGGATATGCTCGATCAGCAGCGGGATGTCCTCGCGGTGCGCACGCAGCGGCGGCATGGCCAGTTCGATCACATGGATGCGGAAGTACAGGTCCTGGCGGAACAGGCCCTGCTCCACCAGTTGCTGCATGTCCTTGTGGGTGGCGCTGATCAGGCGCACATCGACATCGATCTCGCGCGTGGCGCCGACCGGGCGGATGCGCTTTTCCTGGATGGCGCGCAGCAGCTTGACCTGCATGGCCAGCGGCAGGTCGGCGACCTCGTCCAGGAACAGGGTGCCTCCGTGCGCGGTCTGGAACAGCCCTTCCTTGTCCTGGGTGGCGCCGGTGAAGCTGCCTTTGACGTAGCCGAACAGCTCGCTCTCCATCAGCTCGGCCGGTATGGCGCCGCAGTTGACCGGCACGAAGGCCTTTTCGGCGCGCGGGCTGCGCGCATGGATCAGGCGCGCAGCCAGCTCCTTGCCGGTGCCCGATTCGCCGGTGATGAACACCGGGGCCTGGCTGCGCGCCAGCTTGTCGGTCATGCGCCGCAGCCCGGCCATGGCTTCGGAGCGGCCCAGCAGCGGACAGTCTTCCTCCCGGCTTTCGGGGGCGCCGGCGTCGCGCTCGCGCAGCCGCAGCGCGGTCTCCACCAGTTGGCGCAGGACGCCGAGTTCCACCGGTTTGGAGACGAAGTCGAAGGCCCCGGCCTTGAGGGCCTCGATGGCGCTATCCATATTGCCGTGGGCCGTGATCATGGCGATTGGGGTGTTCGGATGGTGGGCGCTGACATGGCGCACGATGTCGATGCCGTTGCCGTCCGGCAGGCGCATATCGGCCAGGCAGAGGTCGAAATGCTGTTCGGCCAGCGCGCTCACCGCCTCCTGCACATCGGCCGCGCTGCGGGTGTCGATGCCCATGCGCGAGAGGGTGATCTCCAGCAGCTCGCGGATATCGGGTTCGTCGTCGATGATCAGGGCCTGCGGTCGGGTCATGCCAGTTCGCGTCGGTTGGGGTTGGGGAAGCTCAGGTGGAAACAACTGCCGGTCGGGATGGGGCGGTACTGGATACGGATGCGGTTAGCTTCGCTCAACTGGCTGGCGATGTACAGGCCCAGGCCGGTGCCCTCGCTGCGGGTGGTGAAGAAGGGCTCGAACAGCTGCTCGACCTGCTCCGGGGGGATGCCGGGCCCGTTGTCCTGGACATCGATGAAAGGCCCGCCGGACTCGGGCGTGATGCCGGCCAGGATTTGGATACGCAGAGCGTCTGGACCGCCATGGAAGTGGTGCACCGCGTTATCGCAGAGTACCTCGATGATCTGCCTGAGTTGGCCCGCGTCGGCATGCACGGTGGTGTTCTCGGGATCGACCTGCACTCGCAGCTGATGTGGCGCCAGCACGCAGGTCTGACGCAGCTTCTCCGCCAGATCCCGCAGCCAGGGGCCGAGTATCAGCGGATTGGGTTTGGGCAGGTTCTGGCGCGACAGCTTGAGGATGGTCTCGATCACCTCGTTCACGCGTTGCGAGTTCTGCAGGATAATCTCGATCATATGCCGGTCATCGGGCACCAGCTCGGTGGACTCTTGGAGCAGTTGCGCGGCATGGCTGATCGCGCCCAGGGGATTGCGCACCTCGTGCGCGATGCCGCCGGTCAGGCGGCCCAGCGAGGCGAGTTTCATCTGCTGGGCCTGGGCGGTCATCAGGGACACGTCCTCCAGCACCATCAGGGTACCATTATGGCCTTTTTTCCCTAGAGGCATGAAGCGGATATGCACATCGCGCTCGCCCGCGGGGCCAAGCCCTAGGGTGAGGTCGGCCTGTTGCGGATCTTCCAGCCAGCGGGCATGGGCCTGGTGCAAGGCGGGGGAGACCGCCTCCAACGGGTGGTGGCGCATCGAGGGCGGCATGCCCAGCAGGGCCCAGGCCGCTTCGTTCATGATCTGTACCACCTGGTCCGGACCAACCACCACGATACCAGACCGGAGTTGCTGGATGACGAAGTCATTGAGCCGAGCCAGGTCCACCAGCTCGGTCTCGCGCTGGCGGACAAGCTGTTCGCTGTCCCGGGCCCGTTGCGAGAGCGTCAGCACCAGGATCACCAGCGCGAAATAGGCGATGCCCAGCAGGCCGGCCTGCACATAGGCGGTCTGCGGCAGTAGTCCCAGGCTGTTGGCCATGAACTCCTCGCCGATCACCGCCAGACTGGCGATGGCGGCCAGCGCCAGCGCGGCCTGCCCGGACAGAATGTGGGCCGCTAGGGCCACGGAGATGGCGATCAGTATGCCCACTCCGGAAGGCACGCCGCCGCTGGCGTACATCAGCAGGGTGAATAGCACGATGTCGATGGCGACGCTGAGGATGGTCAGCAGGCGCGGCGCGGCGGGCCGAGCCAGATTGAACATCAGCATGCCAATGGCGATCACCGAATAGGCGACCACCCCGGGACCGAATAGGGTCGGATCGTGGGTGCCCAGGGGGCCGTGCCTGATGCCGAAAAACAGCGCCAGCATGACGGTGGCGACGAACACCCGGTAGGACAGAAAGAGGTTCAGGGCGTGGCTGTCCCCGATGTCTTCGGCAAAGTTCTTGCTGTTATTTTGGTCCATCGGAAAAAGGCTTTTGCGCAAACGGCCGTATTGGCTGAGAATACCATCCGGGACGGTTCTGAATAAGTCCGGCCGGTTGTCTATGCCGGCCGGCTGCCCCGGATTGCCCCTCCCCGACCCTCCCCCCGCGAGCGGGAGAGGGTCTGCGGAAGGATTTCCTTTTACAAGCAACGAAGAAGGGTCGGACATTGAATCTCCACGAATTCCAGGCCAAGCGCCTGTTTGCCGGGTACCGTATCCCGGTGCCCTATGGCGAGGCGGTGGCGGACGCGCGCGAGGCCAGGGAGGTGGCCGAGCGGATGGGCGGCGGGCGCTGGGTGGTCAAGGCCCAGGCGCACACCGGGGGGCGGGGCAAGGCCGGCGGCGTGGTCCTGGCCGACTCGCCCGCGCAGGTGGAGTCCGAGGCGGCGCGCCTGCTCGGCAGCCGCCTGGTGACCCGACAGACCGGGCCGGCGGGGCTGCCGGTCAGCCACGTCCTGATCGAGGAGCCGAGCGAGATCGAGCGTGAACTCTATCTCAGCGTGCTGGTGGACCGCGGCTCGCGGCGGATCATGATCATGGCCTCGGAGGCCGGCGGCATGAACATCGAGGAGGTGGCCGCCGAGGCGCCGGAAAAGATCATCACCACCCTGGTCTCGCCGGCGGCCGGCCTGCAGCCCTTCCAGTGCCGCCGCATTGGCTTCGCCCTGGGCCTGTCCGGGGATTCGCTCAAGCAGTTCCAGAAGATCCTGTTCGCCCTAGTCGAGCTGTTCCAGAAGGAGGACGCCAGCCTGGTGGAGATCAACCCGCTGATCGTCGATGGCGAGGGCCGGCTGCTGGCCCTGGACGCCAAGATCAATATCGACGACAACGCCCTGTACCGTCACCGCGACACCCTGGCGATGCGCGACATCAGTCAGGAGGACGCGCGCGAGGCGCGCGCCGCGGAGCACGATCTCAACTACATTTCGCTGGACGGCAACATCGGCTGCATGGTCAACGGCGCCGGTCTGGCGATGGCCACCATGGATCTGGTCAAGCTGCATGGCGGACAGCCGGCCAACTTCCTGGACGTGGGCGGCGGCACCACCGCCGAGCGGGTGGCCGAGGCCTTCAAGCTGATACTCTCCGACGACAAGGTGAAGGCGGTGCTGGTCAATATCTTCGGTGGCATCGTGCGCTGCGATCTGATCGCCGAGGGCATCATCAACGCGGTCAGGGAGGTCGGGATCTCGGTGCCGGTGGTGGTGCGCCTGGAGGGCACCCATGCCGAGCAGGGGCTGAAGATGCTGGACGAGAGCGGGCTCAATCTGGAGACCGCGAGCGGCCTGACCGAGGCCGCCGAGAAAGTCGTTGCGGCGGCGGGAGGTGCGGCATGAGCATCCTCGTCGATCAGAACACCCGGGTCATCTGCCAGGGCTTCACCGGACGTCAGGGCACCTTCCATTCGGAGCAGGCCATCGCCTACGGCACCAGGCTGGTCGGCGGGGTGACGCCGGGCAAGGGCGGACAGGCCCATCTGGACCGCCCGGTGTTCGACACCGTCCACGACGCGGTGGCCGAGACCGGCGCGGACGCCACCATGATCTATGTCCCGGCGGCCTTCGCCGCGGACGCCATCCTCGAGGCGGCCGACGCGGGCATCGGCGTGATCGTGTGCATCACCGAGGGCATTCCGGTACAGGACATGCTGCGGGTGCGGGCCGAGCTGGACGGGCGCGACTGCCGCCTGATCGGTCCCAACTGCCCGGGCGTCATCACCCCCGGGGCGTGCAAGATCGGCATCATGCCGGGCGTCATCCACCAGCCGGGCCGGGTCGGCATCGTGTCGCGCTCCGGCACCCTGACCTACGAGGCGGTGCATCAGACCACCCTGGCCGGCCTGGGTCAGTCGACCTGCGTGGGTATCGGCGGCGATCCCATCCAGGGCATGAACTTCATCGACTGCATCGCCCTGTTCGAGGCCGACCCGCAGACCGAGGGCATCGTCATGGTGGGCGAGATCGGCGGCACCGCCGAGGAGGACGCCGCGGAATACATCCAGGCGCATGTCTCCAAGCCGGTGGTGGCCTATATCGCGGGCGTGACCGCGCCGCCCGGCAAGCGCATGGGCCACGCCGGGGCCATCGTCAGCGGCGGCAAGGGCACGGCCGAGGGCAAGTTCGCCGCGCTGGAGGCCGCCGGGGTACGCACCGTGCGCTCGCCCGCCATGATCGGGGACGCCATGGCCGAGCTGTTGGCCTGAGACGCGGGCCGGAGCGCGGAATGCGTATCGCCATTGCACAACTGAATCTGGTGGTGGGCGCCATCGAGGCCAACGCCCGGCGCGTGATCGAGCTGGGCCGGCGCCTGGCCGACGAAGGCGTGGACCTGGTGGTGTTCCCCGAGCTGACCCTGACCGCCTACCCCCCCGAGGACCTGCTGCTGCGCCCCGACTGCCAGGCGCGGGTGGACGCGGCCTTGGCCGATATCCGCCGCGAGGTGCGGGGCATCACCCTGGTGCTGGGCTATCCCGGCGAGCGTGACGGCGGGCGCTACAACCTGGCCGGGGTGCTGCGCGACGGGCGCCTGCTGGCGGAATACCGCAAGCGCGAGCTGCCCAATTACAGCGTGTTCGACGAGAAGCGCTATTTCTCCGCCGGCCGGGAGGCCGTGGTGTTCGAGCAGAACGGGGTGCGCCTGGCCCTGGCGATCTGCGAGGACGTCTGGTTCGACCGGCCGGTGGCCGATGCCGCCGCGGCCGGGGCGCAGCTGGTGCTGAACCTGAACGCCTCGCCCTATCACCGGGGCAAGATGGGCGAGCGCGAGCGTCAGGTCGAGCGCCTGGCCGCGCGTCACGGCCTGGGGCTGGTGTATGTCAACCAGGTCGGCGGCCAGGACGAGCTGGTCTTCGACGGCGCCTCCTTCGTGTGCGATGCGCGTGGCCATACCGTGCTGCGCTGTCCCCAGTTCGAGGAGACGGTGCAGCGGTTCGAGGTCGCCCCCGGCGGCCAGCCCTCGGGCGGTGACTGTCACCCGCCCCTGGAGGGTCTGGAGGAGGTCTATCGCGCCCTGGTCTGCGGGGTGCGCGACTATGTGCGCAAGAACGGCTTCCCCGGTGTGGTGCTGGGCCTCTCGGGCGGCATCGATTCGGCCCTGACCCTGGCCATCGCGGTGGATGCCCTGGGCGCGGAGCAGGTCGAGGTGGTGCTGATGCCCTCGCGCTACACCGCCGAGATCAGCAACCAGGACGCCGCAGAGCAGGCCAAGCGCATGGGCGTGAAGCACCAGACCATCCCCATCGAGCCGGCCTTCCAGGCCTTTCTCGGGATGCTAGAGCCGGCCTTCGCCGGGCGCGAGCCTGACGTGACCGAGGAGAACATCCAGGCGCGCTGCCGGGGCCTGCTGCTGATGGCGATCAGCAACAAGACCGGGCGCATGCTGTTGACCACCGGCAACAAGAGCGAGATGTCGGTGGGCTATGCCACGCTGTATGGCGACATGAACGGGGGCTTCGCGCCGCTCAAGGACGTGCCCAAGACCCTGGTCTACGCCCTGGCGCGCTGGCGCAACCGCGACGGCGAGGTGATCCCGGAGCGGGTCATCGTGCGCCCGCCCTCCGCGGAACTGCGGCCGGACCAGCGCGACAGCGACAGCCTGCCGGACTACGACCGCCTGGACGAGATCATCGAGCGTTTCGTGGAGCGCGACCAGTCGGTGGACGAGATCGTGGCCGCGACCGGTTTCGACGCCACGGAGGTCTCGCGCATCACGCGCATGGTGATCCGCAACGAGTACAAGCGACGCCAGGCCCCGCCCGGGGTGCGCATCAGCCAGCGCGCCTTCGGCCGCGACCGGCGCTATCCCATCGTGAACGGCTGCTTGTAAGGCGGCCGGGCCCGGGGCTATGCTTCGGGCATCCCCATTGGAGAAAACGAGGTACAGAACATGAGAAAAATCGAGGCCATCATCAAACCCTTCAAGCTGGACGATGTGCGCGAGGCCCTCTCGGGCATCGGCATCACGGGGATGACGGTGGCGGAGATCAAGGGCTTTGGCCGCCAGAAGGGCCACACCGAGCTGTATCGCGGCGCGGAATATGTGGTCGACTTCCTGCCCAAGCTGAAGCTGGAGATCGTGGTGGCCGAGTCCAAGGTCGAGGAATGTGTCGAGACCATCACCAACGCGGCGCGCACCGGCAAGATCGGTGACGGCAAGATCTTCGTCAGCCCGGTCGAGCAGGTGATCCGCATCCGCACCGGCGAGAGCGGCGAGGACGCGATCTGAGGCGTTCAGCCCGCCGGCGCGCGGCGGCCCGACGGGGCCCTGACCCTGTCGGGCCTCAGTTCTTGTCCAGCCCGAAGTAGTCCCACAGCTTCCGGGTCCAGCTCTTTTCCTGCATCTTCTGCGGGTCGGGGATCAGGGCCCCGGATTTCTCGTTCAGGGCCAGCACGCGCCTGGCGTCATTGGCCAGGTCCTTCATGCCCAGACGGGTGTAGGCGTCTATCATCACCTCCAGCGCATCCTTCACTGCGGGGGTGCGCTGATAGTGCTCCACCACATAGCTGGCGCGCTGGGCCGCCGCCACATAGGCGCCGCGCTTGATGTAGTAACGCGCCACGTGAACCTCGTAGCGCGCCAGGTTGTTGCGCAGGTAGAGCATGCGCTTGCGCGCGTCCTCGGCGTAATCGGAGTCGGGAAACTCCTTGAGCACATGCTCGAAGTCCTTGTACGAGTCCAGGGCCGCGCCCGGGTCGCGCTGCGAGTTGTCGGTGGGAGTGAAGCGCGAGAGAAAGCCCAGCGAGCGGTTGAAGTTGGTCAGCCCCTTCAGATAGTAGGCGTAGGCCACCGCCGGATGGCCGGGGTGCAGCTTGATGAAGCGGTCGGCCGCGGCCAGGGCCGATTCCGGCTCGCCCACCTTGTAATAGGCATAGGCCACGTCTAGCTGCGCCTGGTGGGCGTACTTGCCGAAGGGATAGCGCGACTCGAGCTTTTCGTAGTAGTCGATCGCCTTCTCATAGTTGCCCGAGGCCAGTTCAGAGGAGGCCTCTCTGTAGAGTTTCTGCTGGCTCCAGCCCTTGGTCTCGTCCTTGTCGTTCAAGGAAGAGCAGCCGCTGAGCAGGAGGGCGAATAGTAATGGCCAGAACAGACGTGACATGCGCGATAATCCCTCCAGAATCCAGCCGAGAGTATACCGGAACACCCGATGACTGACGATGCACGAGATGAAACCGAGCGGCACGCCGAAATCGGACCGGAACTGGCTGGCAGGCGCCTGGACCAGGCCCTGGCGCGGCTGTTCCCGGAGTTCTCGCGCAGCCGCCTGCAGGCCTGGATACGCGAGGGCCGCGTGAGCCTGAACGGGACGGCGGCGCGGCAGCGCGACAAGGTCTCGGCCGGTGACCGGGTGCTGCTGCACCCCCTGATCGAGGAGCAGGTCGAGTGCCGGCCACAGGCGCTGCCGCTGGACATCGTGTTCGAGGACGAACATCTGCTGGTGGTCAACAAGCCCGCCGGGCTGGTGGTGCACCCGGCCGCGGGCAACCCCGACGGTACCCTGCAGAACGGCCTGCTGTTCCACGATCCGGCGCTGGCCGCGCTGCCGCGCGCCGGCATCGTGCATCGCCTGGACAAGGACACCACCGGCCTGATGGTGGTGGCGCGCACCCAGCTGGCCTATCAGCGCCTGGTGGCGGCCCTGGCCGCGCGCGAGATCCACCGTGAGTACCGCGCCCTGGTGCTGGGCCGGCTGAACCGCCCGGGGCGTATCGACGAGCCGATCGGCCGCCACCCCACCCAGCGCACCCGCATGGCGGTCAATCCACTGGGCAAGCCCGCGGTGACCCACTACGAGGCGCTGGAGACCTTCCGCAAACACACCCTGCTCAGGGTGCGCCTGGAGACCGGACGCACCCACCAGATCCGCGTCCACATGGCCTATATCCGGCATCCCATCTTCGGCGACCCGGTGTACGGCGGGCGCCTTCAGCTGCCGCCCGGCGCCGATGACGCGCTCAAGGCCCTGATGCGCGGTTTTGGCCGCCAGGCCCTGCACGCGCGCCGTCTGGGCCTGAGCCATCCGGTCAGCGGCCAGGCCATGCAGTGGGAGGCGCCGCTGCCGGCGGACATGACGGCCCTGCTGGAGGCCCTGCGTGCCCATGCGCGGGCGGCGGATGAGGGCTTCGGCGAGGATTTCTACACGGCCTTCAGCGAACAGGGGTACGAGATCGATGACCCGGACTGAGCCCGGCGACTGGCTGTGGCCGGACTGGCCCGCCCCGCCGGGGGTGCGGGCGGTCTCCACCAGCCGCAACGGCGGGGTCAGCCGCGCGCCCTGGGATTCGCTCAACCTGGGCGATCATGTGGACGACCGGCCGCGGGACGTGCGCGAGAACCGCCGCCGCCTGCGCGAGGCCCTGGATCTGCCCGCCGAGCCGGTGTGGCTGCGCCAGGTCCACGGCCGCGGGGTGGCCGTGCTGCGCGGCGGGGAGCGGACGCCGGAGGCCGATGCCGCCTTCACCCGCGTCCCCGGGGTGGTATGCGCGGTGCTGACCGCCGACTGCCTGCCGGTGCTGTTCGCCGACACGCGCGGCGGGGCGGTCGCGGCGGCGCACGCCGGCTGGCGCGGGCTGGCCGGCGGGGTGCTGGAATCCACCCTGGGCTGTTTCGACGATCCCGGGCGGGTGCTGGCCTGGCTGGGCCCGGCCATCGGACCGGAGGCCTTCGAGGTGGGGGATGAGGTGCGGGCGGCCTTCGCGGACATCCAGCCGGAGGCGGCCGCCGCCTTTCGTCCGCATCGGCCGGGCCGCTGGCTGGCGGACATCTACGCCCTGGCGCGCCTGCGCCTGGCGCGCGCCGGGCTGGGGCGGGTCTTCGGCGGCGGTCACTGCACCTGGCGCGAGGCGGGGCGATTTTTTTCCTACCGGCGGGACGGAATAACGGGCAGAATGGCCAGCATGATCTGGTTCGACGAGGAGCACGCAGGTGAGTGAGAACTGGCGGATGCTGACCCTGATCGGCCGGGACGCGCCCGGCATCGTGGCCGCGGTGACCGGCGCCCTGGCGGACTCCGGGGTGACCCTGGGCGAGACCTCCATGCTGCGTCTGGGCGGCAATTTCACCATCATGATGATGGTCTCGGGCGAGGCCGACGAGGCCCGTCTGCGCGCCCTGCTGGCCCCGGTGATCGAGGCGCGCGGCATGTGCCTGCACGTCGATCCCATCGAGGCCCGTCTGCACGAACACCTGGTGCCCAATGTGCAGGTGAGCGTGAGCGGCGCCGACCGCGTGGGCATCGTGGCCCAGGTCACCGCCGCCCTGGCCGAGGGCGGTTTCAACATCCTGGACCTGGACTCCGACCTGGCCGGCACCGAGGCCGAGCCGGTCTATATCCTGCTCATCACCGGCATCGCCACTGAGTCGGTGGAACAGATCGAACAACGCCTGGCGCCCCTGCGCGCCGGCGGGGTCTCGGTCAACGTCACGCCCATCGAGACCTATATCGGATAGCCCGGTGGCGGTACTCGACATCCTCAAGCTTCCGGACCCGCGCCTCAAGCAGGTCTCGGAGCCGGTCACCGGGTTCGACGCGGCGCTGCAGGCCTTCATCGACGACCTGGAGGAGACCCGCCAGGCCGGGCCCGCGGCGGTGGGCATCGCCGCGCCGCAGGTCGGGGTGTTCCGGCGCATCGTCATCATCGACTGCTCCACCACCCGCAAGCCGGTGCCCAACCACGGGCATCTGATCCTGGTGAACCCGGAGATCACCCACTGGGAGGGCTATGAGCCCGGGCGCGAGGGCTGTCTCTCGGTGCCGGACTATACCGGCAATGTGATCCGCGCCACCCAGATCCGGCTCAGCGCCCTAGACCGCCACGGCGAGCCCGTGGAATACGAGATGGAAGGCTACGAGGCGCGCGCCGCGCAGCACGAGATCGACCACCTCGACGGCATCCTGTTCGTCGACCGGGTGGTCAGCCGGCGCACCGACCTGTTTCGGCGCAAGGTCTATCAGAAAGGCGGGAAGAAGAACGTCACCACGAAGGGCACGAAGAACACGAAGGACTGAGAGGTTCCGGTGAAGAATCGATGCCTCTTGCCCGCGGGTGCGGGGTCATGAGGGGAATAGGCCGTTGATTTGATTCCCTCACCCTGGGCCCTGTTGCTCAGCCTTTCCCTCACTAAGTGGAGGAGGTGATAAACATGATGTACCCGATTTGAGGTCTTCGTGTTCTTCGTGTCCTTTGTGGTGAGAGGGGCGCTTGTATTTTTCCGGATATCCCCCATATGTCCTACAGTTGAAGCCAAGATTCCGGAGAAAGACCCATGCGGATGGATCGTTTGACCAGCAAGTTTCAGATGGCCCTGGCCGATGCCCAGAGCCTGGCCGTCGGCCGTGACCATCAGTTCATCGAGCCGGCGCACCTGATGGCCGCCCTGCTCGACCAGGAGGGCGGCACGGTGCGCCACCTGCTGACTCAGGCGGGCGTGAACGTCAACCAGCTGCGCTCGGCCCTGGGCGAGGCCCTCGACCGCATGCCCTCGGTGCAGGGCGCGGCGGGGGATGTGCACATCTCGAACGAACTCAGCCGGTTGCTCAACCAGACCGACAAGGCCGCGCAGCAGCGCAAGGATCAGTACATCAGCTCCGAGCTGTTCGTCCTGGCCGCGGTCGAGGACCAGGGCGGCCTGGGCGATCTGCTGCGCCAGGCCGGCGCGACCAAGGCGGCCATCGAGCAGGCCATCGAGCAGCTGCGCGGCGGCCAGTCGGTGGACGACCCCAATGCCGAGGATCAGCGCCAGGCGCTGGAGAAATACACCATCGACCTGACCGAGAAGGCCGAGCAGGGCAAGCTCGACCCGGTGATCGGCCGTGACGACGAGATCCGTCGCGCCATCCAGGTGCTGCAGCGCCGCACCAAGAACAACCCGGTCCTGATCGGTGAGCCCGGCGTGGGCAAGACCGCCATCGTCGAGGGCCTGGCCCAGCGCATCGTCAATGGCGAGGTGCCCGAGGGCCTGCGCCACAAGCGCCTGCTGTCGCTGGACATGGGGGCCCTGATCGCGGGCGCCAAGTTCCGCGGCGAGTTCGAGGAGCGTCTCAAGGCCGTGCTCAACGACCTGGCCAAGCAGGAAGGGCAGATCATCCTGTTCATCGACGAGATCCACACCATGGTCGGCGCCGGCAAGGCCGAGGGCGCCATGGACGCGGGCAATATGCTCAAGCCGGCCCTGGCGCGCGGCGAACTGCACTGCATCGGCGCCACCACCCTGGACGAGTACCGGCAGTACATCGAGAAGGACGCGGCCCTGGAGCGGCGCTTCCAGAAGGTGCTGGTGCTCGAGCCCAGCGTGGAGGACACCGTGGCCATCCTGCGCGGCCTCAAGGAACGCTACGAGGTGCACCACGGGGTCGAGATCACCGACCCGGCCATCGTCGCGGCCGCCACCCTGTCGCACCGCTACATCACCGACCGGCAGCTGCCGGACAAGGCGATCGACCTGATCGACGAGGCCGCCTCGCAGATCCGCATGGAGATCGACTCCATGCCCGAGGAGATGGACAAGCTCGACCGCCGTCTGGTGCAGCTCAAGATCGAGCGCGAGGCGCTCAAGAAGGAATCGGACGAGGCCTCGCGCAAGCGCCTGGCCGCGCTCGAGGATGAGATTGCCGAACTCGAACGCGAGTTCGCCGACCTGGAGGAGGTCTGGAAGGCCGAAAAGGCCGCGGTACAGGGCGCGACCCATATCAAGGAGGCCCTGGAGCAGGCGCGCCAGGACTTCGAGACCGCGCGCCGCGCCGGCGATCTGCAGCGCATGTCCGAGCTGCAGTACGGACGCATCCCCGAGCTGGAGCGCCAGCTCGACATGGCCACCCAGGCCGAGATGCAGGAGACTCATCTGCTGCGCAACAAGGTCGGCGACGAGGAGATCGCCGCCATCGTGTCCAAGTGGACCGGCATCCCGGTGTCCAAGATGCTCGAGGGCGAGAAGGACAAGCTGCTGCGCATGGAAGAGAACCTGCGCAAGCGCGTGATCGGCCAGGAGGAGGCGGTGCGGGCCGTGTCCGACGCCATCCGCCGCTCGCGCGCCGGACTGGCCGACCCCAACCGGCCCAACGGCAGCTTCCTGTTCCTGGGCCCGACCGGGGTGGGCAAGACCGAGCTGTGCAAGGCCCTGGCCGAGTTCCTGTTCGACACCGAGGAGGCCATGGTGCGGATCGATATGTCGGAGTTCATGGAGAAGCACTCCGTGGCCCGGCTGATCGGCGCCCCGCCCGGCTATGTCGGCTACGAGGAGGGCGGCTATCTGACCGAGGCGGTGCGGCGCCGGCCCTACAGCGTGATCCTGATGGACGAGGTCGAGAAGGCCCACCCGGATGTGTTCAACGTGCTGCTGCAGGTGCTCGACGACGGGCGTCTGACCGACGGCCAGGGGCGCACCGTGGACTTCCGCAACACCGTCATCGTCATGACCTCCAACCTGGGCAGTAACCTGATCCAGGAGATGGCCAAGGTGGACGACTACGAGGCCATGAAGACCGCGGTGATGGAGGTGGTCGGGCAGCACTTCCGGCCCGAGTTCATCAACCGCATCGACGAGACGGTGGTGTTCCATCCGCTGGGACGCGAGCAGATCCGCGCCATCACCGAGATCCAGGTCGAACACCTGCGCGGGCGTCTGGCCGACCGCGACATCGGGCTGGAGATCAGCGTGGCGGCCCTCGACCGTCTGGGCGAGGCCGGCTTCGATCCGGTCTATGGCGCGCGGCCGCTCAAGCGGGCCATCCAGCACGAGCTGGAGAATCCACTGGCGCAGCGCATCCTGGCCGGTGACTATGGCCCGGGCGATGTGGTCAAGGTCGATGTCGGCGAACAGGGCCTGGTGTTCGGCAAGGGACGCGCCGAGGAGCCCGCGCCGGCCGATGACGAGGTCATCGAGGCCGAGATCGTCGACTGAGCCCCGGCGTTGACCGCATGACGACACCCTGTCAGGGTTCTGCCCCTGGCAGGGTGTTTTCTTGAGGAATGGTCCGATATGGAATGGTTGCTGCCGCTGATCGCCCTGGCGACGGCCGTCGCGCTGCTCAGCCGCCCGCTGCGCGAGAACCGTGCATGGCGCGCCACGGTCACGCCGTTGGCCTCGATCATCGGCAGCGGCTTCCTGGTGGTGGCGCCCATCCTGGGGCATCTGCTGGGGGTCTATGCCTTCGCCGGCATGCTGCTGATCGTGCTGGTGGCGGTCGCCGTGGGCGAGGTGATCCGCTTCAACATCGCGCACCTGGAGCCGCGCCTGGCCGGCGCGCGCGTCACCCCGGCCGGGGCCTGGCTGGAGCGTGCGGCCAATCTGTCGCTGTCGCTGGCCTATGTGGTGTCGGTGGCCTTCTATCTGCGTCTGCTGTCGGCCTTCGCCCTGCGGCCCCTGGGCCAGGACCATGCGCCCTGGCCGGATCTGTTGACCACGGTGATCCTGGCCCTGATCGGCCTGGTCGGCTGGCGGCGCGGGCTGCGGGCGCTGGAAAACCTGGAGGAATACTCGGTCTCGATCAAGCTGGCGGTGATCGCGGCGTTGCTGGTGGGGCTGGGCTGGCACGACTTCGGCAGCGGTTTCGATCTCTCGGGCCTGGCGCCGGTGCGTCACGACCTCTGGGACACCGCGCGCACCCTGGGCGGCCTGCTGCTGGTGGTGCAGGGCTTCGAGACCTCCCGTTATCTGGGTGACGAGTACCGGCCGGAACTGCGCATCCGCACCATGCGCCGGGCGCAGTGGCTGTCCGGGGTGATCTATCTGGTGTTCGTGCTGCTGGTCACGCCCCTGCTGGGGATGACCGAGGCCGGACGGGTGGACGAGACCGCGGTCATCGACCTGGCCTCGGCGGCCGCCCGGGTGCTGGGGCCCATGCTGGTGCTGGCCGCGATCATGAGCCAGTTCAGCGCCGCGGTGGCCGATACCGTGGGGGCCGGCGGCCTGGTGCAGGAGGAGACGGCCCGGCGCATCAGCGACCGGCGCGCCTATCTGCTGGTGAGCGGCCTGGCCATCGTCCTGGTCTGGAGCGCCAACCTGTTCGAGATCATCAGCCTGGCCTCGCGCGCCTTCGCCCTCTATTACCTGCTGCAGACCTTGCAGGCCCTGCGCCTCGCGCGGCACCTGGAGGCCTGCCGCGATCGGATCTTCTGCCATATCCGCTTTGGTACCGTGGCCCTGCTGCTGGCCTTCATCGTGCTCTTTGGCAAGGCTGTGGGCTGAGCCGACGCCGGGGCATCGAACCCGGGACATGAAAAACGCGCCCGAAGGCGCGTTGCAGGGTTATTTGGCGGGGCCGGGGGCCGGTGCCGGTGTGGCCGGGGGCCGGGCCGCGGCGACGACGGCCGAGCCGCTGCCCCCGGGGGGCCGGGTGGTCTACGCCGGGCTGGGGCTGGGCGGCTTCTCCGCCCGCGACGAGCTCGACGGGGACGGCCGGCGCGTG
>JALVTT010000016.1 GCA_027024025.1 Sedimenticola sp.
CGGGGGTAGACACCCGAGTCTTACGACGGGTGTCTACCCCTATCCCGTAGGGATAGGAGAGTTCCCGCCAACTGGATCTGCCAACTGAACTCCTTGATTTTCCGTGGAAAAACACCAGTTGGCAGGCGTTTCTTGCCAACAGGGCCTTGCCAACTGCCAACTGACGCAACCCGTTGATTCTGCGGGATTCTAGTTGGCAGCCAGTTGGCAGTTGGCAGAATTCCGGTTCAGTTGGCAGGCCGATCTGCCAACTGGATTTTTCGGCGGCAGGAAATCTTCCCTGCCGGATGGAAGGCATCAAACTCATCGATCTTCCTCCTCGTGATAGATCCAGACGGTGGGGTCCTCGACCGGCAGCGCGGCGCCGGTCTGCGGGCACTTGTAATGAGTGGGCAGGACGGGAAGCGCGGCCACGATGATCTCGCCGGTCTCCTCGTCGATACTTTCAGGGCCGGGCACGGTCATGCCCTCGACGCACAGGTAGCCGAAACGGGTGCGCGCCAGCGGCGGCAGGCCATAGTCCTCGGGGTCGCGGAAGAACTTGATGTAGCCCTTGGTGGCCAGCACGCCGATCCGCTCGCGGATGGTGCGGTTGGCGCCGAGACCGGCCTTGCCCTCGAAGGCCTCGGCGAACTGATTGGCGGTGTAGCAGCGGCCGTCGCGTGCCTCGTCGAATAGGATCTGCAGGATGACGTCGCGCTTGCGCCGCCGCTCGGCGTCTAGGCGTTCGCCATAGTCCTGCATCACCAGCCGCTCGCTGGCCTGCACCTCGACCCATTCGCCGCCGACCTTGTCTACGTGCCTCGACGGCAGGGCCGGGCCGTTGCGCAGCTCGAAGATCAGCTGGCGGGTGGTGCGGGTCTCGTCGGGACGGAACAACAGCATCCCTGTCGAGTAGTAACCGCGCAGGCTGCCGGCGCCGGCCAGGGCCTGGAACGGGTCCTCCTCGAACTGGCGCTTGCCGAGCTTGCGGGTGTGGTGGACGAGGATGATGCCGGCTTCGGGATTGACGGCGTCGCGCAGGCGTTCGATACGTTGTGACAGGAAAAACAGCATCGCCGCGTTGTCGTTCTCGCCGCCCGCATCGCCCCCGTCGAACAGGTTGCGGATGGGATCGATGGCGATGACGTCCGCGCCCGTCTTTGGCCAAGCGGCCTCGATGGCCGGGATCACCCGCTGAACGCCCTCGTCGTCGAGCACCATCTTCAGGTGCGGCGTGGCCACGAAGTTCTCGCGAGCCTGGTTGAGCCGGCTCGCCGGTAACCGGATCGCCTTCACCCGCTCGCGCAGATAGTGGTACTGGACCTCGGCCTGCAGGTAGAACACCCGCAGGGGACGCGACGGGCGCAGACCCAGGAAGTCGCTGCCCGCGGCCATGTGCGCGAGCCAGGAGAGCAGGAAGTCGCTCTTGCCCACCTTGGGCGCGCCACCGAACACCAGCAGGCCGCCGGGGGTGAGCACCCTGGGCGCGATCAGGTCCTCCGGCAGCGGCGAGTCGTCGTCGAGCAACTGGCCGAGCGTGAAGGTGGACAATCGCGGTGTTGGGGTCTTGATGATCCGCCGCTCGCCCTGGGCGATGAACGCCTTGACGTCGAAGCCCTCGGCCACCGCATCGGCCGCATCCCATTTTTCCGGCTTGTCCGCCGGCGGCACCAGAATGGCCACGGAGGCGCAGCCAGCTTGCACGCAGGCCCGGGCCGCGTTCTCCGCATAGTCCCAGCCGGGCGGATCGCGGTCCGGCCAGATCAGGACGTCCTTGCCTTCGAGCGGCGACCAGTCGGTCTTGTCCACCGGCGCTCGTGCGCCGTTCATGGCGGTGGTGGCATTGATGCCTTCCCGGATGAGGGCGTCGGCCGCCTTCTCGCCCTCGACCAGCACTACCTCGCGTGCCTTGGCCACGGCGGGCAGGTTGTAGAGCGGGCGCGGGTTGGGCGCGCGCCAGAGCCGGGCGCGCACGTCCCAGGGCCGGTACTCCTTGCCCGTGGGCGGATCGAAGCGGTAGACGCAGGCGATCAGCTGGCCGTCCGCGTCCCGATAGTCCCACTTGGCGGTATAGGGGCCGAGATCGTCCAGATGGGGCTCTGCGCGTTTCCGGTCGGGCTTGCCCCGGGGCCGAGGAGAATGCCCCAGCCAGCGACCGATCTCCTCGGCAAGTTGCGGGAAATCCCGCTTCGCCGATAGCCCGCTGGCAGCAGCCCACAGGTCGATGGCGTCGCCGCCTTCATCGGTGGCAAAGTCCTTCCACAGACCGCGATGCTCGCCGTCGAGCGTCACCACCAGGCTCTTGCCGGGCGTGCCCCGAACGTCGCCGATGAAGAACTGCCTGCCGCGGATCTTCCCTTCCGGGAACAGGTGCTTCAGTGCCTCCTCCAAGCGATCCAGCAGCCCGCGCCGCAGGGCCTCCGTGTCCTGTTCGGGCACGGCGTGTTGATCCGGCGCATCGTTGAAATCAAGCCAGATGATGTTGTCTGCCATTAAGCCTTACTCCAGCAGCGGTCCTGCCACGCGCAGCCCTTGCACTCGTGGTGCGTCGGCGTGGTGCTCAGGCGGGGCAGGAGTTCGCCCGCCTCGGTGGCCCGGATGATTCGCACGGCGCGGTCCGACATGCGCTGGGCGAGTCCGCCGTCGAACGGTACCCGCTCGAACCAGAGTTCTTGGGTGTCCTTGTTGATGACGGTGAACAGCGCGGGATGGCGCGAGATGCCGGGTACGCTCGCCTCCATGTAGGCCTGGTAGACGGCGATATGGGCGGCGTAGACCGGCTTGGCCTGGGCCACGCCACGCTTGACCGTCTCCCGCCAAGCGCGGGCGTTCATGGTCTTGCATTCCCACAGCGCGGGATACGCGAGGCCCAGCGTCTCGGGACCGCCGGCCAGGATGCCGTCCACATGGCCCTGGATGCGGCCGCCGGCCACCGAGAAGCCGAACTGCCCGCCGTCGGCCTTTTCGGTATGG
>JALVTT010000017.1 GCA_027024025.1 Sedimenticola sp.
CACGCGCGTGCGGGCCGCCGCCCGCTTTCCAAATGGCCGCCGCCCAGCGGCAACAACGCCACGTCAATTACCGCCTGTCAGGCGAGAACGGAAACACGCTTTGCCCCCCTCCTAGCCTCCCCCCGCAAGCGGGGGGAGGGACGGGGTGGAGGCAACAACCATCTCCCTCCCCCGCCTACAGAGGGAGGGACAAGGCTCCCCCAGGCCCACAACTCCCGGCCTTCCCTGTTAGACTGTCGTCTATCTGATACAGGCAGTACCGGAAAACCGATTCCATGAGCAACAAACCCCTCAAGGCCGCCGCCATCCAGCTGGCGTCCGGCACCAATGTCAACGCCAATCTGCTGGCCACCGAAAAGCTGTTGGAAGAGGCCGCGCGCCAGGATGTGGTCCTGGCCGTGCTGCCCGAGAACTTCGCCTTTCTGGGCGCCGACAGCGCCGACGCCCTGCCCTACCGCGAGCGCCAGGGCGATGGCCCGCTGCAGGACTTCTTGTCGCGCATCGCCGCGCGCCTGGGGATCTGGATCGTGGGCGGCACCATCCCCCTGGAGGGCGACGACCGGGCCCGCTGGCGCGCCGCCAGCCTGCTGTTCGACGACCAGGGCCGCGAGGTCGCGCGTTACGACAAGCGCCACCTGTTCGACGTGACCCTGGTCGAGACCGGGGAGCAGTACAACGAGTCGGACACCATCGAGCCCGGCGACCAGGTGGTGGTGGCCGACACCCCCATCGGGCGTCTCGGCATGGCCGTGTGCTACGACCTGCGCTTTCCCGAGCTGTTCCGCGCCATGGTGGACCAGGGCGCCGAGGTGTTCTCCCTGCCGGCGGCCTTCACCGCCATCACCGGGCGCGCCCACTGGGACATCCTGGCGCGCGCGCGCGCCATCGAGAACCTGTCCTATGTGATCGCCGCGGCCCAGGGCGGCTTCCACATCAAGGGTCGCGAGACCTACGGCCACAGCATGATCGTCGACCCCTGGGGCAGCGTGCTGGCCGAGCGCGAGCGCGGCAACGGCCTTGCAATCGCCACCATCGACCCCGACTTTCAGGCCAATACCCGGCGCAACTTCCCCAGCCTGGCGCACCGCTGCCTGAGCTGTGACTGAGGCGCCATGAATCCCGCGACCATCCAGGTATGCCCATGAACAACCCCCTCGAACTGGCCCGCGCCACCCTGCTGGACGCCCCCGGCCTGGACGAGCAGGCCCTGTCCCGGGTCATGGACCGCCTGCTCGACCGCCAGGTGGACACCGCCGACATCTATTTCCAGTACTCGCGACTGGAGTCCTGGGTGCTGGAGGACGGCATCGTGCGCGAGGGCAACCACAGCATCGAACAGGGCGCCGGGCTGCGCGCGATCAGCGGAGAGAAGACCGGCTTCGCCTACACCGACGACCTGGACCCGGCGCAGCTGCTGAACGCGGCCAAGGCCGCGCGCGCCATCGCCCGCGCCGGCTCCGGCGGCAGCCAGGGCCTGCGGGCGCGTACCGAGGCCCCGCGCCTGTACGCCCCGGTCAACCCCCTGGAATCGCTGGACGAGGCCGCCAAGCTCGATCTGATGCGCCGCCTGGACGCCGAGGCCCGCGCCGCCGATCCGTGCGTGCGGCAGGTGATCGTGAGCCTGGTGGCCGCGCACGACACCATCCTGGTGATGGACAACGAGGGCCGCCTGGCCGGCGACGTGCGCCCGCTGGTGCGCCTCAATGTGAACGTGATCGTCGAACAGGACGGCCGCCGCGAGCAGGGCAACGCCGGCGGCGGGGCGCGCCGCGCCCTGGATTTCTTCCTCGAGGAGGACCGCGCCGCGGGCTACGCGCGCGAGGCGGTGCGCCAGGCCCTGGTCAATCTGGAGGCGGTGCCCGCCCCCGCCGGCACCCTGCCGGTGGTGCTCGGCCCCGGCTGGCCCGGGGTGCTGCTGCACGAGGCGGTCGGCCACGGCCTGGAGGGCGATTTCAACCGCAAGGGCACCTCGGCCTTCTCGGGCCGGATCGGCGAACAGGTCGCCTCGCCCCTGTGCACCGTGGTCGACGACGGCACCCTGCCGGAACGCCGCGGCTCGCTGAGCATCGACGACGAGGGCACCCCGGCGCAGCAGACCGTGCTAATCGAGAACGGCATCCTCAAGGGCTATATGCAGGACCGCATGAACGCCCGCCTGATGGGCATGGCGCCCACCGGCAACGGGCGGCGCGAGTCCTACGCCCACCTGCCCATGCCGCGCATGACCAACACCTATATGCTGCCGGGCGAGAGCGACCCGGACGAGATCATCGCCTCGGTCGATCGCGGCCTGTACGCGGTCAACTTCGGCGGCGGCCAGGTGGACATCACCTCCGGCAAGTTCGTGTTCTCCGCCAGCGAGGCCTATCTGATCGAGAACGGCCGGGTCACCGCCCCGGTCAAGGGCGCCACCCTGATCGGCAGCGGCCCCGAGGCCATGACCCGGATCAGCATGGTGGGCAACGACCTGCAGCTCGACTCCGGCATCGGCACCTGCGGCAAGGAGGGCCAGAGCGTGCCGGTGGGCGTCGGCCAGCCCACCCTCAGGATCGACGAGATGACCGTGGGAGGCACCGCCGCATGAGCGCCTACACACTGCCGCAGCTGCAAGACATCGTCGCCCACCTGCTCGACGAGGCCAAGAGGCAGGGCGCGACCCAGGCCGAGGCCGGAGTGCATGCCCAGCAGGGCCTGGACGTGACGGTGCGCCTGGGCGAGACCGAGACCATCGAACACACCAGCGACCACGGCCTGGGCGTGACCGTGTACTTCGGCCGGCGCAAGGGCTCGGCCAACACCACCGACCTGCGCCCCGAGGCGATCCGCGAGACCGTGGCCGCCGCCTGCCGCATCGCCCGCCACACCGAGGAAGACCCGGCCGCGGGCCTGGCCGACCCGGCGCTGCTGGCCAGCGAGATCCCCGACCTGGACCTCAACCACCCCTGGG
>JALVTT010000018.1 GCA_027024025.1 Sedimenticola sp.
GGCGTGCTCCAGGTCGTCATAACAACCCATGGGCTCGTCCGCGCCGAAGGCCCGGATGAAGCCACCCACCGCCGAGGCCATGCAGTGGCGGGCGTTGGGGTCGAGGTTGTTGGAACGAAAGCCGGCCTTGTACAGCTTGGAGGCGGCGTAACCCTCCCAGATGGTCCATTGCCCGGAACCGAACATGCCCACCCGCGAGGTGATCTTGTCCACCGGCTTGCCCTTGTTCTCTTCCATGCTCTTCTTGATCGCGGCCTTCCACTTCTCGGCCATGATGTCGAAGGCCTCGTCCCAGGAGACCGGCTCGAAATCGCCTTCCTTGTCGAACCTGCCGTTCTTCTTGCGCAGCAGCGGCTGGGTCAGGCGGTCCTTGCCGTACATGATCTTGGACAGGAAATAGCCCTTGATGCAGTTCAGGCCCTTGTTGACCGGCGCGTCGGGATCGCCCTGGGTGGCCACCACGCGGCCGTCCTTGACACCGACCAGTACCGAGCAGCCGGTACCACAGAAACGGCAGGCCGCCTTGTCCCAACGGATTTTCAGGTCATCGGGCGCCGCGGCCATGGCCTCCTTGACGCCCGGGATGGTGATGCCCGCGGCGGCGGCGGTCGCAGCGATTGCATTGGTCTTGATGAAGTCACGCCGTGTCTGTTTCATGATGCCGACTCCTGTGTAAATGGGTCATGATCGGTGTACTGGTAGATGAGTGACGTGGAGATCACGCCGTCCACGTCGTTGAACTGGGTGATGGTGTCGACACAGCGGTACTTGCCCCGGTCCTCGACCGTGACGACCAGGCGGCCGTCGTCGCTCGCGGCATGCACCTCGGTGCCCGGCAGGGAAACCAGGGAGGCCTTGACCTGTTCGACCTGCTGCTGGCGCGCATGCACCAGCACGCCACAGATATTGATTTCTTCCTCGTTGCTCATCCGATGTCTCCCGGGTGGTTGGATTCGGGAACCACGACCTGAACCGCCCCGACCGGGCATACGGCCACGCACTCGCCACAGCCGGTGCAGGCGGACAGGACCAAGACCGGGACGGCGGCGCCGCCGACCCGCAACTGAAAACGAATGGCCCGCTGGTCGCACACGTCCCCGCAGGTACGGCAGACCACGCCACGCAGGGCCATGCAGTCCCCGCCCAGGGCGACCCGATGGTTCCAGGCCTCGGCCGGATCACGGGAGGCCTTGCGGAAGGCGCCGGCCCGGCAGCTGTCCACGCAGTCGCCGCACAGGGCGCAGCCGCCCCGCGAGAAATCCACCTCGGGGTAACCGCCGTCGCCTTTCACCAGGACACGCTCCTGGCAGGCGGCGACACAGTCGCCACAGCGGGTGCAACGGGCGATGAACTCGGGCTCGGGCAGGGACCAGGGCGGCCGGATCACCGGATCGGGGCGCGTGCGCCCCCGCAGGAGCGCGCGGCGGGAAAGGTCCGGCGATGTGACGGCTGGGTTGTCCATGGACGCCCCTGGGTCTGAGGATCTGGAGTACGACGATTCCAGACTTCAGCGGGGCATGACTTGAGAAATATCAAGAAAGAGGCCCTTGAGGCGGTCGATTCTTGACCCAAATCAAATTAACAGCATATTCCGATATTCCATAACACGGGCCAGGGGATTTCAGGGCAGCAACCGGAGCAGCGGCCCGCCGACATGGCCCCGGCTGACCAGCTTGTTGCGGATCGCCCACTTCACCGGCGGCAGGTGGTTGCTGAGACGCAGCACGGCCTTGCGCGCCAGGCGCGCCGGCATGCGGTCATCGGTGAACAGGCTGACAATCTCGTTGGTGCCGTGGAACAGCGGCAGGGTCGCCAGGCGGTGGCGGGACTGGTAGCGCGCCAGGCCGGTGGGCGAGGCGATATCGCCCCCGCGCGAACAGGCGGCGCGGATCTCGGTGGCCAGCAGATCCACCCCGCTCAGCCCCAGATTGAAGCCGTGCGCGGTGACCGGGTGCATGCCCACCGCCGCGTCGCCGATCAGGGCGAAGCGCCGCGCCACGAAGCGGTCGGCATGCACCGCCACCAGCGGATAGCTGAAGCGCTCGCCGACCAGCTGCATGCCACCCAGGCGATGGCCGAAGCGCTGTTCGATATCGGCATTGAACTGCGCCTCGTCCATCTCCAGGATGCCGGGCGCCAGATCGGCCGGCACCGTGATCACGATGGAGGAGGCGTTGCCCGGCATGGGCAGGATGGCCAGGGTGCGGCCGTAGTGGAAGCACTCCCAGGCCGTATTCTGGTGCGACAGCTCGTGCTGCATGCGGCACACGATGGCGACCCGCCCGAAGTCCTTCATCATCGCGCCGATGCCCATCTGCCGCCGCGTGGCGGAGAACCGCGTGTCCGCGCCGATCAAGAGGCGCGCGCTCAGGCAGCGGCCGTCCGCCAGCTCGACCCGGGCGCACTCGGCGTCGCTGGAGACCGAGACCACCTCGGCCCCGGCGATCAGATCCACCCGGTCCAGCGGCGCCGCCACCTCGTACAAGGACCTGCGGATCAGATGATTGGCCACCAGATAGCCCAGGGGCGCGCCGTGGCCGGTGTCGTTGTCGAAATCCAGGGTATAGGGCGAATCGCCGTCGATCACCCGCGCGGCCCGCAGGGGCGAGATCTCATCGGCGGGAATACGGGCCCAGGCGCCCAGCTGCTCCATCAGGCGGCGCGAGAGATGGGTCAGGGCGATGTCGCGACCGTCCACCGGCGGATCCGCCAGATGCGCCTCGTCCTGGCAATCGAGCAGGACCATGCGCAGGCCGGTATCGGCCAACGCCCGTGCCAATGCCAGCCCCGCGGGACCGGCGCCAACCACTGCGATATCGTAATCCATGGGCACACTCCGGCAGTCAGATCCTGGCAGTCTAGACCCTGCCAGCCGGCCCGAACTTGATCTCGATCAGTCGAGCCCCCTTCCGCCCCGCCGATAATGGGCGCATGAAACCCGATGCCCCCACCGCGATGCGCCAACTGATCGCGCAGATCCGCGAGACCCTGCCCTTCGACGCGCCCCAGGCGCAGGTCTGCCAGGGCCCCTGCGAGGGCTGCTCCATGAAGCTGCTGGACTACCTGGACAGCGAACTGAGCGGCTGGGAACAGCGCCTCGACCAGGGCGAGCGCCCCGGCCTGGCCGAACTGTCCCAACTGGCACGCACCGCCAGACGGGTGCACCGGGTGTTGCAAAAGAACGGCCTGCTGGACGGATGAGGACCGCTGAGCCTGCACCAGCCCCGCAAACCGCGTTTACGGCGCGGCAACCTGGCCAGGATGGCCGGCTGTGCTGTGCTGATGAAGGATGACGAAAGGTTGAACACGGAACCGACTCGAATAGCATGGCCAAGCGGGTCGGGATCGATGGGTATGACCTCACCCATCAGCCGCAACGCTTTTGGCGCCGGCTGGATGGGCTTGTTATGCCCTTATTGATGCACCACCGGTCGGAGCTCGTAGATCCGCCCGTATTTCGCCGCCGACTCCAAATCACCCTGGCGAATGGCATCCCGCACATCATCCAGTTTATGGGCATCGTCAACGCTGAGATAAGGCGACCAACCCGTGTCATCTTCCAGGAGATCGACTTCCACCTCCGCCACGTAGCGACCTTCATGGATATACTTGATTTTCTTTCGATGTTTCATGCTACCGCCTCTTCATGAAGGACTCATCCCACCGCTCGGGATCAGGCCGATACGCAGTAATCAGAACCGCTGGCTTGTCATGCCCCTTGGGAATGCCCCACACCACGTGTACCGGCAAACCTGTCTTATCCTTCTGCAACATCAATACACACGGCCCCTTCGGATAGTCTGGATACTCCTCAACGAGCGCTGCATCGACAATTCCACCGAGCACCTCTCTCGCAGTCAAACCATCCTCAGCCAACTCATCGTATCCGTGCTCGGATATTCGAACCTCTCCAGCGCTTACCAACACGCGCACTTTCTGAACAACTCCGCTCAAGTCTCCTCCTCCATGTCAGATAGCACGCTTCTCATGGCATGAAAGCTGCGCTTGACTGCAGACAGGCCGAATCACGGTACACGCTGAATCCGTATATGACGGCTGCACACGCAGTGTTTAGGCTGCTCCTGCGTTACCCGACTCTCATCATGGCCCGGCATTCCGGCCGGTTTCGTCAGCCCGCCCCGACCCGGTCGTTGCCATTTCGGCGAAAAACATAGCCGGATAGCGGCAGATGAGGCGGTTTCCGGATTGGCTTTCCGTTTCGAGGCTAGTCGAGGCATTACCCGAATGCAAACCTCTTCCTCAGCCAGGGAGATGAGTGGCCTGACGTTCAGCGGGCCACGCCAGCTCTTGTTCCCGCCATCGACAAAGACCGCCACAGCCTGTCACCGGCCGCCCATCGGGAACGAAGCGTTCCATATCGGCCCTCTGTTGATGCTTGTTGCGAGAATACGAAGGACGATTGCAACGGGTGTTGCAGAAGAACGGCCTGCTGGACGGATGAGTTGCCTTGGGATGCCGGCGGGACGCCGGCGCTCCCCGCAGGAGGGGGCATGCCGTGGTCGGGTCGAATGGGCTGCCCCGACAGAAGAACCACGCCAATAGAGGCAACGCGTATCGCTTATAATCCCGACCTGGTTTCAACAGCGGTCCGCCCCATGTCCCATATCCACCCCAGCGCCGTGATCGGTCAGCATGCCCGCATCCATCCCAGTGTCCGCATCGGGCCCTTCTGTATCGTCGAGGACGGCGCCGAGATCGGCCCCGGCTGTGTGCTTGACAGCCATGTCCGCATCTACGGCCCGGTGCGCATGGGTACGGACAACCGGGTCTGCCACGGCGCGGCCATCGGCGCCGAGCCGCAGGATCTCGGCTTCACCCCGGACCGGGCCCGGCCGTTGGTCATCGGGGACGGCAACCACTTCAAGGAAAACGTGGTCATCAGCTGCGGCGTCAAGGAGGATCACGGCACCGTGATCGGCGATCACAACTACTTCATGAACGGCGCCCACGTGGGTCACGACTGTGTGGTCGGCGACCACAACATCTTCGCCTCTCAGGCCACCCTGGGCGGGCATGTCACCCTGGGCGACCGGATCTTCCTCTCCGGCATGGTGGCGGTGCATCAGTTCTGCCGGATCGGCTCCTATGTCATGGTCGGCGGGCTCAGCGGGGTGCGCCAGGACGTCCCGCCCTTCTGCATGGCCAACGGCCAGTACGCCCGTTTCGTGGGCCTGAACGTGGTCGGCCTGCGGCGCAACGGCTTCAGCCAGGCCCAGCGCAGCCGCATCAAGAACGCCTACCGCCTGCTGTTCCGCTCCGGCCTGAGCCGTGACGAGGCCCTGGAGCGCATGCGCTGCGAGCAAGACTGTCCCGAGCTGAACGCCATCGTCGATTTCGTGCGCCAGGCCCGGCGCGGCCTGATCTCGGCCGAATAGGCCCGGTATCGGATAAAATACGCCCATCGAGTCATTCCCGAGAGACACATCCCATGGACATCCTCATCATCGGCAACGGCGGCCGCGAGCACGCGCTGGCCTGGAAGGCCGCCCAGTCCCCCCTGGCCGACACCGTGTACGTGGCCCCCGGCAACGCCGGCACCGCGCTGGAGCCCGGCATGAAGAACGTGGATATCGCGGTCGGCGATATCGAGGGCCTGAAGCGCTTCGCCCTGGAGCACGAGATCGGCCTGACCATCGTCGGCCCCGAGGCCCCGCTGGTCGCCGGCCTGGTGGACGCCTTCGCCGAGGCTGGGCTGCGATGCTTCGGCCCCGGTCGCGAGGCGGCCCGGCTGGAGGGCTCCAAGTCCTTCACCAAGGACTTCCTGGCGCGCCACGGCATCCCCACCGCCGCCTATCAGGTGTTCAGCGAGGTCGAGCCCGCCCTGACCTGGCTGCGCGAGCAGGGCGCGCCCATCGTGATCAAGGCCGACGGCCTGGCCGCCGGCAAGGGCGTGATCGTGGCCATGGACCTGGATACCGCCGAGGCCGCGGTGCGCGACATGCTCGCCGGCAACGCCTTCGGCGAGGCGGGGCACCGGGTGGTGATCGAGGAATACCTGGAAGGCGAGGAGGCCAGCTTCATCGTCATGGCCGACGGCGAACACGTCCTGCCCATGGCCACCAGCCAGGACCACAAGCGCGTGGGCGACGGCGACACCGGCCCCAACACCGGGGGCTTGGGCGCCTATTCACCCGCCCCGGTGGTGGACGAGGCCGTTTACGCCGGCATCATGGACCAGGTCATCATGCCCACCATCCGCGGCATGGCCGCCGAGGGCCATCCCTACACCGGCTTTCTGTACGCCGGCCTGATGATCACCCCGGACGGCACACCCAAGGTGATCGAATACAACTGCCGTTTCGGCGATCCCGAGACCCAGCCGATCATGCTGCGCATGCGCTCCGACCTGGTCGCGCACTGCCTGGCCGCCCTGGAAGGCCGGCTGGACGGCGAACAGGCAGAATGGGACCCGCGCCCGGCGCTGGGGGTGGTGCTGGCCGCCGGCGGCTATCCGGGCGACTACGCCAAGGGCCTGCCGATCGGGGGCCTGCCGGCATCGCCCGAACCCGACCGCAAGGTGTTCCACGCCGGCACCGCCCTGGGCGACGACGGCCGGGTGCTGACCGCCGGCGGCCGGGTGCTGTGCGCCACCGCCCTGGGCGACAGCGTGCTGGCCGCGCAGCAGGCGGCCTATGCCCTGGCCGACCGGATCCACTGGGAGGGCATGTTCTGCCGGCGCGACATCGGCTACCGCGCCATCGCCCGCGAGCAGGCCCCTGACTGAGATGGCCATCAGCCGCTGCAACTCGATCGGCGCGCAACTGCTGCTGGGGATCGCCCTGCTGATCTCCACCTACGCCATGCTCACACCGCATCCCCCGGTGGTGCTGCACATGCATCAGGGCGACAAGCTCCTGCACCTGGCCACCTTTCTGGGCCTGGCCCTGCTGGCCGACCTGGGCTGGCCGGGGCGCGGCTTCGTACCCGCCAAATACCTGCCCCTGCTGGCCTTCGGCATCGCCATCGAGTGCATCCAGTTCTATGTGCCGGGACGCAGCTTCAGCCTGGGCGACATCCTCGCCGACGCCGCCGGCCTGGCGCTGTACGGCCTGGCCCTGCTGCCCGGACTGAGGCTGGCGCGGATCCGCTGATGTTCCACCGCACCCGCAAGACCGAGATGCCCACGCCCGAGCAGGCCCTGCCGGGGCGCGCGCAGCCCATGCCGGTCACCAACCGGCACTTCGTCAACGGGCACCCCATCCAGCCGCCCTTTCCCGAAGGCCTGCGCCAGGCGCTGTTCGGCATGGGCTGTTTCTGGGGCGCGGAGCGGCGCTTCTGGCAGCTACCCGGGGTGTACAGCACCGCCGTGGGCTATGCCGGCGGCTACACGCCCAACCCCAGCTACGAGGAGGTGTGCACCGGCCTGACCGGGCACAACGAGGTGGTGCGGGTGATCTGGGACCCGCAGGCGATCACCTATACCGGGCTGCTGCGTGTCTTCTGGGAGTCGCACGACCCCACCCAGGGCATGCGCCAGGGCAACGACATCGGCACCCAGTACCGCTCCGGCATCTACACCTTCGACGCCGAGCAGGACACCCTGGCGCACGCCACGCGCGAGGCCTATCAGCAGGCCCTGGACCGCGCCGGACGGGGAGAGATCACCACCGAGATCCTGCCCGCCCCGGTCTTCTACTACGCCGAGGACTTCCACCAGCAGTATCTGGCGAAGAATCCCGACGGCTATTGCGGCCTGGGCGGCTGCGGGGTGGGCCTGGATCCATAGCCAGATCTAGTGCACCCGCCCCGGCGCCTCGGTCGAGGGCGCTTTGAACAGCTGCGCCACGTCCACCGCGTCGAAACGATAGTCGGCATTGCAGAAATCGCACCTGACCTCGATCGCGCCCAGCTCATCGAGCATCTGCGCCAGCTCGCCCTCGCCCATGGCCGCCAGGGCCTGACCCACCTTCTCGCGCGAGCAGCCGCAGCGGAACGACAGGGCCCGGGGCTCGAACAGGCGCAGCGACTCCTCGTGAAACAGGCGGTGCAGCAGCTGTTCCACCTCCAGCCCCAGCATCTCCTCCTCGCGGATGGTGTCGGCCAGCGTCACCACCCGCTGCCAGTTCTCGGCATCGTCGCCATCGGTGGGCAGGCGCTGCAGGAACAGGCCCGCGGCGTGCGCCTCGTCCACCGCCAGCCACAGCCGGGTGGGCAGTTGTTCGGACTGCTCGAAATAGCGCTCCAGGGCGGCGGCCACGCTGTCGCCCTCCACCGGCACGATGCCCTGGTAACGCTCGCCCTGCGGCGACTCGGCGCTCAGCACCAGGCGGGCCTGACCCAGCACCGGCGCGTCTTCCGCGGCCTGCTCGTTCAGGGTCGCCATGCCGCGCAACGTCCCCCGGTCGGTGGCCTGGGCGATCAGCGAGCGGACCAGGCCGTCGCCCTGGATCTGCAGCACCAGCGAGCCCTTGAACTTGATGGTGGCCGAGAGCAGGGCGACCGCCGCCAGGGCGCCGCCCAGGGCGCGCGCGGCGGCCTGCGGGTAGTCGTGCTTGTCGCGCACCGCGCGCCAGGCCGCGCCCAGGCGCACGAACTCGCCGCGCACCCCGAAGTCCTCGAACACGAATCGGTACAGATAATCGTCGTCGCTGCTGTCACTCATGGTTCCGGCCCTGCTATCTTTACTGGTATGCCCTTGTCACTGCCCGAGACCCTGGCCGCATGGCCTGCGGGAGATCTGCCCGCCACCCTGAACCGCGAGCTGTCCGCGGCCGGTCCGGCCTGCCTGGGACTGCAGCGTCAGCTGCGATACGGCAGCCATGTCACCGGGCGGCCGCAGTTCATGATACTGGGGACCGATGCCGATGACAGCTGCCTGAGCGTGCGCCTGGGGGTGTTCTTCCAGTCGGTGCTCAGCGGCTGCGCCTGCGCCGACGACCCCACCCCGGAGAACGAGTACAACGAGTACACCGAGCTGCGCCTGGACATCGACCGGCGCGACGCCTCGGTCCGCGTCACTCCGATCTGAGCGCCCGCCAGGCCGGATGATCCCCGATCAGTCCGAGCGCCTGGACCAGCAGATCCTTGCCCGGGGCGGTACGGTGCCAGGTCGAGGCCCCGGAGGGATGCGGCAGGGGGATGCAGTCGATCTCGCGCCCGAAGCAGTCCACCCGGTGGACCCGGCCGATCACCTCGCTCAGGCGCTGCACCGGCAGGTACTGGGCGATGGCCAGCTTGCCCACCGGGATCAGCAGCTCCGGGCGCAGCAGCGCGGCCTCGCGTTCCAGCCAGTGGCGGCAGTTGGCCACCTCCCGCGGCGAGGGCACCCGGTCGCCGCCGCGCGGCCGCTTACCCGGAAAGCAGCGGCACACCGCCGCCATATAGACCCGGGAGCGCACCTGCTGCTCGTCCAGGCCGATACCGGCCAGCCACTTGAACAGGGTCTTGCCCGCGGTCCAGGCGAAGGGCCGCTGCAGCCTGGGCTCCTTGTCGCCCGGGGCCTGGCCCAGCAGCAGCACCGGGGAGCGGACCGGCTGACCCAGCACCGGCGGCGGGTGCATCCCGGGGCAGCGGCGGCAGGCCCGCAGCTCGGTCTGGAGACGAATCAAGGCTTGCGGCGAATCGGTCAAGATCGGACACTTGTCTCATCGGAAAGGGGCTGCAAGCATAGCAGCCAGATCACACAGAGGACACGCAACATGGGAACCCTGCTCGGGCTGGGCCTGTTCGGCCTGCTGCTGGCCGCCATCATCTGGTGGCTGCCGGTGATCCTGATCCTTCGCTCGGACAAGACCCACGGCGGCGAAAAGCTGGTGTGGGTCCTGCTGATCTTCTTCTTTTCCTGGTTCTCCTGGATCCTGTACGCCCTGCTGGCGCCGGTCAGCGCCAGGGAGGTCTGAGCCATGCGCGCGATTCAGATGAGCGCCGTCGGCGCACCCGATGTCCTGCAGTCCGTGGACCTGCCCGAGCCGCGCATCGAGCGTCCCACCCAGCTCAAGGTCCGGCTGCGCGCGGCCGGGGTCAACCCCATCGACACCAAGATCCGCGCGCGCGGCCTGTTCCACGGCGCCGAGCCGCCCGCCGTCCTGGGCTGCGACGGGGCCGGCGAGGTGGTCGAGACCGGCCCGGGGGTCACGCGCTTCCGGCCCGGCGAGCGGGTCTGGTTCTGTCACGGCGGCCTGGGACGGGAACAGGGCAACTACGCGGAATACACGGTGATCGAGCAGGCCGAGGCCGAGGCCATGCCCGAGACCCTGGACTTCGTGCAGGCCGCGGCCTGCCCGCTGGTCCTGATCACCGCCTGGGAGGCCCTGTTCGACCAGGCCCGGCTGCAGGCCGGCGAGACCGTCCTGATCCATGCCGCGGCCGGCGGCGTCGGCCACGTGGCGGTACAGCTGGCCCGGGCGCGCGGCGCGCGGGTGCTGGCCACCGCCGGCACGCCCGAGAGCATCGAACTGGCCGGCGCGCTGGGCGCGGAACAGGTCATCGACTACCGCCAGGAGGATGTGCAGGCGCGTGTGATGGCGCTCACCGGCGGCCGTGGCGTGCCGGTCTGCCTGGACAGCGTCGGCCCGCGGGTGTTCCGTGACAGCATCGGCCTGATGGCGCCCTATGGCCGCCTGGTCACCCTGCTCGACCCCGGCGGCGAT
This sequence comes from Sedimenticola sp., assembly GCA_027024025.1. Classification (GTDB taxonomy): domain Bacteria; phylum Pseudomonadota; class Gammaproteobacteria; order Chromatiales; family Chromatiaceae; genus MONJU. The sequence goes on from JALVTT010000018.1 coordinate 10,611, forward strand.
CTCGACCTGTCGCAGGCGCGCAGCAAGAACCTGCAGATCGCCTTCACCCTGATGCTGACCCCCATGCTGCAGGACCTGGCCGAGGCGCGCGCCCACCAGGGCGACATCCTGCGCGAATGCGCCGCGCTGATCGACGACGGCCGCCTGACGCCGCACATCGCCCGCACCCTGCCGCTGGCGCAGGCCGCCGAGGCACACCGCCTGATCGAGACCGGACACACCCACGGCAAGATCGTGCTGGAGATCTGAGGCCGCATGAAAGACACCCCCTGGTCCCGCCCGCCCAAATCCCTGCTGCGCAAGGTCGGGCGCGCCATCGCCGACTACCGGATGATCCGCGAGGGCGACCACGTCCTGCTCGGGGTCTCCGGCGGCAAGGACTCGTTGTCGCTGCTGCAGATCCTGATGCACCTGCGCGCGCACGCCCCGGTGCGCTTCGAACTCGGGGTGATCACCGTGGACCCGGAGGTGGAGGGCTTCGACCCGCGCGCCCTGACCGCCTACTACGACCGCCTGGGCGTGCGCTGGCACTACCGCGAACAGCCCATCATGGAAGACGCCCGGACCCGCATGAGCGGCGACTCCTTCTGCAGCTATTGCGCGCGCATGAAACGCGGCATCATGTACTCCACCTGCCGCGAGCACGGCTACAACGTACTGGCCCTGGCGCAACACCTGGACGATCTGGCCGAGAGCTTCCTGATGTCGGCCTTCCACCAGGGGCGGCTCGGCACCATGAAGGCCCACTACACCAACGACGCGGGCGATGTGCGGGTGATCCGGCCCCTGGTCTATGTGCGCGAGACCCAGACCGCCGCCTTCGCCGCGGAGGCGGCGCTGCCGGTCATCCCCGACTCCTGTCCCGCCTGTTTCTCCGCCCCTACCCAGCGCGCGCATTTCAAGACCCTGCTGGCGCGCGAGGAGCGCGAAAACCCGCAGCTCTTTCCCAAGCTGCTGCACGCCATGCGGCCGCTGATGGGTGGAGATCCACCCAAGGGCTAAAGTTTTCCACCGGCCTCCCGATAAGTGGGTTACCGGGCGCATGGAAGAACCGCGCCCAGCGAACCCGAACCGATATCTGGAGAGACCCGAATGAAACCGATGATCCGTATCGCAGGCCTGGCCCTGCTCGCCCTGTTTGCCGGCGCCGCCATGGCCAAGGAATCCCCGACGACCGTGGACGGCGCGACCACCGTGGACACCGCCAAGGCGCACCAGCTGTTCGAGCAGGAGGTCGCCTTCGTAGATGCGCGCAAGGACAGCGACTGGGACGCCGGACGCATCCCCGGCGCCATCCACCTGGACGTGAAAAAGGCGCTCACCGAGGACGCCCTGGCCGCCGAGGTCAAGAAGGACGAGCCGGTGGTGTTCTACTGCAACGGCCACCACTGCATGCGCAGCTCCAAGGCCTCCGCCATGGCCGTGAGCTGGGGCTGGAAGAAGGTCTATTACTACCGTGACGGCTTCCCCGCCTGGAAGGCCGCCGGCAACCCGGTCGAATAAGCCGATTCGTTCACTGTCCAATCGAACCACGGGGGCACCCACATGAAAAGATTTACCCTCAGATTTCAACTGCAGTTACTCAGCATTGCAGGGCTAGTTGTGATTGCGCTCGCCCTGTGGATCGGACAATCCCACATTATCCAGCAATTGGAAGAACGCATCGGTGACAACACAGTGACCGCTAATGATCGGACCTGGAACATCCTGCTTAGTCATGGTCGAGCCATGCTGTTGGATCAAACCAAGGCGATGACCCGAAACAAGGAACTGACAGCGGCTCTGAAAGCCAAGGATCGCCAAGCCGTGAGGGAAGCGGCACTGCCAACGTACCGGCGTCTGAGCGCAGGTGGTTGGATCGACGGGCTGATCGTTGGCGACGTCGGCGGTGAACCTTTGATGCACTCCAGCGGCAGGTCCATCGGTCCGGCGGCGATTCGTTTTCTGCGCCGGCTGGCGCAGAAGCGCAAGACAGATAGCGATATCGCCCTAACAGGCCGTTGAAAATAACCCGACTGAAGGGGCCTTTCTGGCGGCCAGCAGCGGATGAAGCACGGCGGCTCCTACCCTCTGGCCGGAAATTGGCCAATTTCGTCCGATTTGTCCGTTTCCAGGCA
>JALVTT010000019.1 GCA_027024025.1 Sedimenticola sp.
CTACAGCACAGATTTCCCCACCTTTCCACATAAAAACCCGATCGTATGCCGCTGATAACGGCCGCTACCCGATCGGCGTGGCACAATGCGGTTTCCTGGGGTCTGGAATCACGGATTCAGGTTCAAGTTTCGCTCTAAGAGCACCTGCCCTTGCAAGGGCACCTTTCAAGGTTGTTTCTTTCCTGCTGTGGATGACCTTCCCGTCTTCGCGAACATAAAAACCTGAAAATGAAAGCACAATATTTAACTCAGTACGCATCCATTCAAACTTTTCTTTGTTTCGGGCGTATTTGACTGGGTCAAGTGCCCGATTAATAAACATTATCAGGTGGTTTCCGACCTGGTATTTATTCTGGGCTTCAACGAGCGCATTAAAGAGCCTCTTCCATTTAGTCATTGTCGGACTGACATCGACCAGTTTGCAGTCTTGAAGTAGATATCCAATCTCTGAACCGGTAAGCCCACGATCAGTATCGCCAAGAATTCGGCAAGCCGCTTCTAATTTTTGTGCGTCAAATGGCTGAATTCGTTCCATCGTTTCTTAAGGCCAACGATTTGCGTAACCGGCTGGCAAGCCCAGAGCGACCGAAAGGGAGCGGCGGGTTTGCCAGTCCGGGTTGACGCGTTTGTTAGATGATTTTTACCCTCAACATTTCGTTGCCACCTTTCTGAAATTCATAATCAACTTTTTCTATGCTACATTCATAGCCTTTAGATCGTAGCTCCTCAACAACACCTGCGAGATGACGAGATTTCTTTGCCCCCAGCTCAAGCACTGGAAATATTCTTGCCTCGCCTGCCACCCTACACATTTCAGCAATAGACTGAATATGAAAATCAAAGGTGTAATGCTCGCTATAAAGAAACAGAAAATGGGAGCATAGTGCCAAATCAAACTCCTTATCCGAGAACGGCAAAATGGGCAACTCTGCGTTGATATAGCGGCGTTGCTCCTTCCCTTCCGGGTAATCGGAAAGGAACCGCTTCATGGCACTCATTCTTACTTGGCCCAATTCATCGGGGTTCTTGATATCTTTCCAAACAAAATCCCTTTCATTTTCCTTTGTCTGTTCCAGAACAGCAGAATATGTTTCTTCTATTCTTACCTCTATCTCTTTCGCTGAAAATCTGTAAATAGGATCAACAGATACAACAGTTCCACCCTTGCGGGTCAGTTCACAATTGAAACTGGCTGGGCCATCACTACACCCTATGATTTTCTTGGCAAGATCGTTCTCTGACAAAGAAAACATTGACACATATTCATCATATGACCTTCCCCAAGGTACGACTTTCTCTAATGTAAACGCCATTCCCTTTCCATCATCTAACGCCCTCATCAGGGGCTTTCAAAAGGGGCGCGGGTTTTGCGTTTTTTGCAAAAGCCGCGACGCTTTTGAAAGTCCCTCTGGATGAGTTTGTTAGGGCTCTTTATGTTCAAGGTGCTTGATTTTATTTTCTATAATTCTAATTTCCTTGAACTCATCACGTATTGACTTTATATCCACAGAATCTGCGCCTTCTTCTGTTTCTGTAGGCAGCACACAATCAACATCACCACCACGCTCAATAAAGTCGATTAATTTTTTAATGGCTTTTTCAAGGGCAGTTCTTTTTTCACCATCAGCATCATCATTAATACCAAGCTCTTCAAATATAAGAGTAGTTATAGATTTTTTCTTTTCTTCAACCAAATTACTAGCTTCCTGTTCTAATTGTTTGGCTATTTGATCATTTTTAAGTTCAAGATGATTTATTTCTGCCACTTGTTTCTTAATAGCAAGAACTTTTTCAGCCACCTGAAGGGCAAACAAAATGATTTTTCCAGTTGTCTTGGCTATTGCATATGCCACAGCAAGTTCAATTACTATCGATCCTTTCTTTGCTCCAACAACTTTCACATCTTCAGGAGCACGATCGTGCGCCAAAGCAATGCCCCTGCCAATGTCGTACCAAATAGATGACCATTTTTTCCAATCAGCAACATTATTAACAGCCGCTTCTTTTGTAAATCCAACTCTTATAAGAGCTTCATCTATTGGAAGTTCTTCAACATCGACTAACCCAGAGAGTCCATTCTTAATTTGTTCTGATTTTGTTAAACCATTATTTATGGAATCAACTATTTTATTAAATTCTGTAGCTGCTGTAGGTATGTCAAGGGCATTTCTATATAGAATATCTTCAATATTTGACACAGCATGACTTCCGAGATAATCAGCAATTCCTAAACTATAAAGAAACGCTAACTGATCAATGCTTAGTTCTTCCAAAGATATATCTAAAACTGTTTTTATCAATGACTCTTTATGTGGCTCAAGTGGCTGTTGTTGCTGACCTACTTGCGCATTTTGTTGTAGGACATTATGGATTGCTTGATATTTCCCAACAATATCTTTTGCCCGAATATTGTCATCTATCCATTGTGTTAGTTGATATAACTCGGCGATATTCATATTGTTTTTTCCTTTTAAGCCCTAACGCCCCAACCACATGAAAACAACTCAAGCAGACGCTTGTGCTAAAATGGAGCGGTAGCGACTGTAGCACAAGGGGCTGATTGAGTTGGTTTTCATGTGGGTTGCCTTGTTAGCGAAACATTTGATTTTAAAGTGTTTTTTCCACTTCGCCCAAATTTTACGATAATGTATTTACAACCACTAAAGGCAACACTGGTTTGCTCCTTAGATTTAACAGCTTTCAAGCTCCACCGAATGTTGATTTACTGCCATATTGTGCTTTTTTATTTTTTGAACTCTGCACAAAACTAACAGCTTTCAAGCTCCACTGAACGATGACTTACCGCTAAATTGTGCTTTTTATCTTTTGAAGTTTGCACAAAAGTGACAGCTTTCAAGCTCCATTGAACGGTGACTTACTACCAAATTGTGCTTTTTATCTTTTGAACTACCACAAGATTTACAGCTTTCTAGCTCCACTGAATGATGATTTACTGCCAGATCATGCTTTTTATCTTTTGAAGCTTGCACAAAACTAACAGCTTTCATGCTCCACTGAATATTGATTTAGCACCAATTTCATGCTCGAACTTTGGGAGAGCATGAAACATAGAAAGAACCGATAAATTAATTCCTGATTATCGCTAACAGTGTATTAGCCTGAATCCGCCTCCGTCGTGATATGCTGCTGCAGCATATCACCGGCCAGGCTGCCTCGCAGACCTTACCAGAACCGGCCACGGCGCCTACCACGACAAAATCAAACCTCCTCCACAACCCTAGCAGAATCATGGCGTTACATGCAAATCCCTATGTGCAGTAAGGAAAAAGGCCTCGGTTCGGCGTTTCTCGCCAACAGATCCCAGCCCGGGAAAAACGGCTGCTGCCTTCACGGTGATATGCTGCAGCGGCCTTTGTCGTGATATGCGGCTGCGGGATATCACCGGCTGGACAACGCCTTCCATTTGTTCTATCTTTGTTCTCTATTTCATCCGATGGGCATGGAGGAGCAATGGAATGAAACATCAGGATGAAGAGGCTGTTCGCAAGTTTTGGGGCCGTTATCTCGACTATTTGAAGGCTCAGGGGATCAAGCCAAAACAGTTACCCTGGTATCGGTTGCGGGCGCGGCAGTACCTGGAAGCGTTCGATATCCCGTTGAGGCAACACAAGGGCGCGCAGGTAAGGGCCTGGCACAAACGCTTGTGCGCTCAAGTGGGCCTTGCCGATTGGCAGGTGATCCAGGCGGTTGATGCGGTTGAACAGCTTTTCCGGTTTGTACGCAGTCCCCTTGCGAACGAGCTGGATTGGGAAGCGCTCAAGGACCAAGCCCGGCGCCTGCCATTGGAACATCCGACGCTGGCGCGTCAGGAAGCACCCCTGCCGGACGATCTACCGGAATGGAAGCAGCGGCTGATCCGGGAAATCAGGCGTCGCGGCTATTCGTGGAGAACTGAAGAAAGCTATCGCCGCTGGCTGGAGCGGCTCTGCCGGCATGCCGGCAGCGATTCGCCGGATTCGCTGGGAGCCAATGAAGTACGCGCCTTTTTGGAGGCTCTCGTGGTTCGGCGCAATGTCTCGGCGAATACTCAGAACCAGGCGTTGAACGCCTGCGCCTTCTATTACAACCATATTCTGGACCGGCCGCTGGAGCTTGGCCCTTTTGCCTATGCAAAACGGCCTAAACGGCTGCCTGTCGTTCTGACGGTGGATGAGGTAAGCCGTCTGCTGTCACAGACCGGGGGCGTGCCCGGGCTGATCATCGCCCTGCTGTACGGCACCGGCATGCGGCTCATGGAAGGCTTGCGGCTGCGGGTTCAGGATCTCGATTTCGGTTATCGGCAGATCACCGTGCGGCACGGCAAGGGCGGCAAGGATCGGGTGGTCCCCTTCCCCGCGCCTTTGATGGACCGGCTGCGGACTCATCTGGATGAGGTCAGGGTGCTTCATCGGCAGGATCTGGAGGCCGGTCATGGAGAGGTCTTGCTGCCCAATGCATTGTCACGGAAACACCCCAATGCCGGCCGGGAGTGGCGCTGGCAGTGGGTGTTTCCGAGCGCGCGGCTTTCGGTAGACCCGCGCAGCGACACGATACGCCGACACCATCTGCACGAGTCTTCGGTTCAGCGGGCAGTGAAACGTGCCACCGCGCGGGCGGGCATCCACAAGCGGGTGGGATGTCATACCTTGCGGCACTCCTTCGCCACCCACCTGCTGGAGCAGGGCAACGACATCCGCACGGTTCAGGAGCTGCTCGGCCACGCGGATGTATCCACCACCATGATCTACACCCATGTGTTGAACAAGGGCGGGCAAGGCGTGACCAGTCCATTGGAACGGCTCGGGCTTACAGGATAGGGTCGCCGCAGAATCCGGGCCGTTCCTTGCCTCTGGCCCGCCGCTCAGGAAGACGTCGGCGGATCAGTATTCCAGGCTGCGCACCTGCCGCTCGGCCTCGCGCGCGCCGGCGCGATCGCCGCGCGCGCGGCGCGCCTGTGCGATCAGCGACCAGTTGTCGGCCATCAGCACATCGTCGGCCTGGATCAGGGCGTTGGATTTGGCGGCGAACTGTTCGGCCCGGGCATAGGCGCGCTGCAACAGGGAGACGCGGGCCAGGCGGTTCCACAGGCGCGGGTTGCGCGGTTCGATGCGCAGGGCCCGTTCCAGGCTGGCCTGGGCGGCGGCATAGTCCCCTGACCGGCGCTGGCTGGCGGCGCGCTGCATCAGGCGCCGCACCGCGCGCGAGGACGGGGCCCGCACCATGGCCACCCGCGGTTGCGGGGGCCGGTAGGCATGCACCTCGGCGGCGCCCTGCGCGGGCGGCGGCGCGGCCTCGCGGCTGGACTGGGTGGGCGCCGGCGGCGGCGCGGCCTCGCGGCTGGACTGGATGGGCGCGGGCGGCTGCTGGCGGACCGGATAGGGCGAGCCGCATCCGGCCAGCAGCAGGACGGACAGAGACAGGCCAGAAAGCACGGGATGACGCATGGAGATTACCGCTGCAACGTTACGACTGAGGCGCCATTGTAGCGGCAAAGCCGCGCCTCAGGCAGCGAGAAACTGTCCGATCAGCTGGCGCACCGTGGCCGGTTCGAAGGGCTTGTCGCAGATGGCCGAGACCCCGGCGTGCTGCACCGCGGCCAGGCGGTTGGAGTCGGTCTCGCTGGTGACCATCAGCACCGGGATGGAACTCTGGCTGGATTCCCTGCGGATGTGCTCGACCAGTTCCTTGCCGTCCATCTCGGGCATGTTGTAGTCCGACACCACAAAGTCATAGTAGTTGGCCTCGATCATCCGCAGGGCCTCGCGCCCGTTGGTCGCGGTGTCGATATTCTCCGGCGGGATGTCCATGCCGGCCAGCACGCGGCTGATATGCCGGCGGGCCATGCCGCTGTCGTCCACCACCAGCACGCGCAGCGAACCGGCGCCCGCTTCGTCCAGCGACAGGGCGTCGGGATGCACCAGGTCCAGCGTGGCCTGCAGGGCGATCATCAGTTCTTCCTGGCTGAAGGGCTTGGGCAGGATACCCACCGAGCCGGCCTGGCGCACCGGGTCGAGATAGCGGAATCGAGTCTCGCTGGAGATCAGCATGAAGGCGGTGTCGGGATGATGCTCCGAATGGCGGATGCGCTCGACCAGCTCGGTTCCGGTCATGTCCGGCAGGTACAGCGAGCTGACCACCAGATCGGGGCCCATGGCCTCCAGCTCGGCCAGCGCGCCGGCGCCGTCTTGCGCCTCGTCGATGTGCGCCACGCCCGCCTGGCTCAGCGCCTTGCGGATGATCTGGCGCTGCACCCGCGAGGGCTCGACGATCAGCACGAACAGATCCTGGATGCTGTGCATCGGTACTCACCTCCTGTTTGCCACATGGATCTGTAGCGGCAGCAAGGCGGTGGACTTTACCTTGCCTCCACCCACTTTCTCCGCAGGCCGGACAAGGATTGCTTAATCGATCAGCTGCCCGAATCCACGCCCACAAGCGGTAAACGGAACGGCTACGCCCGCCAGGTAGGCCGGGCGGTGTCCAGCAGCAGATCGGCGATACCCGGCGCGGAGCCGATATAGGCCGCGATGCGGATATCCACGTCCGGATGCTCCGCCTGCTTGAGCGCCACCTGGGCCGGGATGTCCTCGGTCACATGGCGGCCGGCGGAGAGAAAATACGGCACCACGACCACCTGGTCGGCGCCGGCGTCGATGCAGTGCTGGATGCCGTCGGGGATGGAGGGGTCGGCCAGTTCCAGAAAGGCGCAGTCCACGTGGTCGAAGGCATCGCCCGCCGCCTTGGCCAGGTCCCTGGTCAGGGCCCGCACCTCCTCGTTGGAGGCCTCGCGACGGCTGCCGTGGGCGACGATGAGCAGGGCCTTCATGACAGCTCCAGGCTGCGCGCGGCCACTTCGTACACATCCTTGGATACCTCGTGTTCCAGCACCTGACGCAGGGCGGCGCGCATCCCTTCCTGGCGCGCCTCGTCATACCGGCGCCAGCGCGCCAGGGCGCGCAGCAGGCGCGCCGCGACCTGCGGGTTGAGCGGATCCAGCGCCAGGACCTGTTCGGCCAGGAAGCGGTAGCCGCTGCCGTCGGCGGCGTGGAAATGCAGCGGATTGGCATTGACGAAGGCGCCGATCAGGGCGCGCACCTTGTTGGGGTTGGTGAGCGAGAAGGCGGGATGCTCCATCAGGCCGCGCACCTCGTCCAGCACCCGTGGGCGGTCGGCGGCGGCCTGCGCGCTGAACCACTTGTCCATGACCAGGGCGTCGTCGCGCCAGCGCTGCTCGAAGTCGGCCAGCACCGCCTCGCGCGCGGGGCGCTGGCTGTCCGCGATCAGGCTCAGGGCCGCCATCACGTCGGTCATGTTGTGCCCTGCCCCGTACTGGTTGAGGATGAGCTGTTCGATCACCTCGTCCTCCAGCGCGGCCAGATAGCCGAGCAGGGTGTTCTTGAGACGACGCCGGCCGATCGCCTCCGGCTCCGGGGCATAGGGCCCGGTGTCACGCAGCTGTTCGAAGCGCATCAGCAGGTCCTCGCGCAGCTGTTCGGCCACCACCTCGCGCAGGCGCCTGCGCGCCGCATGCAGGCCCTCGACATCGACCTGCGGCATGAAGTCGCCCAGATAGCCGACCGAAGGCAGGGTCAGCAGCTCAGCGACCAGGGCGGCCTCGGCCTCGCCGTCGAGCAGGCTGTGGCGCAGGGCCGCGAGCAACTCGCCCGGCACCAGCATGGCCTCGCCGGCGCGGTACTGCGCGACCATGCGCAGGAGCACGCGCCGCAGCAGGGTCTGGGCCGCGTCCCAGCGGTTGAAGCCGTCGCTGTCGTGCGCCATCAGGTGCAGCAGTTGTTCGTCCTGCCAGTCGTACTCGACCTTGACCGGGGCGCTGAAGCCGCGCAGCAGCGAGGGCACCGGCGGCTCGGCAATGTCCTCGAACACAAAGCGGTGCTCACGCTCGCGCAGTTCCAGCATCAGGGTGCCGTCCTGACCCTCCATGCCGTCCAGCGACAGCGCCATGTCCTCGCCCGCCGCGTCCAGCAGCCCCAGGGCGAAGGGGATATGGAAAGGCGGCTTGTCGCTCTGCCCCGGGGTGTCCGGCACCTGCTGGCGGATGCGCAGGGTGTAGCGCCGCTTGTCGGGATCGTACTCATCACTGACCGTCAGCTCCGGGGTGCCGGCATAGTCGTACCAGTGGCGGAACTGGGTCAGGTCACGCCCCGAGGCGTCCTCCATGCAGGCCACGAAATCCTCGGTGGTCACCGCCTGGCCGTCATGGCGCTCGAAATACAGGTCCATGGCCTTGCGGAAGGTCTCGGGACCGAGCAGATTGGCCTGCATGCGCACCACCTCGGCACCCTTCTCGTACACCGTGACGGTGTAGAAGTTGTTGATCTCGATGTACGAGGCCGGGCGCACCGGATGCGCCATGGGCCCCGAGTCCTCGGCGAACTGGTGGGCCCGCAGCAGGCGCACATCGTCGATCCGCTTGACCCCGCGCGAGCCCATGTCGGCCGAGAATTCCTGGTCCCGGTAGACCGTCAGACCCTCCTTGAGCGAAAGCTGGAACCAGTCGCGACAGGTGATGCGGTTGCCAGTCCAGTTGTGGAAATATTCGTGCGCGACCACACCCTCGATGCCCTGGAAGTCGTGATCGGTGGCGGTCTCCGGGCTGGCCAGGATGAACTTGCTGTTGAAGATGTTCAGCCCCTTGTTCTCCATGGCGCCCATGTTGAAGTCGTTGACCGCCACGATGTTGAACACATCCAGGTCGTATTCCCGGCCGTAGCGTGCCTCGTCCCAGCGCATGGCCCGGACCAGCGAACGCATGGCATGCTCGCACTTGCCGATGTTCTCCGGCTCGACATAGATACGCAGGCGCACCGGCCGCCCGGAGGCGGTGGTGTAGTCCTCCTCGACATGCACCAGGTCACCCGCCACCAGCGCGAACAGATAGCTGGGCTTGGGATGCGGATCGTGCCATTCGGCATAGTGGCGGCCTTCGGGCAGCTCGCCCGAGTCGCCCGGGTTGCCGTTCGACAGCAGCACCGGATAGCGCTCGCGATCCGCCTCGATACGCACATCGAAAGGCGCCATCACGTCCGGACGGTCGGGATACCAGGTGATCTTGCGAAAACCCTCGGCCTCGCACTGGGTGCAGAACATGCCGCCGGATCGGTACAGACCCTCGAGCGCGGTATTGGACTCGGGCGCGATCACCACCTCGGCACTGAATTCGAAATGATCCGGCAGCCCCTTGAGCCGGAGACTGCCGCCTTCGATCTGGTATTCCGCCTCGCCCAGGCGGCGTCCGTCGATGGCCAGCCAGGCCGTCTCCAGCCCCTCGCCCTGGATGACCCAGTCACGGGCGTCACCGGGGAAGTCGGGATTGCGCCGCGCCCGAATGCGGCTGAGCACCCGGGTGCCCTGCTCGCGCAGATCGAAGGTCAGGGATACCTGCTCGACCCGATGACTGGGCGGCTGGTAGTCGGACAAATGGATGGCCTTGGGAGCGGACTCTTTCATGGGACTGGAATGCCTGGCTCGGACGTGGGCCTATAGTACGACCGGGCGCGATACAAAAAAACTGCACATGCCACAGGAATAGTCCGCAAGCGACGCCCGATCCCCCACCGACCAATCAGGGGTTTTCCCCAACTGTGTCAAAAAACCGTTGTTGCTAGGATGGGCGGGATTCAGGAGGACCAACAACCATGCCGAAAATCGAGATGTACACCACCGCCATGTGCCCTTACTGCGTGCGGGCCAAGATGCTGCTGCAGAACAAGGGCGTGGAATGGGAGGAGATCCGCGTCGATCAGGACCAGGAACGCTTCGCCGAGATGATGAGCCGCAGCCAGCGCCGCACCGTGCCGCAGATCTTCATCGACGATTTCCACGTCGGCGGCTTCGACGACATGGCCGCCATGGATGCCCGTGGCGAGCTGGACCCGCTGCTGCACATCCCCGCGCACGAGACCCCGGCACACACCCTGGACCATTCCGAAGACGCCGTGACCTGAGCACCGCCGCGAGCAGCCAGATGGCCGACGTCCCCGAACGCATGCGCCTGGACAAATGGCTCTGGGCGGCGCGCTTCTTCAAGACCCGCAAGCTGGCCGCCGAGGCCGTACAGGGCGGCAAGGTCCACCTCAACGGCCAGCGCACCAAGCCGGGCAAGGAGGTGCATATCGGCTCGCGCCTGCACATCAGCAAGGGGCCTTTCGAGTGGGAGATCGAGGTGGCCGCCATCCCCAGGCAACGCCGCCCGGCCAGCGAGGCGCGCCACTTCTATATCGAGTCCGAACAGAGTCACGCCCGGCGCCAGGCGCTGACCGAACAGATCCGCGAGGAACGGGCCCGCCAGCCGGCGCCCAGCCATCGCCCGAACAAACGCGAACGGCGGCTCATCCACCGCTTCAAACAGGCCGAATAATGGACCAGGACGCCTTTCGCCAGACCTACCGCGAGGTCAACGAACGCGCCTGTGCCTTCGAGAAAAGCATCCTGACCAACCAAGTCGACTGCTCACAGGCCGAACGCTTCTGCATCGCCGAACGCGAGGGCGTGAGCTGCCGCTCGGAGGCCGGCCACGCGCGCTGCCTGGCCGTGCTCGCCACGCTGCGCGAACAGGCCCACTTCGCCCTGCGCACCCTGGACGACAAGGCCATGCTGGCGCACGGCAAGGCCATCCGTATTCAGGTGGGGGGCATGCGCGGCATCCGCGCCCTGGTCGAACCCGGGGCGGACGACCCCGACAGGGTGCCGGACATCTTCACCCTGCTGAAGACCGCCGAACAGCAGTTCGGCGGGCTCGCGCAACTACCCTACTCCCAGGTCATGCCCTATCTTGCAGCCTACAAAGGACGGTCCCGCAAACGCCGCCGGCGCCGCTGAGGCATCCAGCCCCAGACTGACAAAGGTCATTGCGGCCCCTCTGCCCCAAGGCTATGCTGTCGCGGTTTTTGTGAACCCGCTTCCCGGAAATCCGCATGAAGACCCTCTCCGCCGTCCTGTCCCTGCTGCTGTTCCCCACCCTGGCCCTGGCCTCCGGCGAGGGCGACGTCCCCGCCATGACCGGCTCGGGCACCGGCCTGGCGGCGCTGATCATCTTCGCGGTCGCCTATCTGTTCGTCATGGCCGAGGAGTTCACCCATCTGCGCAAGTCCAAGCCGGTGATCCTGGGCGCCGGCCTGATCTGGGCCCTGATCGCGATCGCCTACCAGCCGCTGGGCCTGTCCAGAACGGTCGAGGCCGCGGTGCGCCACAACCTGCTGGAATACGCCGAGCTGATGCTGTTCCTGCTGGTGGCCATGACCTACATCAACGCCATGGACGAGCTGAACGTGTTCACCGCCCTGCGCAGCTGGCTGATCAAGAAGAAATTCGGCCTGCGCGCCCTGTTCTGGATCACCGGCCTGCTGGCCTTTTTCATCTCCCCCATCGCCGACAACCTGACCACCGCCCTGCTGATGTGCGCGGTGGTCCTGGCGGTAGCCGGAGACAACCGCCGCTTCGTGGTGGTCGCCTGTATCAACATCGTGGTCGCGGCCAACGCCGGCGGCGCCTTCTCGCCCTTCGGCGACATCACCACCCTGATGGTCTGGCAGAAGGGGATCGAGACCCCCGAGGGCCTGATCGACTTCTGGGCCTTCTTCGTACTGTTCGTGCCCGCCCTGGTCAACTGGCTGCTGCCCGCCGCGGTGATGTCGCTGACCATCGGCAGGGAGCAACCCGCGGCGGACACCGATCCGGCCCGGCTCAGGCCCGGCGCCCTGGTGGTGGTGGCCCTGTTCCTGCTGACCATCACCACCGCGGTGTGCTTCCACAGTTTCCTCGAACTGCCGCCGGTGATCGGCATGCTCACCGGCCTGGCCTATCTGCAGTTCTTCGGCTATTTCCTCAAGATGCGCGAGAACCGCCTGCTGAAGGCCGACAACCACGAGATCGGCTCGCCCGTGGCCTTCGACATCTTCCGCAGCGTGGCGCGCGCCGAATGGGACACCCTGTTGTTCTTCTATGGCGTGGTGTTGTGCGTGGGCGGCCTGGGCTTCCTCGGCTACCTGGCCCTGGCCTCCGAGGTGATGTACACCCAGTGGGGGCCCACCGAGGCCAACATCGCGGTCGGCCTCCTATCATCGATCGTGGACAACATCCCGGTGATGTTCGCGGTCCTGACCATGCACCCGGAGATGAGCGAGGGCCAGTGGATGCTGGTCACCATGACCGCCGGGGTCGGTGGCTCGCTGCTGTCGATCGGCTCCGCCGCCGGGGTCGGCCTGATGGGCCAGGCACGCGGCATCTACACCTTCTTCGGCCACCTGAAATGGACCCCGGTCATCGCCCTGGGCTACGCGGCCAGCATCGCCACCCATTTCTGGCTCAACGCGGCCCTGTTCAAATAGCCGGAGCCTCCCGCCCGCGCCGTTCAGCGGGCATTCAGCTTCGCCTCGCTATCTTTCAGGACACAGGGGTCATCCCTGACCGAAACCGACTGAAAGGAGAAGCGAGATGAACAAGCTGATCACCACCTCCCTGCTGGCCCTGAGCATCGGCGTGAGCGGTTGCGCCAGCGCCAGCCCGCGCTGGGCGCACGACAGGCATCACTGGAAAGAGGACCACGCCTTCGAGGACGTGGCGCGGGTCATCAAGGTCAAGCCGATCTATGACACCATCCAGGTCTCGGTGCCCGAGGAACGCTGCTGGCGCGAGCGCATCCACCGCTCCAGCTACCACCGCGACAGCTACACCAC
>JALVTT010000020.1 GCA_027024025.1 Sedimenticola sp.
CGATCAACAACTTCGGCGTCGAGGAACTGCTCGACGCCTTCGCCGACTACGCCCCCGCGCCGCGCGCGCGCGAGGCCGTGCAGCGCAGGGTAGACCCGCACGAGGAAAAGTTCAGCGGCTTCGTTTTCAAGATCCAGGCCAATATGGACCCGGCGCACCGCGACCGGGTGGCCTTTCTGCGGGTCTGTTCCGGCAGCTACCGCAAGGGCATGAAGATGCAGCATGTGCGCATCGGCAAGCAGACCCGCATATCGGACGCCATCACCTTTCAGGCCGACGCCCGTCAGGCGGTCGAAGAGGCCTTTCCGGGCGACATCATCGGCCTGCACAACCACGGCACCATCCAGATCGGCGATACCTTCACCGAGGGCGAGACCCTCAAGTACACCGGCATCCCGTATTTCGCGCCCGAGCTGTTCCGGCGCGTGGTGCTCAAGGACCCGCTGCGCCTCAAGCAGCTGCAGAAGGGCGTGCTGCAGTTGTGCGAGGAGGGGGCCACCCAGGTGTTCCGGCCGCTGCGCAACAACGACATCATCCTGGGCGCGGTGGGCGTGCTGCAGTTCGAGGTCGCGGCCCACCGGCTCAAGGGCGAGTACGGGGTCGAGGCCATCGTCGAGCCGGTACAGGTGCAGCTGGCGCGCTGGGTGGCCTGCGACGACGAGAAGGCGCTCAAGCGCTTTCGCGACAAGGCCCACGACAACCTGGCCCTGGACGGTGACGACCAGCTGGTCTATCTGGCCCCCAGCCGGGTCAATCTCTCCCTGACCGAGGAGCGCTGGCCGGAGATCCGCTTCCTCGCCACACGGGAGTTGTAGCCCCTTTCTGAGACTTTTCGTTATTTCGTGTCCTGAATTCACGTAATAACTGCAACGCCTGGAGCGGAAGAGGGAGTCAGTTGCCGCCTAGAAAGGGTAGCTCTGACACCAATACCAGACAGGCATGCACATGAGGCACCGTATGCAACTGACTCAAGAGGAACGATACCAGATCTCGGTGCTGAAGGGCCTGGGTCAGACACAAAGACAGATCGCACAGGCACTGGGGCGCTCACCCAGCACTATCAGCGGGGAACTGCGGCGCAACCAGGAGGTTGACGGCTATGCCGCGGAGCGGGCGCAGTGAATCCCAGACAGGTGAAGACGCGAGGCCCGCAAGGCGCACAAGCGGATCCCACGAGCTGATCACCTGGCTGGAGACGCGGCTACGCGAGGACTGGAGCCGGAGACCTGCGTGGCTTCGGAGATCAGGGATTTTCCCGGCGAGGCGGTGGGAAGGCAACGGCGGCGGTCGAGGATGTATCGCGCTTCTGGACCTCTCTGGATACGGTATTCCCGGATCTGCTGACCGATTCCTGAAAATACATGGGCATTAGGCCCTCATTAAGGTGGTGTGTTGGGGACTGACAGATCTGTCACCTTTACCCGACGCGACAGGGGTTCGCTTTTTTCGGTGTTTTCGTGGATAGTTCACGCCAACAAGGGCCAAGGATCAGGTCCGGTGTCCTTCGGTTTATCCGAGGGGCCGATCTAGCAATACCTCTCCATCGGTTAGCACCGATGTCCCCTGGCCGGTCTCATTTGGGACCGGCCCTTTTTTTTTGTGCTCTAGACATGATGTTTTGACCTGCCCAACCTCAACGAACGTGGATTATGTTGGGGGTTGGGCAGGTCAAAACATCATGTCTAGGTTTGGCGCGGGGCGCCGCTGTCGATGGTAGCGGGATTGGCTTCCATGCTTGACGATGTGTGGTGGCTCCGGTGTATCGCATAAACCGCGTGATGCGGAGCTGCACGTCAGACGGATTGATTGGGATGGCGGGCACCCCAGCCTCCTACTCGATCTGGGGCTGTTGTATTCTCTGGGCACGATCATGCAGGAGCGCGATATGAGAAAGATATTGGGATGTGCTGTGTTCGGCGCCGGCCTGTTGCTGGCCGCCTGCGGCGGCCCGCAGGAGGATCCGCGGGTGAGTTTCTGCCGCGGCCTGGCGGCCGATCTGAGCGGCACCGATGTGGCCGGCTGGCAGCATGCCGGCAACCGTTTCGTGCGGCCTGAATACGCGGTGGTGGCGGTGCGTTCAGGCGCGCGCGAGGCCAGCTGCTGGTACGAGTACAGCGCGGTGGAGCCGGGCGCCATGGAGCAGGCCACGCCCCTGCTGGCCTACGCGACCCTGCCCTACCAGGTTCGGATCGACGGGCGTGTGCTCAAGGGGCAGGCCCTGAGCGCGGCGGTCAGGCGCCAGCAGGCGGCCTTCGGCCAGGCGGTCATCGAGCAGGCCCGGGAGGGCGTGCGGGCCACGGTGGAACAGGCGCGGCAGGTGGTGGATCAGGTCGAGCGGCGTTAGAACGTATTGGGATGACGCCAGCTGCTCAGCAGGGTGGTGTAGCGCATCCATGTGGCCAGGTCGTCGCCGTCCACCCAGGGCGCGATGGAGATCACCCCGTCGAGCAGGCTGCCACCGTCCCAGTGCGGGGTGAGCAGTTCATCGAGCCGCCGGGCGTCGTCATGGGACAGGTTCTCGAACGCGATGGCGCAGGCGTCGCCGGTCTGGCGCGCGACCCGGCCCTGCAGCACCAGCCTGTCCCCCTCACTGGGCTTGAGCGTGATGCGCAGCCGGTCGCCCCGGCGCAGATCGGCCGCGCCCCTGACCAGCAGGCCGCCGGCGCTGATGTTGCGGGTCGTGCATTTCAATATCCGCTGACGGCGCTGGCAGTCCAGCTCGATCGGATGCTGCAGGGGGATTCGCGGGTGCTGACGCATGCTGACTCCTGTCGTGGTCCAACGGTATTCCACGAACACCCTTGATTATCTGTCAGATCCCATGTGATCATATCCCTCGGAGCCGGGAGCGGTTATTCTTGGCTCGAGAGCTGATCGACGTGTTCCTTTCCTGTGAGGAGGCAGTATAGGACCGAT
>JALVTT010000021.1 GCA_027024025.1 Sedimenticola sp.
GCCGCCTCTTTTTGCCGTAACTGCTGCTCGACAACCTGCTGAACCACTCCCAGCCGGTCCACAGCCTTCCGTGTCATCGCAATGGTCTCCTCTGTCACCGCCCCTCCCGAAATCAAAAGGGGACATTACGGCTTTGGGCTAACTTAAAGAGTAACAAAGTGATTGACGCTCCGGGCGCGCGAGACTAGAATTCCCGCAGTTGAAGGTTGGCGTGTGTTGAAGAGGCCTTCGGCAAGGGTTTTCGTCCACGCGGGCGGAAGTAGCTCAGGCCCCGTTTACGGGGTTTTTTTGTATTCCGGGTGCGCCGGCCGAGTGCCGGGCATCGTTTCAGGAAATGGGCCCTAGGCCCATTTTTTGTTTTTTGGACGCGATGAACAGGATTCCACAGGATCTGCAGAAACTGGTCGAGGGGGTGGTCACCTCCCTGGGCTATGTGTGCTGGGGCCTGGAACTGTTGCCGCGCCAGGATGGCGGCCAGCTGCTGCGAGTCTATATTGAGCGGCAGGAGGCGGGGGTCGATCTCGGTGATTGCGAGAAGGTCAGCCGCCAGCTGAGCGCCGTGCTGGACGTGGAGGATCCCATCTCCGGCGAATACACCCTGGAGGTGTCATCGCCGGGCATGGACCGGCCGCTGTATACGCCGGAGCAGTTTCAGCGCTATGTGGATGCCGTGGTGCGCGTCCGGCTCAAGTCCACGGTGCTTGGGCGCAAGAACTATCGCGGTCGGCTGCTCGCGGCCGATCCGCAGACGCTGAGGATGCTGGTGGATGGCGAGGAAGTCACCCTGGCAATGAACGATATCGATACGGCACGGGTGGTGCCGCAGTTTTAGGCGAAGGTAGAGCGATGAACAAAGAAATCCTGCTCGTGGTGGACGTGGTCTCCAACGAAAAAGGTGTGGACAAGGATGTCATCTTCGAGGCGATCGAGGCGGCGCTGGCCTCGGCGACCCGCAAGAAGCACGGCGGGGACATCGAGGTGCGGGTGCAGATCGACCGCGAGACCGGCGACTACGAGACCTTCCGCCGCTGGCTGGTGGTGGACGACGCCGAGACCCCGGTGCTGGAGAATCCGATGGCCGAGATCACGCTGTCGGCCGCGCGCGAGAGTGATCCCGAGATCCAGCCCGGCGACTATGTCGAGGAGCAGATCGATTCCATCGAGTTCGGCCGCATCGCCGCCCAGACTGCCAAGCAGGTGATCGTGCAGAAGGTGCGCGAGGCCGAGCGGGCCAAGGTCATCGACGCCTTCCAGGACAAGGTCGGTCAGCTCATCACCGGCCTGGTCAAGCGCGCCGACAAGGGCACCATCGTGCTCGACCTGGGCGAGAACGCCGAGGCCCTGATCCCGCGCAGCGAGGTCATCCCCAAGGAGGTGGCGCGCGTGGGCGACCGCCTGCGGGCCTTCCTGTTCGACGTGCGCACCGAGATGCGCGGCCCGCAGCTGCTGGCCTCGCGCACCGCGCCGGAGCTGCTGATCGAGCTGTTCAAGCTGGAGGTGCCCGAGATCAACGAGGGCGCGATCGAGATCATGGGTGCGGCGCGCGACCCGGGCCTGCGCGCCAAGATCGCGGTGCGCGCCCTGGACGCCCGCGTGGACCCGGTCGGCGCCTGCGTCGGCATGCGCGGCTCGCGCGTGCAGGCCGTCTCCAACGAGCTGGCCGGCGAGCGCGTGGACATCATCGTGTGGGACGAGAATCCCGCCCAGTTCGTCATCAACGCCATGTCGCCGGCGGATGTCGTCTCCATCGTGGTGGACGAGGACAAGCACAGCATGGACATCGCGGTGAAGGACGAGAACCTCTCCCAGGCCATCGGCCGCGGCGGGCAGAACGTGCGTCTGGCCAGCCAGCTCACCGGCTGGGAGCTGAACGTGATGAGCGAGGAGCAGGCCCAGGAAAAGGCCGAGGCCGAGGCCCAGGAGTTCATCCAGCGCTTCATGGAAGAGCTGGACGTGGACGAGGAAGTGGCCGCCATCCTGGTGCAGGAAGGCTTCACCTCGGTGGACGAGATCGCCTATGTGGACGAGGCCGAGATGCTGGCCATCGAGGAATTCGACGAGGAGATCGTCGAGGAGCTGCGCAACCGCGCCAACGACGCCCTGCTGACCAAGGCCATCGCCCAGGAGGAGGTGCTCAGCGACACCCCGCCGGCGGAGGACCTGCTCAACATGGAAGGCATGGACGAGGCCCTGGCGGTGCAACTGGCGGCGCGCGGCGTGGCCACCATGGAGGACCTGGCCGAGTGTTCCGTGGACGAGCTGATGGAGATCGACGGCATGGACGAACAGCGGGCCGGGGAGCTGATCATGACAGCGCGCGCGCCATGGTTTGCGGAAGAAGCGGAAGAAGAGAAGTGATGGGGAGTCGGCATGAGTGAAGTAACCGTCAATCAACTGGCCTCGGACGTAGGCACCACGGTTGATCGCCTGCTCAAGCAACTGAACGACGCCGGCGTGCCCAAGCAGTCCGCCGACGACGTGATCACCGAGCAGGAGAAGATCGCGTTGCTCAAGCATCTGCGTCGCAGCCACGGCAAGGCCGAAAAGAAGGATACGGCCGAGGCGCCGCGCAAGGTGACCCTCAAGCGCCGCACCACCACCGAGCTCAAGGTGCCGGCCAGCGGCAGCCGCGCCACGCGCGCCGCCCGCGCGCCCGCCAAGACCGTGTCGGTGGAGGTGCGCCGCAAGCGTACCGTGGTCAAGAAACCCGCCCAGACCGAGAGCGAGAAGGAACGCGCCCTGCGCGAGATGGAGGCGGCCCAGCGCGCGCTGGAGGAGCAGAAGGCCCAGCGCGAACAGTTCGCGGCCCAGGAAGAGGCGCGCCGCAAGGCCCTGGAGGAGAAGCGCCGCCAGGAAGAGGAGGAGCGCAAGCGCGCCGAGGAGGCCCGCAAGGCCGCCGAGGAAGAGGCGCGCCGCCAGGCCGAGGCCGCCGCGGCCCAGCCCGCGCCCGCCGCCGAGCCGGCCAAGACCGCCGAGGAGCCCAAGAAACCCAAGCGCATGCGCGCCGCGCCCAGCCGCGAGGAGCCGCGCGGCAAGCGCGGTGGCGGCCGGCGGCGCGAGCTGCATGTGTCCGACGACAAGCGCGGCAAGCGCGCCAAGGGCGGCAAGCGCGGTCGTCGTGACCAGGCCGCAGAGGACCAGCAGCACGGTTTCCAGAAGCCGGTGGAGAAGAAACGGCTTCGCATCGAGGTGCCCGAGACCATCACCGTGGGCGACCTGGCTCAGCGCATGGCGGTCAAGTCCGCCGAGGTGATCAAGACCCTGATGAACATGGGCATGATGGTCACCATCAACCAGCCCCTGGACCAGGAGACCGCCATGCTGGTGGTCGAGGAAATGGGCCACGAGGCGGTCGAGGAGAAGGTCAAGGACGCCGAGGAGGAAGTGCTGGCCGCGGTCGAGGAGGAGCTGCAACAGGGCGAGCTGGTGGCGCGCGCCCCGGTGGTCACCATCATGGGGCATGTCGACCACGGCAAGACCTCGCTGCTCGATTACATCCGCAAGAGCCGCGTGGCGGCGGGCGAGGCCGGGGGCATCACCCAGCACATCGGCGCCTACCACGTGAACACCGATCACGGCATGATCACCTTCCTGGACACCCCGGGGCACGCGGCCTTCTCGGCCATGCGCGCACGCGGGGCCAAGGCCACCGACATCATCATCCTGGTGGTGGCCGCCGACGACGGCGTGATGCCGCAGACCAAGGAGGCCATCCAGCACGCCCGCGCCGCCGGGGTGCCGCTGATCGTGGCGATCAACAAGATGGACAAGCCCGAGGCCAATCCCGACCGCGTCATGCAGGAGCTGGTGGCCGAGGAAGTGGTGCCCGAGGACTGGGGCGGCGACACCCAGTTCATCCGCGTCTCCGCGCATACCGGCGAGGGAGTCGAGGATCTGCTCGAGGCGGTGCTGCTGCAGGCCGAGGTGCTGGAACTCAAGGTGGTCGAGGACGGCCCGGCCAAGGGCATCATCGTGGAATCCAGTCTGGACAAGGGCCGCGGCCCGGTGGCCACGGTGCTGGTCCAGTCCGGTACCCTGAAGCAGGGCGATCCCATCGTCTCCGGTACCGAGTTCGGCCGGGTGCGCGCCATGTTCGACGAGAATGTACAGAAGGTGAAACAGGCCGGTCCCTCGATCCCGGTTCAGGTGCTGGGCCTGTCCGGCGCGCCGCATGCCGGTGACGACCTGGTGGTGGTCTCGGACGAGAAGAAGGCGCGCGAGGTGGCCGAGCTGCGCCGCGAGCGCCAGCGCGAGGGCCGCCTGGCCGAGCAGAAGGCCGCCAAGCTGGAGCAGATGTTCTCGCGCATGGCCGAGGGCGATGTGGCCTATGTCAATCTCATCATCAAGGCCGATGTGCAGGGCTCGGTGGAGGCGCTGAAAGAGTCGCTGTTGAAGATCCAGACCGACGAGGCCAAGGTCAAGATCGTGGCCGCCGGCGTGGGCGGGATCAACGAGTCCGACGCCAACCTGGCCATGACCTCGGGCGCGGCCATCATCGGCTTCAACGTGCGTGCCGACGCCAGCGCCCGCCGCGTGATCGAGGAGCACGGCATCGACCTGCGCTACTACAGCATCATCTACGAGGTCATCGACGACGTGAAGAAGGCCGTGGCCGGCCTGCTCACGCCCGAGGTCAAGGAAGAGATCATCGGCCTGGCCGAGGTGCGCGATGTGTTCCGCTCCTCCAAGCTGGGCGCGATCGCCGGCTGCATGGTGGTCGACGGCGTGGTCAAGCGCAACAACCCCATTCGGGTGCTGCGCGACAATGTGGTCATCTACGAGGGCGAGCTGGAGTCGCTGCGCCGCTTCAAGGACGATGTGCAGGAGGTCAAGGCCGGCACCGAGTGCGGCATCGGCGTGAAGAACTACAACGACGTCAAGCCCGGCGACCAGATCGAGGTGTTCGAGCGCTACGAAGTGGCGCGTGAACTCTGAGGACGGCTTGTGGCAACGCGTGAATTCGGTCGCGAGGAGCGGGTCGGCTCGGAGCTGCAGCGCGAGCTGGCGCTGCTGCTGCGCGACGAGGTGCGCGACCCGCGCCTGGGGCAGGTGACCATCCAGGAGGTGCGGGTGGTGCGCGATCTGTCGCACGCGCGCGTGTTCTTCACCCTCATGGACCGCGATCAGGCGCGCAAGACCGAGCAGGCCCTCAACCGCGCGGCCGGCTTTCTGCGCAAGCGCCTGGGCGAGCGGGTGGTGATGCGCACCATCCCTCAGCTGCATTTCGAGTACGACCATTCCCTGGAGCACGGCATGCGCCTGTCCTCGCTGATCGAGCAGGCGGTATCCGATATCGGCGACGAGGCGGACCGGGACGCGCCGGACGCCACGCAGGAGGACTGAACCCATGGGCCGACGCAGACGTCCACGCGGGCGCGTGGTCAACGGCATCCTGTTGCTGGACAAGCCGCTGGGTGTCACCTCCAACGAAGCCCTGCAGAAGGTCAAGCAACTGTTCTTCGCGCAGAAGGCGGGGCACACCGGCAGCCTCGACCCCCTGGCCGACGGCATGCTGCCGATCTGTTTCGGCATCGCGACGCGGCTCTCGGCCTTTCTGCTCGACTCCGACAAGCACTACTGGGTGCGGGTCAGGCTCGGCCAGACCACCACCACCGGCGACACCGAGGGCGAGATCCTGGAGACGCGCCCGGTCGAGGGCATCGGCCGCGAGCAGATCGAGGCGGTGCTGCCGCGCTTCAGCGGGGTGATCTCGCAGCTGCCGCCCATGTACTCGGCGATCAAGCACAAGGGCGAGCGCCTCTACAAGCTGGCGCGCGAGGGCATCGAGGTGGAGCGCGAGCCGCGCGAGATCACCATCCATGCCCTGCGTCTGGGCGAGGTCGAGGGCGACGCGTTCGAGCTGGAGGTGCATTGCTCCAAGGGAACCTATGTGCGCACCCTGGCCGAGGACATCGGCGAGGCCCTGGGCTGCGGCGCCCATGTCATCGCCCTGCGGCGCACCGGGGTCGGCCCCTACACCGGCATGGACATGGTCAGCATGGAACAGGTCGAGCAGGCCGCGCTGGAGGGCAACGCGGCCCTGGACGCGCTGCTGCTGCCGGTGGACACCGCCCTGTCGGACTGGCCCGCGGTGCGGCTGAACGCCGACTCCAGCTTTTACATCCGTCAGGGCCAGCCGGTGGTGGTGCCCAAAGCGCCGTCCGAGGGCTGGGTGCGGCTGTACGAGGACGACCGTTTTCTCGGCGTCGGGGTCATCCAGGACGACGGCCGGGTCGCGCCCAAGCGGCTGCTGGTAGGTCAATAAGCCGCTTGTGTCGAGTCGTTTCTGAAATGCAGCCGACCAAACCACACCGTTCTTCCCCAGCTGGGTCTCCCACGATAACCTGCTCCTACATTCATTGACAGGAGCACGATATGAGCAATCGACTTAGCAGGACCGAGTGGCAAGCACTGATCGATGAGCAGGCAGCGAGCGGCTTGACCCAGAAGGTGTTCTGCGAGGGAAAGGAGATTCCGGTTGCGACCCCCGGCTACTGGAAGCGCAAGCTCTGCGCCGAGACGACTGCCGAACCGGCGTGGTTTACGGAAGGATCTCCTGCCATACCACTCGACGACTGGATCGATCTTGAGCTGGGTAATGGCCTCTGCCTGCGGCTGCGCCAGGGCTGACGATGTTACTGCCCGAGTCAAGTGCCCGGGTGTGGCTGTATGCTCCACCCACGGACATGCACAAGTCTTTCGATGGACTCTCTGCCCTGGTGCAATAGAGGCTGGCCGAGGATCCGCCCGATGGTTGGCTGTTCGTGTTCATCAGCTGCCGCCGCATCCAACTGAAGGTACTCTACTCTAAGCAGGGTGGTTGCTGCCTGTGGAGCAAACGGCTTGAGGCGGGATGCTTCCACTTCAATGCCCAAGGCAAGGACAAGCAGGCGTTGAGCTGGCCCGTCTTCGGTGACGGCTGCAGTTGTAGGCCAGATAGACCAGCTCCCATTCGCCCCCGATCTTCTCCAGGCCGCGCAACAGAAATTGCTTGAAGCCCATCACCCCCTTGATTATGCCAAACACCGGTTCCACGGTTTGCTGTCTCAGGCGGTGCTTATGGTCAACCCTTTCGATCCCGATGCGCTGTTGCATCCGTTTGATCCACGGTTGTGAGTTGGTCACTGGAGCCTTGGATACGTGGGGTGGACGAAAATCGTACTGACGCACCTTGCCACGACCCGTAGCCACCAACATTTTGATCGATTCATGCTCTAACGCCTCTATCTTGGCGCCATTGGTGTAGCCACTGTCGGCCACCTCGGCCCGCTCAAGCTGCTCTATCAACTGCCCAGCCCGGCCCGGGTTTTACCAACTGGCGCGGAGCCAGTCCGACAGATTGTTAAACCGCAGGAATCTCCTCATCCACCCCGAACTCCCGCCATTGTCCGTCGATCAGCAGTTGCAGCGGCCGGAAGTCGGCCTTGTAGGCCATCTTGGCGCAATCGCGCACCCAGTAGCCGAGGTAGAGGTAGGGCAGACCGAGGCGGTGGCACAGCGCCAGTTGGGAGAGGATGGCAAAGGTGCCCAGCGAGCGCCGGGGCTGGTCGGGGTCGAAAAAGGTGTAGACCGCCGACAGGCCGTCGTCCACCTGGTCGGTGACCGCCACGGCCAGCAGGCGATCGTCGTGGCGGAATTCGACGAAGTGGGTGTCGCACCAGTCGGCGATCAGAAAGTCGCGGTATTCCTCGGGTCCGGAGTCGGCCATGGCGCCGTCGGCGTGGCGCGCCGTCAGGTAGCGCCGGTAGAGCTTGAAGTGTTCCTCCACGAAGCCGGCGTTGCGGATCACCAGGCGCAGGTCGCGGTTGTGCTGCTGGTTGCGTCGGTGGCGTCGGCGCCGGTCGAAACGCGTCACCGGCAGTCGCGCGGACACGCACTGACGACAGGCCTCGCAGTAGGGTCGGTAGACCATGCGTCCGCTGCGCCGGAAGCCGCGCTGGATGAGCTGGCTGTAGAGCGCGGGCGTCATCGGGGCCTCCGGGTCGACGAACAGATTGCGCGATTCGCGGCCCTCGAGGTAGCTGCAGGCATCGACCATGGACAGGTACAGCGGCAGTTGTGTGGGCGGCTTGTTCATCGGGCGTGCGCCAGTTCGCTGCAGTCGATGTCGCGGTTGCGCCAGGCCCCGGGCGCGCCGGCCTGGCGCAGCGCGCGACCCAGTTCGTCGAGGAAGCGCGCGCGCGGGATCTCGCGGGCGCCCATGCGTTCCAGGTGCGGGTTGTGGACCTGGCAGTCCAGAAAGTGATAACCATGCGCCTGCAGCTGTTCACACAGGTACACCATGACGATGCGCGAGGCGCTGGGGCCGCGGCTGAACATGGACTCGCCGAAGAAGGCCCGCCCCAGGGCGATGCCGTACAGCCCGCCGGCCAGTTGATCGCCCTGCCACAGTTCGATGGAATGGGCCACGCCCCGGTGGTGCAGGTCGGTGTAGGCCTGTTGCATCTCGGGCAGCAGCCAGGTGCCGTCCTGGTCCCGCCGGGGGGCGGCGCAGGCGGCGATGACCTGCTCGAACGCGGTATCGATACGCAGCCGCAGGCCGCCCCGGCGCATCTGCCGGCGCAGGCTGCGCGAGACATGGACCCGGTCGGGGTAGAGCACGGTGCGCGGGTCCGGGCTCCACCAGAGGATGGGCTGGCCCTCGCTGTACCAGGGGAAGATGCCGTGGGCATAGGCGCTGAGCAGGCGCTGCGGGTGCAGATCGCCGCCCACCGCGAGCAGGCCGTTGGGTTCGTCCTCGGCATGCGCGGGGTTGGGGAAGCCCGTATCGCCGGGGGCGTCGCTGAGCTGGAAGATCATGCCGGCCGGTCCCTGCGGTAGGGCGAGTGGGCGGCGAGTTCCTCGATGTAGTCTTGCATGGCCTCGGTCTCGTGCGCCAGAAACTGCTGCACCGCGCGCGAGAAACCGGCATCGGCCAGCCAGTGGGCGGACCAGGTCGGCGTGGGCAGAAAGCCCCGGCTGACCTTGTGTTCGCCCTGTGCGCCGGGCTCGAAGCGGGCCAGGCCGCGCTGCAGGCAGAACTCCAGACCTTGATAATAGCAGGCCTCGAAATGCAGGCTGTGGAACCGCTCGCGGCAGCCCCAGTGACGGCCGTACAGGGTGTCCTGGCCGACCAGATTGAAGGCGGCCGCGACCACCCGGTCCTGGTGCAGGGCCTGTACCAGCAGGACCTGTTCGGGCATCCGCGCGGCGATCTGTTCGAAGAAGTCCAGCGACAGGGTAGGGATGCCGCCCTTGCGGTCGAAGGTGGACTCGTAGAGCCGGTGGAAGTCCGCCCAGTCGGCGTGATCGGCCTGGTGGCCGTCCAGCCAGCGGAAGCGGATGCCCGCCTGCGCGCAGCGCCGCCGCTCGCGCCGGATGTTCTTGCGCTTGGCGTGGCTCAGCGCGCCCAGAAAGTCGTCGAAGTCCCGCCAGCCCCGGTTGCGCCAGTGGAACTGGCAGCCGGTACGGCGCATATGGCCCCGGGCCTCCAGCCAGTCGGTCTGCTCGTCCGGGGTGAACAGCCAGTGCAGCGAGGAGCAGCCCGAGGCCCGGGCCAGTTCCAGGGCGGTGTCGGATAGCAGGCGGCGCAGTTCCGGTGACGCGCCGGGCGCGAGCAGGAGCTTGGGGCCGGTGGCCGGGGTGTAGGGTGAGGCGCTAACCAGCTTGGGATAATAGTCCAGCCCCCTGCGCTGGTAGGCGTCGGCCCAGGCCCAGTCGAACACGAACTCGCCGTAGGAGTTGAACTTGAGGTACAGGGGCGCGGCCGCCAGCAGCCGGTTTTCCTGATACACCAGGATATGCCGCGGCAGCCAGCCGAAGCGCTCGCCCAGACAGCCGGTGTGCTCCAGCGCGTGCAGAAAGGCATGCCGCAGAAAGGGGTAGGGCGCCACGCCCAGCGCGTCCCAGGCGGCGGGGTCCACCTCGGCGATGTCCTCGATAATGCGGATGCGGGGTGCCATGTCAGTGCCTGTCCTCCGGGCCCTTTGAGGATAAAGATTCTTTGTCCGCTGCCGATAACAGCGGCATGTCGGAAGATACGCTCAACCTGATGGTCGGGTCGACCGTGCAACTGCAGCTGACGGTGCCCGAGGACAGCCCGCGCGAGCTGGTGCGGGTCATCGGCTATCTGCCGGGCGCCAGTCTGGTGGTCACTTCGCCCATGCACAAGGGCAACGTGAAGATCGTGCGCGAGGGGCAGATCTACAAGGTGCGCCTGCTGCAGGGCAATACCATCGTCGGTTTCGAGGCGCGGGTCCTGTCGGTGGCGCTCAAGCCCTATCCGCATCTGCACCTGCAGTATCCGCGCGAGTTCGAACAGATCGTGGTGCGCAACTCGGCGCGGGTCAAGGCGCGGCTCCCCTGCCAGGTGCGCAACACCCGGCAGCCGGACAGCGCCGAGTATTTCCACGCGGCGGAGCTGATCGACCTGAGCGAGAGCGGGGCCAAGATCGGCGCCTCCATCCCCCTGGGGGAGGTGGGTGAGATGCTGCAGATCAATTTCTCATTGGATGTCCTGGGCCAGCAGGAGAACCTGGTGCTGGTCGCGGACGTGCGCAGTCGCAGGGAGCAGCTGCACAGGCAGGACAACAAGCGCGCCCTGAAACACCGCCACGGGGTGGAGTTCAAGGCCGTCAACCGCTTCCAGCAGGTGTTGCTGCACGGCTGGGTGATGGAACAGCTGGTCAACGGCGGTGGCGAAGTTTGAGCATTGCGGTGCGGTTCCTTCGTCACCGGCACCCTACGGATCGGGCGCCCCCTTCCCCCGCTTGCGGGGGAGGGTCGGGGAGGGGCAAAGGTGCGGTGAGGCACGAACCGCACCGTCCCCCTCGGATCAGCCTTGGTGTTCCAATGCGTCGAGGTAACGCTCGGCGTCGAGGGCGGCCATGCAGCCGCTGCCGGCGGAGGTGATGGCCTGACGGTAGATGTGGTCCATGACATCGCCGGCGGCGAAGACGCCTTCCACCGAGGTCGCGGTGGCGTTGCCTTCGGTGCCGCTCTTGACCTTGATGTAGCCCCCGCTCATTTCCAGCTGGCCGTCGAAGATGGCGGTGTTGGGTTTGTGTCCGATGGCGATGAAGATGCCGTGGACGTCGATCTCCTTGGTGCTGCCATCGACGGTGCTTTTCAGGCGCATGCCGGTCACGCCGCTGTCGTCGCCCAGGACCTCGTCCAGGGTGTGGTTCCATTCGATGTGGATGTTGCCGTTTTCGGCCTTTTCCAGCAGCTGTTTCTGCAGGATCTTCTCGGCGCGCAGGGCGTCGCGGCGGTGCACCAGCACGACTTCTTCGGCGATGTTGGACAGGTACAGGGCCTCCTCGACCGCGGTGTTGCCGCCGCCGATCACGGCGACCTTGCGGCCGCGGTAGAAGAAGCCGTCACAGGTGGCGCAGGCGGATACGCCCTTGCCCTTGAAGGCCTCTTCGGAGGGCAGGCCCAGGTACTGGGCCGAGGCGCCGGTGGCGATGATCAGGGCGTCGCAGGTGTATTCGGCGCTGTCGCCCTTGAGCAGGAAGGGACGCTGCCCCAGATCCACTTCGCGGATGTAGTCGAAGATGATCTCGGTCTCGAAGCGTTCGGCGTGCTGTTGCATGCGTGCCATCAGGTCGGGGCCCTGCACGCCTTCGGGGTCGCCGGGCCAGTTGTCCACGTCGGTGGTGGTCATCAGCTGGCCGCCCTGTTCCATGCCGGTGACCAGCACCGGGTTGAGGTTGGCGCGCGCGGCGTAGACCGCGGCGGTGTAACCTGCGGGGCCGGAGCCCAGGATCAGCAATCGGCAGTGCTTCGGATCGCTCATGGGGATATTTCTCCTGATTGGGGATGCGAAAAATGGAATGGCGCCTACTATACCAAAGGAGGCTGTGAGTCAGGGGGCGGGGGTTGCCTTCCCCCCTCCTGTTCTCCCCCCGCAAGCGGGGGGAGGGATTGCTTTGTTTGTCCCCGCGAGCGGGGATCTTCAACACCAGGGAGACGACAATGACAAGAACCGTGGGTGTGCCGAAAGAGATCAAGCCGCTGGAGGGGCGGGTGGCGCTGACCCCGCCGGTGGCGGCGGAGCTGGTGCGCGCGGGCGCGCGCGTGTGCCTGGAGCAGGGCGCGGGCGTGGCCAGCGGGTATGCCGACGAGGATTATCGCGCGGTGGGGGTGGAGATCCTGCCGGACGCCGACAGCCTGTACCGCGAGGCGCAGTTGTTGCTCAAGGTCAAGGAGCCGGTGGGCCCCGAGCTGGAACGCTTGCGCGCCGATCACATCCTGTTCTCGTATCTGCATCTTGCGCCCAATCCGGAGCTGACCCGGCACCTGTGCGCCATCGGCCTGACCGCGATCGCCTTCGAGACGGTGATGGTGGATGGCAATCTGCCCCTGTTGCGGCCCATGAGCCTGATCGCCGGTCGCATCGCGGTGCAGGTCGGCACCCATCTGCTGCATACGCCACAGGGTGGACGCGGGGTGCTGTTGGGCGGGGTGCCCGGGGTCGGACGCGGCCGCGTGGTGGTGCTGGG
>JALVTT010000022.1 GCA_027024025.1 Sedimenticola sp.
CCACACCGCCTCGGCCACCCGCTCGGACGACCGCAAGGCCGCCATGGCCCTGGCCATGCAGGACAAGCCGGTGCCACATCGCGACTGCGCCAATCCGGTGCGTGCCCAGTACGAGCTGGGCCAGGACATCGGCATCCGCGGCACCCCCGCGCTGGTGCTGGACAGCGGCGAGATCATCCCGGGCTATGTGCCCCCGGCGCGGCTGCGCGCCGCGCTGGATCAACGCAAGGCGCAACAGAAGGAAAACTGAGGCAGGGCGATGCTACAGCGGCTTGAATGCGTGCACCGGACCCATGTGGGCCTGGTGCGCCAGAACAACGAGGACTACCTAGGCTGCTTTGCCGAACAGGGCATCCTGGCCCTGGCCGACGGCATGGGCGGGCACCAGGCCGGTGAGATCGCGGCGCGTCTGGCGGTGGAGGCGGCGGCCGAGTCCCTGCTGCCGGCGCAGGAGGAGGA
Organism: Sedimenticola sp.; assembly: GCA_027024025.1. GTDB lineage: Bacteria > Pseudomonadota > Gammaproteobacteria > Chromatiales > Chromatiaceae > MONJU. The sequence continues at coordinate 460 of JALVTT010000022.1, forward strand.
CCTGGCCGACGATCTGGAGAGTCTGCTGCGCATCGGCCAGGCCGGCGAGGCGGCCAACCAGGCGGTGTTCGCCGCCATGGAGCGCGATCCGGCCCTGCGCGGCATGGGCACCACCCTGGTGCTGGCCATGTTCCGCCAGCAGCGGGTGTTCTTCGCGCATGTCGGGGACTCGCGCCTGTACCGCCTGCGCGACGGCTATCTGCGCTGTCTAACGCGCGACCATTCCCTGGTCCAGGAGCTGCTGGACAACGGCCTGTTCGGCGACCGGTCCGAGGTGCACGCCGCCGGCATCGGCGACAACATCCTCACGCGCGGCATCGGCCTGGACCGGGACGTGGAGGTGGACGTGGGTGACGCCGAGCTGCAGGAAAACGATCTCTACCTGCTGTGCAGCGACGGCCTGTGCGGGCGCGTGGCGGACGACGATATCCGTCTGCACATGCTGCGCCACCGCAGCCTGGACCGGATCGCCGACGCCCTGCTCGAGGCCGCGCTGGAGGCCGGCGGGCGCGACAACATCTCCCTGATCGTGGCCCGTCCGCTACCGTTCCAGCAGGGGTAGCTTGTCCGGCTTGCCGTTCCATTCGTCGGCGTCTTCCAGCGGTTCCTTCTTCTCCGAGATCACCGGCCACTGTTTGGCGAGTTCCGCGTTCAGTTGCAGGAACTGCTCCTGACCGGGCGGGATGTCGTCCTCGGCGACGATGGCCTCGGCCGGACATTCGGGCTCGCACAGCGCGCAGTCGATGCATTCATCGGGATCGATCACCAGGAAGTTCGGGCCCTCGTGAAAGCAGTCGACCGGGCAGACGTCCACGCAGTCGGTGTATTTGCACTTGATGCAGTTTTCCAGAACAACATAGGTCATGGCGGTCTCCTCTGCTTGGATGCCTTCCTGAAATTTACTCCGGCCCGGCCAGCTTTTTCATGCGGTAGATCAAGTCCAGGGCCTGGCGCGGGCTGAGTTCGTCCGGTTCGCATTCGCGCAGCAGTTCCAGGGCCGGATCGGGGGGTGCCGGTTCGGGCTCGCAGGGCGCGGGGAACAGCGACAACTGGTCGGCCGCCGCGTCCGCGTGGCGGGCGGCGCTCTGTTCCAGCTCGCGCAGGCGCTGGCGGGCGCGCTCGATCACGCCCCTGGGCACCCCGGCCAGGGCCGCCACCTGCAGGCCGTAGCTCTGGTTGGCGGGGCCGTCCTTGACCGCGTGCAGGAACACGATGCGGTCGCCGTGCTCGATGGCGTCCAGGTGCACATTGGCGATGCCCGGCTGCTCCTCGGGCAGGGTGGTCAGTTCGAAATAATGGGTGGCGAACAGGGTGAAGGCGCGGATGCGCCCGGCCAGCTCCACCGCGCAGGCCCAGGCCAGGGACAGCCCGTCGAAGGTGCTGGTGCCGCGCCCGATCTCGTCCATCAGCACCAGCGAATGCTCGCTGGCGTTGTGCAGGATATTGGCGGTCTCCTCCATCTCCACCATGAAGGTGGAGCGTCCGCCGGCCAGATCGTCCGAGGCGCCGATGCGCGAGAACACCCGGTCGATGGGACCGAGCCGGGCCTGGTCCGCGGGCACATAGCTGCCGGCGTAGGCGAGGATGGCGATCAGCGCGATCTGGCGCATATAGGTCGATTTGCCGCCCATATTGGGGCCGGTGATGATGAGCATGCGGCGTTGCGCGTCCAGGTGCACGTCATTGGCCACGAAGGGCGCGTCGCTGAGCTGTTCCACCACCGGGTGGCGGCCCTGGCGGATCTCCAGGCCCGGGGCGTCGCTGAACACCGGGCGCACCAGGTCCAGCGCGCGGGCGCGGCGCGCCAGATTGCACAGCACGTCCAGCTCGGCCACGCCGCGCGCGCAGTCGTTGAGCGGCGCCAGTCCGGCCTGCAGTTGTTCGATCAGGGCCTCGTACAGGGCCTTCTCCCGGGCCAGGGCCCGTTCCCGCGCCGAGAGCACCTGGTCCTCGAACTTTTTCAGCTCCGGGGTGATGAAACGCTCCGCGCCCTTCAGGGTCTGGCGCCGGACATAGTCGTCCGGGGCCTCGGCCGCGCGCGCCTTGCTGATTTCGATGTAATAGCCGTGCACCCGGTTGTAGCTGACCTTGAGGGTGTCGATGCCGGTGCGCTCGCGCTCGCGGGCCTCGAGATCGAGCAGGAACTGGTCGGCGTTCTGCGACAGGGCGCGCAGCTCGTCCAGCTCCGCGTCATAACCCTCGGCCAGCACGCCGCCGTCGCGCAGCACCACCGGCGGGTTGTCCACCACCGCGGCCTGCAGCAGGGCATGTACCCCGGGATGTTCGCCCACCCGGCCGGACAGCGCGCGCAGGCGCGGATCGTCCAGAGGCCCCAGCCCGGCCTGCAGGTCGGGCAGGCGCGCCAGGGAATCGCGCAGCAGGGCCAGGTCGCGCGGGCGCGCGCTGCCCAGGGCCACGCGCGCGAGGATGCGCTCCAGATCACCGATCCCGGCCAGGACCTCGTGCAGTCGGTCGGCGGCCTGCTGGTCGAGCAGACAGGCGATGGCCGCGTGCCGCGCCTCGACCGTGGCCCGGTCGCGCAGCGGGCGGTTGATCCAGCGCCGCAGCAGGCGGCTGCCCATGGCCGTGGCGCACTGGTCGAGCAGCCCGGCCAGGCTGTGCCCGGCGCGGCCGGAGACGGCCTGGTCCAGCTCCAGATTGCGCCGCGTGGCGGCGTCGATGACGATCGCCTCGCTGGCCTGTTCCAGGGTCAGGGCGGTGATGTGCGGCAGGGCGGTCTGCTGGGTCTCGCTCACATACTGCAGCAGGGCGCCGGCCGCGGTCACCGCCAGGGGATGGGGCTCGAGGCCGAAGCCGCCGAGGTCGCGGGTGTCGAACTGCCGGCACAGCAGGCGTTCGGCCAGCTCGAGGTCGAAATGCCAGGCCGGGCGGCGGGTCAGGCCGCCTTCCAGGATCCCGCCGAGTTCGGGATCGCTGTCCTCGGGCAGCAGCAGCTCGGCCGGCTGCAGGCGCTGCAGCTCGGCCCGAAGGGCTCCGGGGCTGTCCAGCTCCTGACAATGGAAGCGGGCGCCGGTGAGGTCCAGCCAGGCCAGGCCGAAGCGGTCCTTGTGCGGATACAGCGCCGCCAGCAGGTTGTCGCGCCGCTCCTCCATCAGGGCCTCGTCCGAGACCGTGCCGGGGGTGACGATGCGCACCACCTTGCGCTCCACCGGGCCCTTGCTGGTGGCGGGATCGCCGATCTGCTCGCAGATCGCCACCGACTCGCCCAGGCGCACCAGCTTGGCCAGATAGCTCTCGGCCGCGTGATAGGGCACCCCGGCCATGGGGATGGGGGCGCCGCCGGATTTGCCGCGATGGGTGAGGGTGATGTCCAGCAGGCGCGCGGCGCGTTCGGCGTCGTCGTAGAACAGTTCGTAGAAATCGCCCATGCGGTAGAACACCAGGCGGTCGGGATGCTCCGCCTTGATCCGCAGATATTGCTGCATCACCGGGGTGTGTTTGGGGGCGTCGCGGCTCACGGGCTCAACCAAAGTCGTAGTGTTTTTCCACGTCCTCCAGGATCTCCCAGGTGCATTTCATGCCCTGGGGGAAGGTGATGAGGTCGCCGCGCTTGAACTCCTGCGGCTCGCCGCCCTCGGGGGTGACGATGAAGCGGCCGCGCAGGATGTAGCAGGTCTCGCGCTGGGCATAGGTCCAGTCGAAGGTGCTGGCCTCCTTGCGCCAGACCGGCCAGTCGTAGACGCCGAGGACCTCCAGCTTCATGGGGGAGGGCTTGCGTTCGAGAAGGATTTCGTTGTCTGCCATGGGTCTCTTGCGGATTTTGGATCGGGCGTCCATTGTACGCATTCCGCGCAATGACCGAACCCGGAGGCAGACATGGATCTGGACCGCGAGATCGAATCCCTGGTGGCCGCGCTGGCGGCGGGCCTGGCCTCGCGCGGCGCCATGCTGGCCACGGCCGAGTCCTGCACCGGCGGCTGGATCGCCAAGGTGTTGACCGATCGCGCGGGTTCCAGCGCCTGGTTCGACCGGGGCTTTGTGACCTACAGCAACGCGGCCAAGCAGGAGATGCTCGGCGTGGCCGCCGAGACCCTGGGACGGCACGGCGCGGTCAGCCGGGAGACGGTGCTGGAGATGGCCGGGGGCGCGCTGGCGCGCAGCGCGGCGACCTTCAGCGTGGCGGTCAGCGGCATCGCCGGTCCCGGCGGCGGCACTCCGGACAAGCCGGTGGGCACGGTCTGGCTGGCCTGGGGCACGCCGGGCGGGGCGGACGCCGAGCGGGTGTGTTTCGCCGGCGACCGCGAGGCGGTGCGCCGCCAGACCGTGGTCCATGCGCTGCGCGGCCTGTTGACGCGCCTGGACGGCTGATGGCGCTGCGTCTGTTCTTCGCCCTGTGGCCGGATCCGCCTTTGCGCGCGGCGCTGGCCGCCTGGCAGAGGCGGTGGCTGCCGCCGGGCGTCCAGCCCACGCATCCCCTGGATCTGCATCTGACCCTGCGTTTTCTCGGCCAGGTGGAGGCAGCGCGGCTGCCCGAACTGCGGGCCCTGGGCGGGGCCCTGGTCCTGCCGCCCTGTACCCTGCGGCTGGACCGGCTGGGCCACTGGCCGGGCCCCCGGGTGCTCTGGGTGGGGCCCTCGGAGACGCCCGGGGCGCTGCTGGATTTTCAGGCCGGGCTGGAGCGGGCGGTACAGGACCTGGGCCTCGCGCCCGACCCCAGACCCTGGCGGCCGCATGTCACAGTGGCGCGGAAGGCGCGGCAAGCCCTTGTCGATACGGCATTTTCTCCGCTCGAATGGCGGTTGGGGCAGTGGGCGCTGCTGGAATCGCGCCCGGGCGCGCGGCCGCTGTATCATCCGCTCGGGCGCTGGGAGGCGAAAAAAATTTCACATCGGGACTAGAAAACAAAAAGAGAACAAACTACACTGTGCCCATCATCAATGACCTCGGGGGGAGATTCTGATGGATGAAAACCGCAAGAAGGCACTGGCTGCCGCCCTGTCGCAGATCGAAAAGCAGTTCGGCAAGGGTTCTGTCATGCGCATGGGCGACGGCTCGGCGATCCGCAACATCGAGGCGATCTCCACCGGCTCGCTGAGCCTGGACATCGCCCTGGGCATCGGGGGGCTGCCCAAGGGCCGGGTGGTCGAGATCTACGGCCCGGAGTCCTCGGGCAAGACCACTCTGACTTTGCACTGTATCGCCGAGGCGCAGAAGGCCGGCGGCACCTGCGCCTTCGTGGACGCGGAGCACGCGCTGGACCCGGGCTATGCAGAAAAGCTGGGCGTGGACATGGACGAGTTGCTGGTCTCGCAGCCCGACACCGGCGAGCAGGCCCTGGAGATCACCGACATGCTGGTACGCTCCGGCGCAGTCGATCTGGTGGTGGTGGACTCGGTCGCGGCGCTCACGCCCAAGGCCGAGATCGAAGGCGAGATGGGCGACTCGCACGTCGGCCTGCAGGCGCGCCTGATGTCCCAGGCCCTTCGCAAGCTGACCGCCAACATCAAGAGGTCCAACTGCATCGTCATCTTCATCAACCAGATCCGCATGAAGATCGGCGTGATGTTCGGCAGCCCCGAGACCACCACCGGCGGCAATGCGCTCAAGTTCTACGCCTCGGTGCGCCTGGACATCCGTCGTATTGGTTCCATCAAGAAAGGCGACGAGGTGGTCGGCAACGAGACCCGGGTCAAGGTGGTCAAGAACAAGGTCGCGCCCCCGTTCAAGCAGGCCACTTTCGAAATCCTCTACGGCGAGGGAGTCTCGCGCGAGGGCGAGATCATCGAACTCGGGGTGGCCCTGGGCCTGATCGAGAAATCCGGCGCCTGGTACAGCCAGGGCGGCAACCGGATCGGCCAGGGCAAGGAGAATGTGCGCAAGTTCCTGCGCGAGAACCCGGAGATCGCACAGAGCATCGAGGCCCAGATCCGCGAGGCCATGTTCCCCAAGGCGCAGACCGAGGAGGCCGGCGCCGGAGATGCGGCCGACGATGCCTGAGGCCGGCCGGGCGCCCGGTCCCGAGGCGCCGGACCCGGCGCTCGAGATCGAGGCCCAGGCGGTCCGGCTGCTGGCCCAGCGCGAGCACAGCCGTCACGAACTGACGGCCAAGCTGGAACGGCGCTTTGCCGATGAATCCGCCGTGCGGGCGGTGCTCGACGAGCTGGAATCCCGCGGCCTGTTGTCCGATGCCCGCTTCGCCGAGCAGTACGTGGCCTTGCGCCTCCGCAAGGGTTTCGGGCCGCTGCGCATCCGTGCCGAGCTGCGCGAGCGCGGCATCGCCGACGCGCTGAGCGAGGCCTGCCTGGACCTGGGCGAGGGCGACTGGATGGACTGCCTGCGGGCCGCCGCACGTCAGCGTTTCGGCGAGGGCCCGCCCGCCGATGCGCGCGAGCAGGCGCGCCGGGCCCGCTTTCTGCAGTACCGGGGCTTTCCCGAGTCGCTGGTGCGGCGTTATCTGTGGGACTGAGGCCCCGGATGGGCGCCTGCCGGGATTCCCCGGCCACGGCGTCCGTCCAGCGTGACATTCCGCCCGAAGCTGCATAACATTCGCCCTTTCCCTGATGCAGCACGATTGCGTAATGAAGACCAGCGCCGAAATCCGTTCCGCCTTTCTGAACTACTTTGCCGAAAACGGCCACCAGGTCGTGGAGTCCAGCCCCCTGGTGCCGGCGAATGATCCGACCCTGCTGTTCACCAATGCCGGCATGGTCCAGTTCAAGGATGTCTTCCTGGGCAAGGACAAGCGCAGCTATACCCGCGCCACCAGCGCCCAGCGCTGTGTGCGGGCCGGGGGCAAGCACAACGATCTCGAAAACGTGGGCTACACCGCGCGCCACCACACCTTTTTCGAGATGCTGGGCAATTTCAGCTTTGGCGACTATTTCAAGCGCGAGGCAATCGGCTATGCCTGGGAATTCCTGACCCGGGTCGTGGCCCTGCCGCCGGAGCGGCTTTGGGTCACCGTCTACGCCGAGGACGACGAGGCCGCCGATATCTGGCTCAATGAGATCGGCGTGGACCCGGCCCGCTTCACCCGCATCGGCGACAAGCCGGGTGGCAGGCGCTATGAGAGCGACAATTTCTGGTCCATGGGCGACACCGGCCCCTGCGGGCCCTGCTCGGAGATCTTCTACGACCACGGTCCCGAGGTCCGGGGCGGCCCGCCTGGCTCGCCCGAGGAGGACGGTGACCGCTACATCGAGATCTGGAACCTGGTGTTCATGCAGTACAACCGGGACGCCGATGGCAATATGACCCCGCTGCCCAAGCCGTCGGTGGATACCGGCATGGGCCTGGAGCGCCTGGCCGCGGTGCTGCAGGGCGTCCATTCCAATTACGAGATCGATCTGTTCCAGGCCCTGATCCGGGCCGCGGCCGAGGCCACCGAGACCAGCGATCTGGAGTCCAAGTCGCTGCGGGTGATCGCCGACCACATCCGGTCCTGCGCCTTTCTGGTGGTCGACGGGGTGCTGCCCGGCAACGAGGGGCGTGGCTATGTGCTGCGACGCATCATCCGGCGCGCCATCCGTCACGGTTACCAGCTCGGTCAGCACCAGCCCTTCTTTCACGCCCTGGTGGACGCCCTGGACGAGCAGATGGGCGACGCCTATCCCGAGCTGCGGCGTTCCCGCGAGCACGTCAAGCGGGTGCTCAGGGTGGAGGAGGAGCGTTTCGCCGAGACCATCGAGCAGGGCATGCGCATCCTGGGCGAGGCCATCGAGCAACTGGACGGCAAGGTGATCCCCGGCGAGGTCCTGTTCCGGCTGTATGACACTTATGGTTTTCCGCTCGACCTGACCGCGGATATCGCGCGCGAGCGTGGCCTGGAGGTGGACGAGGCCGGTTTCGAGCGCGAGATGGCCGCGCAGCGTGAGCGCGCCCGCGCCGCCAGCCAGTTCGGGGTGCGGCAGAGCGTGGCGGTGGAGCTGGACGGGGTGACCGATTTCACCGGCTACGAGCGTCTGGAGGACCAGTCCACGGTGATTGCGCTGTTCCGTGACGGCGATCCGGTGGACCACCTGGCCGCGGGCGAGTCGGGCATGGTGGTGCTCGACCGGACGCCCTTCTACGCCGAGTCCGGCGGTCAGGTCGGCGATGCCGGCGAGCTGCTGGCCAACGGCCTGCGCTTCCGGGTCGATGACACCCAGAAACAGGGCGGCAGTGTGTTCGGACATGTCGGCGAGCTGCTGGAGGGCGAGCTGCACATCGGTGATTCGGTGGCCGCCAGGGTCGATCACGACCGGCGCCGCGCCATCGCCCTCAACCACTCCGCCACCCATCTGTTGCACGCGGCCCTGCGCGAGATCCTGGGCGAGCATGTGCAGCAGAAGGGCTCCCTGGTCGAGGCCGCCCGTCTGCGCTTCGACTTTTCGCACTTCGAGCCGATCACGCGCGAACAGCTGGAGGCCATCGAGCGCCGGGTGAATGAGGAGGTCCGCGCCAATCACATGGTCGAGACCCGCATCATGTCGCTGGACGACGCCAAGGCCGTCGGCGCCATGGCGCTGTTCGGCGAGAAATACGACGAGCAGGTGCGGGTGCTGCGCATGGGCGATTTCTCGATCGAACTGTGCGGCGGCACCCATGTGAAGTCCACCGGCGATATCGGCCTGTTCAAGATCACGGCCGAGTCCGGCATCGCCTCCGGGGTGCGGCGTATCGAGGCGGTCACCGGCGCCGGCGCCATCGACTGGATTCAGCACGACGAGCGGCAGCTGTTGCAGATCGCCGATCTGCTCAACTGCGCGCGTGACGAGGTCACGGACAAGACCGCCAAGGTGCTGGAGCAGGGGCGGCGCATGGAAAAGGAGCTGGCCCGGCTCAAGAGCCGCCTGGCCGCCGCGGCCGGTGCCGAACTGGCCGGGCAGGCGGTGCAGATCGGGCCGGCCAAGGTGCTGGCCGCCTCGCTGGAGGGGGTCGAGCCCAAGGCCCTGCGCGAACTCATGGACCAGCTCAAGAACAGGCTCGGCAGCGCGGTCATCCTGCTGGCCACGGTCAACGGCGGCAAGGTCAACCTGATCGCCGGCGTGAGCAAGGACCTGACCGGCCAGTGCAAGGCCGGCGATCTGGTCAAACTGGCGGCCGCCAAGGTCGGGGGCAAGGGCGGCGGGCGCCCGGACATGGCCCAGGCCGGCGGCTCCGATCCCGCCGGCGTCGAGGCGGCCCTGGCCCTGGTCGAGCCCTGGGTGCGGGAGGCCCTGGGTGCCTGATGGCCGTTCCGGCCATCAATCAATGGCTTGGGGGGCTGGATGGCCGTTTCCGGAGCCGGGCTTTAACTCCGGCGGCGAATAGGGTCTAATACCGCGCCTTTGGCAAGACCGATATCAGCCAGCAGAGATCGTCATGGCACTCATCGTCCAGAAATACGGCGGTACCTCGGTCGGTACCGTGGAACGCATCCAGAACGTCGCCCGCCGGGTGAAAAAGGCCCGTGACGCCGGCAACGAGGTGGTGGTCGTGGTCTCGGCCATGTCGGGCGAGACCAACCGTCTGATCGGTCTGGCCGGCGAGATCAGCGAACACCCCGACCCGCGCGAGCTGGACGTGCTGGTGACCACCGGCGAGCAGGTCACCATCGCGCTGCTGGCCATGGCCCTGCAGGAGATCGGTTGCGACGCACGCTCGTACACCGGGGCCCAGGTGCGTATCCTCACCGACAGCGCGCACGGCAAGGCGCGTATCAACGACATCGACGACACCCGCGTTCACGCCGATCTGAAGGCCGGGCGGGTGGTCGTGGTCGCCGGTTTCCAGGGCATCGACCAGAACGGCAACATCACCACCCTGGGGCGCGGCGGCTCGGACACCACCGCGGTCGCCATGGCCGCGGCCCTGCGCGCCGACGAATGCCAGATCTTCACCGATGTGGACGGCGTCTACACCACGGACCCGCGGGTCGAGCCCAAGGCGCGCAAGCTCGACCGCATCACCTTCGAGGAAATGCTCGAGATGGCCAGCCTCGGGTCCAAGGTTCTGCAGATCCGCTCGGTGGAATTTGCCGGCAAGTACAATGTGCCCCTGCGCGTGCTCTCCAGCTTCGAGGAAGAGGGCGAGGGCACCCTGATCACATTCGAGGAGGACGGCGTGGAAGCGGCGAAAATCTCAGGCATAGCGTTCAACCGTGACGAGGCCAAGCTGACCATCCGGGGCGTGCCGGACGAGCCGGGCGTGGCCTACAAGATCCTCGGCCCCATCGGCGACGCCAACATCGAAGTCGACATGATCGTGCAGAACATCGCCAACGATGGCACCACCGACTTCACCTTCACCGTCAACCGCAGCGAATGCGACAAGGCGCGCGGCATCCTGCAGCGCACCGCCGACGAACTGGGCGCCCGGGAAGTGATCGCCGACGATCACATCGTCAAGATCTCGCTGGTCGGTGTGGGCATGCGCTCGCACGCCGGCATCGCCAGCCAGATGTTCCAGACCCTGTCCCACGAGGGCATCAACATCCAGATGATCTCCACCTCCGAGATCAAGATCTCGGTGGTGGTGGACGAAAAATACCTCGAACTCGGGGTGCGCGCCCTGCACGAGGCCTTTGGTCTGGAACAAGAATAAAAGGCAGGAGATATCCTTTCGGCAGGCAATTCGATCTTCTGCTATGTATTGGATATTGGTAGAATCGGTCAACCCGTCATAAAAAACAAATCCGGGCTGGTTGGCTAACAAGGACGATCTTTTCCAGGGGAGGGGATCGTTCGTGGAACACAGGAGAGGTCCATGTTGATTTTGACTCGCAGGGTTGGTGAAACCCTCATGATTGGTGACGACGTATCGGTGACCGTGCTGGGCGTCAAGGGCAACCAGGTGCGCATCGGCGTCAATGCCCCGCGTGACGTGTCCGTACATCGCGAAGAGATCTACGAACGCATCAAGAACGAACAGGCCGCATCCGAATAAGACCCGGATCGGACCTGCCGGCCGGGGAATCGTGAAAAAGATTTAAACGATTCCCCGGCCATTTCCATTACAATAGGGCGGCACCAACGAGGCCGGTTCACGCCATCGCGCGTAACGGGCGGTCATGCCCCGAAGGTGTGAGCGGCGGAGCCGCGAATAACGCGCTCCCCTGCTGCGGTCCGGAGGACCGCTGATGACAGTTCATACAATTTGGAGAGTTGGCCGAGCGGCTGACGGAGCTGGCCGGAGGCCAGCGGAGAACGGCGGAGCGAAGCGAGGCCGGCCCCGAAGGGGTGAGCGGCGGAGCCGCGAATAACGCGCTCCCCTGCTGCGGTCCGAAGGACCGCTGATGACAGTTCATACAATTTGGAGAGTTGGCCGAGCGGCTGAAGGCGCTCCCCTGCTAAGGGAGTATGGGGTTAATAGCTCCATCGAGGGTTCGAATCCCTCACTCTCCGCCATTTTCCCAAACGACCGGAGACCTTCCGGTCCGCTTCAGTCATCTGCAAGCGGTAATTCGAACCCTCGATTCAAAATGGAGGTTCGACCGCGGAGCGCGCCAGCGCGGAGCAGAGGCGACCGAAGGGAGCCAATCCCTCACTCTCCGCCATTTTCCCAAACGACCGGAGACCTTCCGGTCCGCTTCAGTCATCTGCAAGCGGTAATTCGAACCCTCGATTCAAACAGGCGTAAGCACCCCGGGCAAAGCCGAAGGCTTCCCCTTGAAGGTCTTGGCCCTCAGCTTGGACGCCTCCCGGTAATCCGCATGGGCTTTGGTTTGGGAGCGCCGCCATCTTGGCGGCCCGGCCGGCGGGACGCCGGCGCTCCCCAGGGCGCCCTTGGCCGGATCCGTGTCAGGATCCCTTTGCAATGAAAAAGGCCCCTGCGTTTGCATAGGCCCTAGGGTATGGCGTCCTTGGTGGGATGTCTCGCCTCTGGCCCGGCCGGCGGGACGCCGGCGCTCCCCAGGGCGTCCTTGGCCGGATCCGTGTCAGATCCCTTTGCAATGAAAAAGGCCCCTGCGTTTGCATAGGCCCCGGGGTATGGCGTGCTTGGTAGGATGTCTCGCCTCTGGTCCGGCCGGCGGGACGCCGGCCGGACCAGAGGCGAGACATCCTACCACCGTCT
>JALVTT010000023.1 GCA_027024025.1 Sedimenticola sp.
CTTCTTCAAATCGCATTTTCCGGATCTCCTGTAGCACTTCTGTCGGTCTCATGGCTCACCTCCTGGGTGGCCATGAAACCGGACAGATCACGTGCTACAAGTCCGGACAGTTTATTTGCTCCTAACAAAAGCGGCCGATGGCCCATGACAGCCCCGACAGGGCTGTTTATCCTGTGGGCATGAAACGCAGAGAATTCCTGGGACTGATGGGCGGCCTGGCCCTGGGCGGGGCCCTCCCGGCGGGTCAGACCGATGCCATACACATCGGCCTGACCCCGGTGATCCTGGACGACCGGGTCGGTTTCCTGCGGCGCTGGGGCCAGTGGCTCGGCGAGCAGCTGGGACGGCCGGTGCGCTTTGTGCAGCGCGCCAAGTACCAGGACATCATGGACCTGCTCGACCGCGGCCAGCTCGATGCCGCCTGGATCTGCGGCTATCCCTATGTGCGCCATATCGACACCCTGTCCCTGCTGGCCACGCCGGTGTACAAGGGCGAGCCGCTGTACCATTCGCTGATCATCACCAACCGGCGCCATCCCGGCTATCACCAGTTCCGCGATCTGGCCGGCAGCGTGTTCGCCTTTTCCGACCCGCTGTCCAACTCCGGCTATCTCTACCCCACCTACCGCCTGCACCAGCTGTTCCCGCACCAGGAACGCCCGCAGCACCGCTTGTTCCGGCGCACCTTCTTCACCTGGGGGCACCGGCACGTGATTGAGGCGGTGGCCTCGGGCCTGGCCGATGCCGGGGCGGTGGACGGCTATGTCTGGGAACAGCTCTCGCGGCTGCACCCGGAGCTGACCTCGCAGACCCGTATCATCGAGCGCTCGCCGGCTTTCGGCTTTCCGCCCCTGGTGACCACCCGGCAGGCGGACCCGGCGCTGTCGCGCGATCTGGGCCGGGTGCTCACGCACATGCACGAGGACGCGCGCGGCCGGCCCCTGCTCGAATCGCTGGGCCTGGACCGCTTCGCCTTCCGCACGCCCAAGCTGTACGCCGGCATCGCCCTGATGGCGAGCAGCGTGGGGGACCAGCTGGACACGGGCGCATGAGGATCGCCTGGCAGAGCCTGCGCTTCCGCGTGCCGCTGAGCCTGGTGGCGGTGATCCTGGTCACCAGCCTGTTTCTGTCGGTGGCCATCGGGGTGCAGACCCGCTTCAACCTGGAGGCCGACCAGGTCCGCTCGCTGACCGCGCAGGCCTACGCCCTCAGCCCCATCCTCAGCGACGCGGTCCTGCACGACGACGTGTGGACCGCCTATACCGCCCTGCACGGCCCCAAGGGCGCGGCCGACGGGGAGGATCCCGACCGGCCCTATCACCTGGTCATCGACGAACAGCAGCGCATCTTCGTGACCGACCGGCCGGAGCGCTTCCCCCTGGGCGAGCCGCTGGACACCCCGGCCGAGGGGCGCGCCCTGGCGGTGCTGCTGCGGCATCCGGGCGGCGACCGCGACCGCCCGCGCGCGATCGAGTACGACGGCCGGCAGATCCTGATCGCGCCGCTGAGCAGCGAGGACTCGAGCATCGCCACCCTGGTGATCGCCGGCCCGCGCGGCGCCATCCAGAAGCGCCAGCTGGAGATCCTACAGGGCGGTCTGCTGGTGATGCTGGTTCTGCTGCTGCTGATCACCCCCTTCGGCTGGGCCTGGGGCACGCGCATGGTGCGTCCCCTGGTGCGCCTGGCCGAGTGCATGCGCCGGGTCGGCAAGGATCCCATCGACCAGGTGCGCTGCCCGGTGTACGCGGGCCAGGACGAGATCGGTCAGCTGGCCCGGGTCTTTCAGTCCATGCTCGCCGAGCTGCACGAGAAACAGGCCCTGGAGCGGCAGATGCTGACCCAGGACCGCCTGGCCGCCATCGGGCGCATCGCCGGCGGCGTGGCGCACGAGATCAACAACCCCCTGAGCGGCATGCTGGTGGCCATCGACACCTATCGCGAAAGCCCGCCGGAGCGTCAGAACCCCGAAAAGACCCTGCAGCTGATCGAGCGCGGCCTGACCCAGATCCGCGACACCGTCTCGGCCCTGCTGGTGGAATGCCGCATCGAGCGCCGCCAGTGCACCGCCGAGGACATCGAGGACATCCACCGCCTGGCGCTGACCAACCCCGCGGCGCGGCGGGCCAAGCTGGACTGGCGCTACCAGGCCGGGGAAGCCATCGCCCTGCCCGCCACCGCGGTGCGCCAGATCCTGCTCAACCTGGTGCTCAACGCCCTGCAGGCGGCCGCCGAGGCCGAGCCGGCGGTCGCCCGGGTCGAGATCCAGACCCGCGACAGGCAGCTGCTGATCGACACCTGGAACACCGGCCGGCCCATCCCGCAGGCGATCCTGGAACACATCTTCGAGCCCTTCCACAGCAGCCGCGAGGGCGGCACCGGACTGGGGCTGTGGATCAGCTATCAGGTGGTCACCCAGCTCGACGGCGAGATCATCGCCAGCTCGGACGAGGACTGGACCCACTTCCATGTCACCCTACCCTTCCTGGAACCCGAGGACCCATGAACGACCCAGCCGACAAGCCCCGCATCGCCCTGGTCGAGGACGACCCCATCGTCGGCGAGTCCCTGCAGGAACGCCTGCAGCTGGAGGGCTATGCCTGCGACTGGTACCCGCATGCCCGGGACGCCCTGCGGGGCATCCGCGAGCGCCGCCACCGCCTGGTACTGAGCGACATCCGTATGCCGGACATGGACGGCGAGGCCTTCTTCGAACAACTGCAACAGGCCGAAGGCGACTCCCCCCCGGTGATTTTCATCACCGGCTATGGCAGCATCGAGCAGGCTGTGCGCCTGCTGCGGCGCGGCGCCGCCGACTACATCGCCAAGCCGATCGACCTCAAGGCCCTGCTGCAGCGCCTGCGCGAGCTGCTGGCGCAGACCGCCTCGCCACCGGACCGCGAGGTGGCGCCGGGCATGCGGCCCTTCTTCGAGCAGATCCCGCGCCTGGCCCCGCACCGCGAGGCCGTGATCCTGATCCACGGCGAGTCGGGCGTGGGCAAGGAGGTGCTGGCCCGCCACATCCACGACACCCTGAGCCCGCAGGGCCCGTTCGAGGCGCTCAACTGCGCGGCCCTGCCGCCCGAGCTGGCGGCTAGCGAGCTGTTCGGTCACGAGAAGGGCGCCTTCACCGGCGCCAACCAGCAACACGCCGGCGCCTTCGAACGCGCCAGCGGCGGGGTGCTGTTCCTGGACGAGATCCGGCGACATGCCGCCGGATCTCCAGGTACAGCTGCTGCGCGTCATCCAGGAGCGCCGCTTCCAGCGCGTCGGCGGCGAACACAGCCTGTCCTTCGACGGCCGCCTGGTCTGCGCCACTCACCAGGATCTGCGCGAACTGGTGAGCGAGGGCCGCTTCCGCGAGGACCTCTACTACCGCCTCAACGTGGTGCAGTTCGACATCCCGCCGCTGCGCAAGCGCCCGGCGGACATCCTGTGGCTGGCCCAGCAGTTCATCACCGAGAACGCCGCCCGCGTCGGGCGCAACCCGCCCCCGGCCATCGACGAGGCCACGCGCAACGCCCTGCTCGCCTACCCCTGGCCAGGCAATGTGCGCGAACTCAAGAACCTGATCGACCGCGCCTGCATCTTCTGCGACGGCGACCGCCTATCGCCCGAGCTGCTCGGCATCCCCGCCGCCGGCCCGGCGAACAACCTGCGCTACACCCGCGACGAGGCCGAGCGCGAGCGTATCGTACAGGCCCTGCGGCTGCATGAGGGCCAGATGACCAGGACCGCCGCCTCGCTCGGCATCAGCCGCAAGACGCTTTGGGAAAAGATGAAGAAACTGGGGATCGACAAGGACGGACTATGAGCCGGATGTCGTGCCGCGCCGCAACACGCCCGGCAGCAACTGCGGCACCCGGCGCCGGTAATCGGCATAGTCCGGCCCCAGCTCCCGCAGCAGGTCGCGCTCCTCGAAATACAGCCCGATCAGGACATAGACGGTCATGCCCAGCGCCAGCAGCAGGTGACTCAGGCTCATCTGCGGCGTGGACCACAAGCCGATCAGCACCCCGAGCTGCATGGGATGGCGCACGTAGCGGTACAGCGAGCGCTCGCGGAACACCGGTCTTGGCTCCTGCTCGCCACGCAGGTGACGCCAGGCCTGGCGCAGGCCGAACAGTTCGAAGTGGTCGATGACGAAGGTCGCCCAGACCGACAGGCCCCAGCCGAACACGAAGCCCGCGCTCAGCAGCCAGCCCGCCGCAGTCCCCCGCAACGACCAGGCCATGCCGTCCACGGGCTGCCAGAAGGCGCAGATCAGACCGATCGCCAGGGCCGACAGCCACACATAGGTGCTGCGCCCGGCGGCCGCCGGCAGCCGGGCCGCCAGGCGGCGCTTGAAACCCGGACGGGCCATGAGCGAGTGCTGCAGGCCGAACAGCAACAGCAGGCCGGCATCGGCCGCCAGCGCCTGCGCCAGGGGCGCCGGAGCGCCGGCGTCGATATGCCAGGGCAGGAGCGCCCAGGGCGCGACCCACAGGACGAAGCCGGTCAGCACGCCGAGACCCAGGACGTAGCCGAGCAGGCTGTAGCCGAACAGCTGGAAGGGGGCGGCAGGATTTTCTTTGCTCATGCGCGCACCATAAAGAGAAAAACGGTTCACCGCAAAGGTCGCGAAGCACGCAAAGGGCCGTAATGGCCAAGGGATACCACCGGGTCGAGTCCTGCCCTGAAAATCCCTTGGCGTTTTTGGCGGTGAATTTTCATGATCCGGGGCGGGATGCACTGCCTCATGCGAATTGACAGACACAGCGCCCGTTTGCCAAGCCCTGTGTTGCTCTCTAAGAAGCCCTGATAACAGCCATCCCTGGCTTTATCAGGGCACGCCGCGCCGCAAACGCGGTTTGCGGCTTGCTCCAAAATCAATCGCTTACAGCGATCGATTTTGCCGGCACATCCTTGTGCCGGGGGAAGATCCGAATTTTTCAGATCTTCCCCAACCCGAATCTTTCGCCCGGGAACGCGATGATCGTGCCGGGATCGACGCTCAGGTGCGGATTTGCGATTGAATCAATAGCCCAGGCTATTGATGATTGAGCAAATACCGCAGATGGGCGACGAGTCCGGCGCGAGGGCGCGTTCAGCGATACCCGGTGACATTTTTCACTTCACCAATATTCCGGGATTTCTTTTGGAATCCCACAAGTTGGAACATTTTTCAGCGACCGGGTGAGATATTCGGGTTAAGCTTCGCGCATGAGCAGCAAACCCCATCGAGACACCATCGGGATCGAGGACGCCGTCATCCTCTCCCACGAACACCTGCCCGGCGAACAGCACATCCTGCGGGTACAGGCCCCCGGCTGCGCCGCGCGGGCCCGGCCGGGCCAGTTCGCGCATATCACCGTGGACCCGTTGCGCCCGCTGCGCCGTCCCATCTCCATCATGCGCCACTCGGCGGAACAGGGCTGGGTGGATTTCCTCTACAAGGCCGTCGGCGAGGGCACGGCCCTGCTGGCCCGTCGCCGCCCCGGGGAGTCGCTGAGCCTGATGGGACCGATCGGGCGGCCCTTCGAGGTGCGCGAGAAACGGCCCCTGCTGATCGGGGGCGGAGTGGGCATGCCACCGATGATCTGCATCGCCGAATCGCTTCGCGGCGGCGACCGGCACCCGCTGGTGATCCTCGGCTCCGAGGTTCCCTTCCCCTTCGACCCCCGGCCATCGCAGATCATGATCCCCGGGATGCCCGAGGGCGTGATCGGCAGCATGCCGCTGCTGGAGGACTGGGGCGTGGCCTGCCGTCTGGCCAGCCTGGCCGGTTTCGCGGGCTGCCACGAGGGCTATGTCACCGATCTGGCGCGCCACTGGCTGGAGGCGCTGGACGATTCGGCCCGCGCCGAGGTCGGGGTCTATGCCTGCGGGCCGCATCCCATGCTGGAGGCGGTGGTGGCCCTGGCACGCGACTACGGCCTGCCGGTGCAGGTCTCGCTGGAGGAGTTCATGGCCTGCGGCGTGGGCGGCTGCGCGGGCTGCGTGGTGGAGGTTCAGACCGACACGGGCCCGGCCATGCAGCGGGTGTGCGTGGACGGGCCCGTGTTCGACGGTTACCGGGTGTTCTGAGGCCTATTCGGGCGCCAGGCTCATGGCGTTGAGATCGCGCCGGCGCGAGCCGGGCCGGGTGTCGCCCAGCTTGAGCATCAGGCGCACCTCGTTGGCCGAATCGGCATAGTGCAGGGCGTCCTTTTCACTGATCTCGCCGCGCACGCAGGCCTCGTACAGGGCCTGGTCGAAGGTGATCATGCCGTGCTCGCGCGAGCGCTTCATCAGATCCTTGAGCTTGGAGACCTCGCCCTTTTCGATCAGATCGGCGGCCAGCGGGGTGTTGAGCAGGATCTCGAGGATGGCGCGCCGCCCGTTGCCGTCGGGCCGCGGCACCAGCTGCTGGGCGATGATGCCCTTGAGGTTGAGCGACAGGTCCATGAGCACCTGCTGATGCTGCTCCTCGGGGAAGAAGTGGATGATGCGCTCCAGCGCCTGGTTGGCGTTGTTGGCGTGCAGGGTGGTGAGCACCAGGTGGCCGGTCTCGGCGAAGGCGATCGCGTGCTCCATGGTCTCGCGGGTGCGGATCTCGCCGATCAGGATCACGTCCGGCGCCTGGCGCAGGGTGTTGCGCAGGGCGATCTCGTAGGACTCGGTGTCCACCCCCACCTCGCGCTGGGTGATGATGCTGGCGGCGTGCTGGTGCAGGAACTCGATCGGATCCTCGATGGAAATGATGTGGCCGGGGCTGTTCTGGTTGCGGTGCCCCACCATGGCCGCCAGCGAGGTCGACTTGCCGGTGCCGGTGGCGCCGACGAAGAACACGATACCGCGCTTGGCCATCGCCAGATCGGCCAGCAGTGGCGGCAGGCCCAGCTCGTCGAACGAGGGGATGCGGGTCTCGATGCGCCGCAGCACCATGCCCACGTTGTCGCGCTGCACGAAGGCACTGACGCGGAAGCGCCCCACGCCCTTGGCGCTGAAGGCGAAGTTGCATTCCTTGGTGTGCAGGAACTCCTCGCGCTGCTCCGGCGTCATCAGCGAGTAGGTCAGCTCGCGGCTCTGCTGGTCGGTCAGCTTGGTCTTGGCCACGGGGACGATCCGCCCGTTTACTTTCAGGCTGGGAGGAATGCCCGCTGTAATGAACAGATCGGACGCTTTTTTCTCCACCATCAGGTTGATGATGTCATTGAAATCCATAGCCATGACTCGATTACCTCCTGCCGGGCATTCTGGCACTCCAAATAGAAACTGGGATTCAACCCGGAACGAAATGTGATCTCTGTCACACTATTCAAACAAGGTTCTGTCAGTGGCCCGCGTGGCCGCCTCTTGGCGCGTGACCAAGCCTTTTTTGACCAGATCCTGGAGACATTGGTCTAAGGTCTGCATACCATGCGCCTGACCTGTCTGTATCGCTGAATACATCTGCGCCACCTTGTCCTCGCGGATCAGGTTGCGGATGGCCGCGGTCCCGATCATGATCTCGTGCGCCGCGATGCGGCCGCCGCCGACCTTCTTGAGCAGGGTCTGGGAGATGACCGCGCGCAGCGACTCCGACAGCATGGAGCGCACCATGGCCTTCTCCCCGACCGGGAACACGTCGATGATCCGGTCGATGGTCTTGGCCGCCGAGCTGGTGTGCAGGGTGCCGAACACCAGGTGGCCGGTCTCGGCCGCGGTCAGCGCCAGGCGGATGGTCTCGAGATCCCGCAGTTCGCCCACCAGGATGATGTCCGGGTCCTCGCGCAGGGCCGAGCGCAGGGCCTCGGCGAAGCCCAGGGTGTCGCGGTGCACCTCGCGCTGGTTGATCAGGCACTTCTTGGACTGGTGCACGAATTCGATCGGGTCCTCGATGGTGAGGATGTGGCCGTACTCGGTGTCGTTCTTGTAGTCCATCATCGCCGCCAGGGTGGTGGACTTACCGGAGCCGGTGGGACCGGTCACCAGCACCAGGCCGCGCGGATTGTCGCAGATGCTCTTGAACACCGCGGGGGCATCCAGCTCCTCCAGGGTCTGGACCTTGGAGGGAATGGTGCGGAACACCGCGGCCGCGCCCCGGTCCTGGTTGAAGGCGTTGACCCGGAAGCGCGCCAGACCGGGGATCTCGAACGAGAAGTCCACCTCCAGGAACTCCTCGTAGTCCTTGCGCTGCTTGTCGTTCATGATGTCGTACACCAGCGCGTGCACCGTCTTGTGGTCCAGCACCGGCACGTTGATACGCCGGATGTCGCCATCCACGCGGATCATGGGCGGCAGCCCGGATGACAGGTGCAGGTCCGAGGCGTTGTGCTTGACGCTGAAGGCGAGCAGTTCGGCGATGTCCATCTGGTTCCCCCTGGGAGTGTTGTGGCCGGCTTATCGGTCGATGATAGCCAGCCTTGAATTCCAACTTTTTTGTCACATGTCCGATGCCTGCCGTGCCCGGACCCGGTTAAACTACCACCTCAGATCACAAGACCAAAATGCCCTATGTCCGCTATTGCCGACAATTTGAACCGGGTCCGGCAGCGCATCGCCGAGGCGGCCCGCGGCTGCGGGCGCGATCCGGCCGATATCCGCCTGCTGGCGGTGAGCAAGACCAAGCCAGTGGCCATGTTGCGCGAGGCCTGGGAGGCCGGACAGCGCGCCTTCGGCGAGAACTACCTGCAGGACGCCCTGCCCAAGATCGCCGCCCTCGAGGACAGGGACATCGAATGGCACTACATCGGCCGCATCCAGAGCAACAAGACCCGTGAGATCGCGGCGCATTTCGCCTGGGTCCACGGCCTGGACCGGCTCAAGCACGCGCGCCGCCTGTCGGAGCAGCGCCCGGCCACGCTGCCGCCGCTGAACTGCTGCATCCAGGTCAACCTCAGCGGCGAGGCCAGCAAGGGCGGCATCGAGGCGACGCGGCTGCCGGAGCTGGCGCGCCAGGTCGCGGCACTGCCCGGGCTGCGCCTGCGCGGCTTGATGACCCTGCCCGACCCGGCCAGCCCCCTGGACGATCAGCGCGCGGCCTTCGAGACCCTGGCCGGACTGCGCGCCTCCCTGGCCCGCGAGGGCCTGTCCCTGGACACCCTGTCCATGGGCATGAGCCGCGACCTGGAGATCGCGATCGCCGCCGGCGCCACCCTGGTGCGCGTCGGCACCGACATCTTCGGCGCGCGGGACTGAAGCTCCGCGGCGGTACGGCTCCAACATCCCGCCCAGCCGCGCTATCATCCCCGGACGATCGGCACTTCCCACGACAGAGGGCTTACCCGGATGAGCAGACCCAGCATCGCCTTTATCGGCGCCGGCAACATGGCGGCGGCCCTGATCGGCGGCCTGATCGCGGACGGCACCGAGCCGCAACGCATCCTGGCCACCGACCCGGACGCGGCACGCCGCGAGGCGCTGGCCGCCGAGGCCGGCATCCAGACCCTGGCGGACAACGCCGAGGCCGCGGCGCGGGCGGACATCCTGGTCCTGGCGGTCAAGCCGCAGATCCTGGAGCAGGTGGCCCGGGAGCTCTCGGAGGCCGTGCAGCGGCACCGCCCCCTGGTGATCTCCATCGCCGCCGGGGTGCGCTCGGACACCCTGCAACGCTGGCTGGGCCGCGGCGTGGCCCTGGTGCGCAGCATGCCCAACACCCCGGCCATGCTGCAGACCGGCGCCACGGCCCTGTATGCCACGCCGGAGGTCAGCGCCGCGCAGCGCGACCAGGCCGAATCGGTGATGCGGGCCGTGGGTCTGGTGCAGTGGGTGGACGACGAGGCCCTGATGGACGCGGTCACGGCGCTCTCCGGCAGCGGCCCGGCCTATTTCTTCCTGGTCATCGAGGCCATGCAGGCGGCCGGCGAGCGGCTGGGCCTGCCCCCCGACACCGCGCGCATGCTGACCCTGCAGACCGCCCTGGGCGCGGCGCGCATGGCCATCGACAGCAGCGACCCGCCCGCCGAGCTGCGGCGCAAGGTCACCTCGCCCGGCGGCACCACCGAGCGCGCCATCGGCCAGTTCGAGCAGGACGGCCTGCGCG
This sequence comes from Sedimenticola sp., assembly GCA_027024025.1. Taxonomy (GTDB): domain Bacteria; phylum Pseudomonadota; class Gammaproteobacteria; order Chromatiales; family Chromatiaceae; genus MONJU. Next base: position 9,983 of record JALVTT010000023.1, read on the forward strand.
AGATCTTCGCGCGCGCCCTGAGCGCGGCGCGCGATCGCTCGATCGAGCTTTCCAGACAGCTGGACCAGGCGGGAGACTGAACCCATGGGCAGCGGCTATCTCTCCACCCCCCTGATCTTTCTCGTGCAGGTCGTGTTCGGCCTGTATGCCCTGATCGTGATGCTGCGCTTCCTGCTGCAATGGGTGCGCGCGGACTTCTACAACCCGGTCTCGCAATTCATCGTCAAGGCCACCTCGCCGGTGCTCAACCCGCTGCGCCGCATCATCCCCGGGGTCGGCGGCAAGGACATCGCCTCGCTGGTCCTGGCCTGGCTGGTGCTGGCGCTGCAGGGCCTGCTGATCCTGGCCATCGGCCGCTCTGTGTTCGCCCCCCTGGCGGCGCTGCTGCTGGCGATACCGGACCTGGTCGAGCTGACGATCAACATCTTCCTCTACAGCATCCTGATCGTGGTCGTCATCAGCTGGGTCAATCCCGGCAGCCACAACCCGGCGGTCGCCATTCTCTACAGCCTGACCGAGCCGGTGATGCGCCCGGCCCGCCGCCTGCTGCCGCCCATGGGCGGGCTGGACCTCTCGCCCATGCTGGTGATGATCGGCCTAGTGCTGCTGAAGATGCTGCTGATCCCGCCGCTCAAGGCGCTAGCCGTCTCGCTGCTGTGAGCGCCCCGAGGGACAACGCCTGGTACCGCTGGGACGGCGAGGATCTGCTGCTGTGGGTGCGCGCCCAGCCCAAGTCCAGCCGCGACGCCTTTGCCGAGGTGCTGGAGGACGCGATCAAGCTGCGCATCACCGCCCCGCCGGTGGACGGCAAGGCCAACAAGCACCTGCAGGCCTGGCTGGCCAAGCAGTTCCGGGTGGCAAAATCGGCGGTTAGCATCGAGAGTGGTGAGTCCTCGCGCCGTAAACGGGTTCGCATCCAGGCCCCAAGACAGATACCACGGACCCTGGAAAACACAATTCAGACAAGGACAGCTATGGCTACGGCGAAGCAAGATCGATAACGAAAGGAAAGTTCCCCAGTAGGTAAGAACAATTCACGCCGCTTCCCGAAAGGCTCCATTGGCAGGGTTACTGCTAGTTGTCGTTGAAGATCAGGGGTCAAGAGAGTGGATACACACGCAGCATGACCGCCAACATGCAGTCTTCCGCCCGGACATGGCACCGTATGCCGCTCAGCCCACCCCGCCATAGGCGATCCCCGCGAGTTCGGCGATCTCCTTCTTCCAGGTGGTGAGGTCGTCCACGCAGAACTTGTTGAGGTGATCGTGGCCGCAGGCGCGGGCCATCACCTGCATCAGCTCGGTGGCGGCGCGGAAGAAGTTGTTCAATTGCTCGGCGCCCTTCTCGATCTTCAGGCGGGCGCGCAGGTGGGGCTGCTGGGTGGCCACACCCACCGGGCAGTTGTTGGTGTTGCAGGCGCGCATACCCAGGCAGCCGATGGCCTGGAGGGCGCTGTTGGAGACGGCGATGGCGTCCGCGCCCAGAGCCAGGGCCTTGATGAAGTCGGCCGGCACACGCAGGCCGCCGGTGATGACGAGGGTGATGTCGTCGCGCCCCTGGGCGTCGAGGTAGCGGCGCGCCCGCGCCAGCGCCGGGATGGTGGGCACCGAGATGTTGTCGCGGAACAGCAGCGGGGCTGCGCCGGTGCCGCCGCCGCGGCCGTCGAGGATGATGTAGTCCACGCCCACCTGCAGCGCCGCCTCGATGTCGCGCTCGATGTGCTGGGCGGAGAGCTTGAAACCGATGGGGATGCCGCCGGTGGCCTCGCGTACCTCGTCCGCAAAACGGCGGTAGTCGTCCAGGTGTTCCCAGTCGGGGAAGCGGGATGGCGAGATGGCGGCCTGACCTTCTTCCAGGCCGCGCACCTCGGCGATCTTGCCCACCACCTTGTTGCCCGGCAGGTGGCCGCCGGTGCCGGTCTTGGCGGCCTGGCCGCCCTTGAAGTGGAAGGCCTGGCAGCGCTTGACCTTGTCCATGGAGAAGCCGAAGCGGGCCGAGGCCAGCTCGTACAGGTAGCGGGTGTTGGCCGCCTGCTCCTCCGGCAGCATGCCGCCCTCGCCGGAGCAGATGGCGGTGCCGGCGCGCTCGGCGCCCATGGCCAGCGCCACCTTGGCCTCCTCGGAGAGCGCGCCGTAGCTCATGTCGGAGACGAACAGCGGCCGCTCCAGCACCAGCGGCTTGTCCGCGTTGGGACCGATCACCACCTCGGTCCCCACCGGCTCCTCGTCCAGCAGTGGCACGCGGTGGAGCTGGGCGGTGAGGATCTGGATGTCGTCCCATTTGGGCAACTGATCGCGCGGCACGCCCATGGCGCCCATGCGGCCGTGGTGCCCGAGTTTGGACAGGCCGTGCTCGGCCAGGTGCTGGATGAACTTGACGTAGGGCTCCTCCGGCGCGCCGTGGATGTCCTTGTACAGCC
>JALVTT010000024.1 GCA_027024025.1 Sedimenticola sp.
TATACAATCTCTCCCTCCCCCGCTTGCGGGGGAGTGTCGGGGTGGGGGTCTCCTGCCCCACGCGCCCATCTGCTAAGATCCCGTTAGGGATTTTGTATTCAATAGAATGCTTGAATAAGTAGACACCTCGGGAGGCGGGTATGTCAAGCGGCGGTTTCAAGAAGGATCTGTTTCAGCAGTTCGCGGTGGTGGCCAAGGCGATGGGCCATGCCAACCGTCTGGAGCTGATCGAGTTTCTGGCCCAGGGCGAGCGCAGTGTGGACGCCCTGGCCCGGGTCTCCGGGCTGTCGGTGGCCAACACTTCGCAGCATCTGCAGCAGCTGCGCCAGGCGGGCCTGGTGCTCACGCGCAAACACGCCCAGAAGGTCTATTATCGACTCAGCGGCGAGGACGTGGTGGCCCTGCTGGGGGCCCTGCGCAGCGTGGCCGAGCGGCACCGGGCCGAGGTCGGACGCCTGGTGGACGACTATCTCGCGGTGCGCGATGCGCTCGAACCGGTGCCGGCCGGCGAGCTGCTCGAACGCGCGCGCGAGGGCCTGGTCACGGTCCTGGATGTGCGACCGGAGGAGGAGTATGCCGCCGGCCATCTGCCGGGCGCGGTCAACATCCCCCTGGCCGAGCTGGAGCAGCGCCTGCGCGATCTGGAACCCGGCAGCGAGGTGGTCGCCTACTGCCGCGGTCCGCATTGCGTGCTGGCCTACGAGGCCGTGGCGCGGCTGCGCGCGCACGGCATCGAGGCGCGCCGCCTGGATGGCGGTCTGCCGGAATGGCGCCTGGCGGGACTGCCGGTGGAGACTTCGGCGGAGACAGGCGTATAGTGGGGGCGACAGATCAACCCGGGAGCAGACCCATGACACAAGGGCTGGTGGACAAGTTCGGTCGTACCGTCGAATACCTGCGGCTGTCGGTCACCGATCGCTGTGATCTGCGTTGCCAGTATTGTATGCCCAAGGGCTTCAAGGGCTTTGCCGAGCCGGGCGGCTGGCTGAGCTTCGAGGAGATCGCCCGGGTGGTGGGCGCCTTCGCCCGCCTGGGGCTGAAGCACCTGCGCCTGACCGGCGGCGAGCCCCTGGTGCGGCGCGACCTGCCGGTGCTGGTGGAGATGCTGGCCGCGATCCCGGGTCTGGAGGACATCTCGCTGTCGAGCAACTGCACGCGCATGGAGAAGCTGGCCCGCCCGCTGGCCGAGGCCGGGGTGGGGCGGCTCAACGTGAGCCTGGACTCGCTGCGTCCGGAGCGGTTCCGCGCCATCACCGGCGGCGGCAAGCTGGACAAGGTGCTGCGCGGCATCGAGGCCGCGCGCGAGGCCGGCCTGGCCCCGATCAAGATCAACACCGTGGCCATGAAGGGCTTCAACGACGATGAGTTCGACGACCTGATCGCCTTCTGCGCCGAGAACGGCTATGCCCTGCGCTTCATCGAGACCATGCCGGTGGGCAACACCGGGCGCGAGGCCCTGGGCAGCTATCTCGATCTGCAGGAGCTCAAGACGCGTTTGGTCGAGACGCACGGCCTGGTCCCCTCGAGCATGCAGGGCGCTGGTCCGGCGCGTTACTACCGGGTGCCGGGCAGCGAGACCCGGATCGGCTTCATCACGCCCATGTCGCAGCATTTCTGCGCCACCTGCAACCGGGTGCGCCTGTCCTGCGAGGGGGACATCTACGCCTGCCTGGGCGACGAACACCGCTACGGGCTGCGCGAGGCCCTGCGTCAGAACTGCAGCGACGACGCGCTGCTGGAACACATCCTCGCCGCCATCGCGCTCAAGCCCGAGCGCCACGAGTTCCGCGAGAACAGCGAGAAGGTCATCCGCTTCATGTCCCAGACCGGGGGCTGAGTCCGCCGGTCCCGCCCTGCCGCTGGCGCAGCCGCTCCAGCTTTTCGAGCACATGCCGCGCGCGCTGGATCTTGGCGCCGGCCTCCGGATGTTCCGGGGACAGGCTCAGCACCGTCCGCCAGGCGGCGATGGCGGCCCGCAGCTTGCCCTCGCGGTACAGGGTGTCGCCCAGCTGCAGCAGGGCCTTGACCTGGGCCTCAAGACTGGTCTGGAGCTGGATCATCAGCCCGGTGCCGGCGGCGCAGGTGTCGAGGGTCTGGGGCGTGTCCTTCAGGCGCAGGGCGAGCAGGCACAGCGTCCTCATGCGGGGGCCTCGCTGCCAGGGAACAGGCTGTTGAGTATGGCCTGCAGGCGTTCCGCATGCCCCGGCGCCAGACTGATGACGCGATGCACCAGGGCGGGCTGCTGGCGGTTGCGGATACGGACCTCGCGGCAGTCGCTGACCAATATTCCATTGGCGCCCCCGGGCTGGGTGCGGGTGGCCTCGCTGAGCGCCACCCCGCCGGGCGGCGCCTCGTCGCACAGGCGCGCGGCCAGGACCACGCTGTCGCCGACCACGGTGAATTCCATGCGATCCTGACCGCCCAGATTGCCGGCCAGCATCTGTCCGCTGTTGAGGCCGATGCGGAAATGGACCTCCTCTCGCGCCTGCTGCCGGCCAGGGCGAAATAGCCGAAATACTGGTTAAGCAGCTCCGCGGTCGCCTCGGGACCGAGCGATTCGGACAGCCGGGTGAAGCCGACGATATCGCAGAACAGCACGCTGCCCTCCACCGCGCGTCCGCCCAGGCGGCCCGTGCCGGGGTCGTCCAGCAGGCGCCGCCACGCCAGAACCCGGACGGTATTGTGCATGAATTCAGTGTAACAGGAGTGGCTAAGAGGGTGTTTACAAAAACACGCATAATCTCGGGCTGTGAAATTACTCATGGGGACACAGCCGATGGCCAAACGCGGTCGACCGTCAAGGCTTAACGCAGAACACCGGGCTGCACT
>JALVTT010000025.1 GCA_027024025.1 Sedimenticola sp.
GGGACGAGATCCCGGGCCCGCCCTGCTACTGCGGCAAACACGGCTGCATCGAGACCTTCCTCTCCGGCCCCGGCCTGGCGCGGGACCACGGCGACGGGCAGGACGCGCAGGCCATCGCCGAGGCCGCCCGGACAGGCGAGCCGCGCGCGCGAGAGACCCTGGCCCGCTACCACGACCGCCTGGCGCGCGCCCTGGCCGGCGTGATCAACATTCTCGACCCCGAGGTCATCGTCCTCGGCGGCGGCCTGGGGCAGATCGAATCGCTCTACACCGAGCTGCCCCGGCTGCTGCCGCGCCATGTCTTCTCCGACACCCTGCGCACCCGCATCCTGCCGCCCCGGCATGGCGACTCCAGCGGTGTGCGCGGTGCCGCCTGGCTGTGGAACGACCCCGCCAATTGCAGCTAAAATCCCTTTATACACACCACCAGCCCCATCCCCATGAGCGCAGATCCCGCCAAAAAACCGGACATCCCCGTCATCCAGGTGCCCAGGCATCCGCAATGGCCCCATCTGGACGCGCGGGAGAAAGCCGCCCTCAAGGACCGCATCCGGGCCATGATGCGCGAGCGCAACGCCGTGCTGGTGGCTCATTACTATGTGGATGCCGATCTGCAGGCCCTGGCCGAGGAGACCGGCGGCTGCGTGGCCGATTCGCTGGAAATGGCGCGCTTCGGCGCGGCCAGCGAGGCCGACACCCTGCTGGTGTGCGGGGTCCGCTTCATGGGCGAGACGGCCAAGATCCTCAACCCGGAAAAGACCGTGCTGATGCCCGATCTGGCGGCCACCTGCTCGCTGGACGAAGGCTGCCCCGCCGGCCCGTTCAGCGATTTCTGCGACCAGCATCCCGACCGCACCGTGGTGGTCTATGCCAACACCAGCGCCGAAGTGAAGGCGCGCGCCGACTGGATGGTGACCTCCGGCATCGCCCTGGACATCGTCCGGCATCTGCACGCGCGCGGAGAAAAAATCCTCTGGGCCCCGGACAAGCACCTCGGCCACTATGTCCAGCGCATGACCGGCGCCGACATGCTGATGTGGGACGGCGCCTGCGTGGTGCACGAGGAATTCAAGGGCTTCGCCCTGGAGCGCCTGCGCCGCCTGCACCCGGACGCCGCGGTCCTGGTACACCCCGAATCCCCCGACGAGGTGGTGGACCAGGCCGACGTGGTGGGCTCGACCACCGCCCTGATCCAGGCCGTGCAGCAGATGCCGAACGAGGAGTTCATCGTCGCCACCGACGACGGCATCTTCTGGAAGATGCAGCAGATGGCGCCCAACAAGCGCCTGATCTCCGCCCCCACCGCCGGCGAGGGCGCGACCTGCGAATCCTGCGCCCACTGCCCCTGGATGGCCATGAACGCCCTGCAGAACCTGGAACAGGTGCTGCGCGAGGGCCACAACGAGATCCACATCGAGGAATCGGTGCGCCAGCGGGCCGTGGGCGCCATCCAGCGCATGCTGGACTTCGCCGCCAGCCGCTGAAACCGTTCGCCAGGTGCCACCCGGCACAATTCCGAGTAAAATACTCAGCCATTCCGACACCACACCGGGGAACGCAGTATGGCCCTACGCATCAAGAGCCGCTGGCACGACGAGGATTCCGAACGCTCGCTGGAGGATATCGCCGGCGCGCTGGCCTTCATCAGCTGGCGCATCGCCAAGGACAAGGCGATCAATCTGCACGGCGAGGACTTCATCTACGAGACCGATGAACAGCGCATGGCGGTGATCGTCGAATACCTGATCTTCCAGCTGCAGATCGTCGACCGCCTGGCCCATCAGAGACTGGGGCTCAACGACGAGGAGCGCCGCCAGCTGGTGCTGGCCCTGGCCAAACACCTGGCCGGCCACCTGCAGGACAACTCGGTGGACCTGTTCGGCCCGGGGGACTACGTGCGGCCCTTCATCGACAAGATGAACGAGCGCGGGCGGGAATACGCCGAATTCAGTTACGGCGACGACGGGCCCTCCTACCCCTTCATGCGCCACCTCGGCTACGAGATACAGCAGATCATGGGCGAGACCCAGGCCAACCGCTGGGTGATCGACCAGGTCATGGACCGCGACGGCCCGGACGTGGACCGCGAGATCCGGCGCGCCACCGAGAACCTCTTCGAATAGTCCACCCGCAAGACCCCGGCATTCATCCGGGGCCTTCCACGCGCACATCAAAAAAGGCGGCCGAGGCCGCCTTTTTCACTTCGGAAGCGTTGCAATCAGCTCTTGACCCAGTTGCCGAAGTTGTCGGTATTCTTTTCCTCACCATCGGCATAGCCGGCCTCGTAGGCCTCGGTCACGCGCTGTTCCTCGCGCTTGGGGTTCTGCAGGTAGCCTGCCTGCCAGCCCTGGATGTATTCCTCATCCACACCCATTCCTTCCATCTTGGTAACAGCGTCGTAGTAGAACTGGTTCATATCCGGTCTCCGATTGACTATCCAAGCCGCCCCTTCGGTACGGCGCAACTACAAAGGCGGGCGCGAGGCCCGACCTAAAACACCCTCCCCAGTCACAGTGATTTGGTTGGGGCGGCTCAAAAACGGGCATTAGAATAATCTAAATTACGCACGACTGACAAGCGCAAAATTCACCTGCCGCCTCGCACCCCCCACCGGAAACGGTGGAGGGCAGAAACCCTTGCTCCTCAGCCGTCCAGGCCGGAGAAGATGCGGTCGCGGATCTCTTCCACGCTGCCGATGCCGTCCACCTTGACGTACTTGCAGTTGCCGGCCTCGGCTTCCTTGGAGTAGAAGGCGACCAGCGGCTCGGTCTGGTCGTGATAGACCTTGAGGCGCGCGCGCACCGTCTCTTCCTTGTCGTCATCGCGCTGGATCAGGTCCTCGCCGGTGACATCGTCCTTGCCCTCGACCTTGGGCGGATTGAAGACCACATGATAGGTGCGGCCCGAGGCGGGGTGCACGCGGCGCCCCGACATGCGCTTGATGATCTCCTCGTCCGGCACGTCGATCTCGACCACCGCGTCGATGCCGATACCGGCCTCCTTGAGGGCCTCGGCCTGGGGAATGGTGCGCGGAAAGCCGTCGAACAGATAACCCTTCTCGCAATCGGGCTCCTTGATGCGCTCCTTGACCATGCCGATGATGATGTCGTCGGAGACCAGGCCGCCCTCGTCCATGATCTTCTTGGCGGCCATGCCCAGCTCGGTGCCGGCCTTGACGTGCGCGCGCAGCATGTCGCCGGTGGAGATCTGGGGGATGCCGTAGCGCTCGGTGATGTACTGGGCCTGGGTGCCCTTGCCCGCGCCGGGGCCGCCTAACAGAATGATTCTCATTGTCCTTCCTCCTCAGTATGAACACGGCCCAGCATGCCAGCTTGGGGCAGCCAGGCCAATTCGCATATTCCAATAAGTGAATCGAGGTTTTTTATTCTCCTGACAGCGCAACGAAAAACGGGGCCCGCCGGGGCCCCGTTTCCGCTTGCTGCCCGCCAGGCGGTCTCAGACGCCCAGCTTCTCGCGGATGCTCTTGACCACCTCGTCGCTGGAGGTGGCGTTGACGTCCAGCAGCAGGCCTTCCTTCTCGTAGAAGCCCACCAGCGGCGCGGTCTGCTCGTTGAACACGTCCAGACGCTTGGAGATGGCCTCCTCGGTCTCGTCGTCGCGCTGCACCACGTCGCCACCGCACTTGTCGCACTTGCCCTCGACCTTGGGCGGATTGCTCTTGACGTTGTAGATGGCGCCGCAGTCCACACAGGTGCGGCGGGTGGTCAGGCGGTCGAGGATGACCTCGCGCGGCACGTTGAGGTTGACCGCGGCCTGTAGTTCGATGCCCAGCTTGTTGAGCAGCTCCTTGAGGGCCTCGGCCTGGGGAATGGTGCGCGGGAAGCCGTCCAGCAGGAATCCGGCCTTGCAGTCGTCCTCCAGCAGGCGCTCGCCCATGATGTCCATGATCAACTGATCCGGCACCAGGTCGCCGGCCTTCATGTAAGACTCGGCCTTCTTGCCCAGTTCGGTACCCTCTTTCACCGCCGCGCGCAGGATGTCGCCGGTGGAAATCTGAACCGAGCCGTCGATTTCGGTCAGTATTTTGGCCACGGTACCCTTGCCCGCACCCGGTGCACCAAGAAGAATCAGTCGCATGATGTGCTCCTTAAAGAAAAACAGTAAACGGAAAAATTGTGCGCGGAGTCTGCCACAAGGGAGCAAGTCCTGTCATCCGCAACCACCGGGCGCGGGCCGCAGCCCGCATCCAGAATGGTCTGCCGCGCAGCGGCAACAAAACCTTGTTCACCCCCCTCCCGACCTCCCCCCCGCGGACGGGGGGAGGGGTTTATCGACGCTCATCGCGTCGTCCGTTACGCCCCGCGAGCAGGACCTGGTCTAGATCTCCTCCCTCAGGCGGCGCACCAGCCAGCCGCGGAAGAAGGGGTTGTCGGTGTCGGCGAACAGGCGGGCCTCCTGCAGCCAGGCGCGCAGCGCGTCCGGATCCTCCGGGTCGCGCCCGTGCTGGGCGTGGTAGGCGTCGAGGTAGAACTCGCCCTGCAGCTGCCGCCAGCGCTCGGGATCGATGGCGTCCTTGAGTTTTCCCGGAAAGGGGATGATGTTGTCGGGCATGGCGGCCTCCGGTGGAATCGGGGCAGTTTACCCCATTCCACCGGCCGCCCGCCGAAATCAGCCCTGCATCTCCAGGATCAGGCGGTTGAGGCGATGCACGAAGCCGGCCGGATCCTCGAGCTGCCCGCCCTCGGCCAGCATGGCCTGGTCGAACACCAGCCGCGCCAGCTCGGCGAACTTTTCGTCGTCGGACTGTTTTTCCAGGCGCTCCACCAGCGGGTGCTCCAGGTTCAGCTCCAGGATGGGCTTGGGCATGGGCGCGTCCTGGCCCAGCTGCTTGAGCACCCGCGCCAGGTTCTGGCTCATGTCGTAGTGGTCCACCACCAGGCAGGCCGGGGACTCGGTCAGGCGGGTCGAGACGCGCACCTCCTTGACCGCCTCGCCCAGGGTGTTCTTGATCCGTTCGAGCAGATCCTTGTGTTCCTCGGCGGCCTTTTCGGCCTTTTCCTTGTCGGCCTTGTCCTCCAGCTCGCCCAGGTCCAGCTCGCCCTTGGCCACCGACTGCAGGTGCTTGCCCTTGTAGTCGGTGAGGTGCGAGACCAGCCATTCGTCCACCCGGTCGGTGAGCAGCAGCACCTCGATGTCCTTTTTCTTGAACACCTCCAGGTGCGGGCTGTTGCGCGCCGCGGTCAGGGAATCGGCGGTCAGGTAATAGATCTTGTCCTGCTTCTCGGGCATGCGCTCGAGGTACTGGTCCAGCGAGACGTCCGGCGTGTCGCCCTCGGAGCGGGTGGAGGTGAAGCGCAACAGGGCGGCGATCTTCTCGCGGTTGGCGTAGTCCTCGGCCGGGCCCTCCTTGAGCACATTGCCGAACTGTTTCCAGAAGGTGGCGTATTTCTCCGGCTCCTTGTCCGCCATGCGCTCCAGCAGACCCAGGATGCGCTTGACGTTTGCGCTGCGAATGGCGTCGATCTTGCGGTCATGCTGCAGGATCTCGCGCGAAACGTTCAGCGGCAGGTCGTCCGAGTCCACGATGCCCCGGACGAAGCGCAGATAGTGCGGCATCAGCTTGTCCGCCTCGTCCATGATGAACACCCGGCGCACATACAGCTTGACCCCGTGCTTCTGCTCGCGGTCCCACAGGTCGAACGGGGCCTGCGCGGGGATGTAGAGCAGCGAGGTGTATTCCTGCGAGCCCTCCACCCGGTTGTGCACCCAGGCCAGCGGATCCTCGAAATCGTGGCTGATGTGCTTGTAGAAGGTCTCGTATTCCTCGTCGCTGATCTCGGACTTGTTGCGCATCCACAGGGCCGTGCCCTTGTTGACCTGCTCCCACTCGGGGGCCTGGTCCTTGTCCTTGTCGTCCCCGTCGGGCTCCTTGCGCATCTCGATGGGGATCGCGATGTGATCGGAGAACTTGGCGATGATGCCGCGCAGGCGCCAGGCGTCGGCGAACTCGGCATCGTCCTCGCGCAGGTGCAGGGTGATGCGGGTGCCCCGCTCCGGCTTTTCGATGTTCTCTATGGTGTAGCTGCCCTCGCCGGTGGACTCCCAGCGCACGCCCTCGTCTGCCTTCATGCCGGCGCGGCGGGTCTCCAGGGTGACCCGGTCGGCGACGATGAAGGCCGAGTAGAAGCCCACCCCGAACTGGCCGATCAGGGCGCTGTCCTTGGCCTTGTCACCCGAGAGCTGTTCGAGGAACTTGCGCGTGCCCGAACTGGCGATGGTGCCGATGGTCTCGGCCACCTCCTGGCGGCTCATGCCGATGCCGTTGTCCTCGACGGTGACGGTGCGCGCGTCCTTGTCCACATGGATGCGGATGCGCAGATTGGGATCGTCCTCGTACAGGGCGTCATTGCCCAGGGCCTCGAAACGCAGCTTCTCGGCGGCGTCCGAGGCGTTGGAGATCAGCTCCCGCAGGAAGATCTCCTTGTTACTGTAGAGTGAACGGATCACCAGGTTGAGCACCTGGCTGACCTCGGCCTGGAATTCCAGGGTTTCCTTTTGCGCGGCGACTGACATCGGTGCCTGTTCTCCTGCTTGCTTGCTGGTTGTATTCAGGGGTTGAAAAAGCGTCGGGCGCCAAAATGGGGGCGGCCGGATGCGATTTCAAGCCCCGGCTGTGGTAAAAATCCATTTTTTCTCGCCAGGAAGTCCCGAGATGCAGCCGATCCGAGTCCAGACCACGCCCTTCGACGACCAGAAGCCCGGCACCTCCGGCCTGCGCAAGCAGGTCCGGGTGTTCCAGCAGCCGCATTATCTGGAGAACTTCGTCCAGAGCATCTTCGACACCCAGGCCCTGGCCGGCGCCACCCTGGTGCTCGGCGGCGACGGGCGCTATCACAACCGCCAGGCCATCCAGACCATCCTGCGCATGGCCGCGGCCAATGGCGTGGCGCGCTGCCTGGTGGGCCAGGGCGGCATCCTGTCCACCCCGGCCACCTCCTGCGTCATCCGCCGGCGCCGGACCGCGGGCGGCATCATCCTCTCGGCCAGCCACAACCCCGGCGGGCCGGACGGCGATTTCGGCATCAAGTTCAACACCGCCAACGGCGGCCCCGCCCCGGAGGGCGTGACCGGGGCCATCTACGCGCGCAGCCGCGAGATCGACCACTATCTGACCCTGGACACCCCGGATGTGGAGCTCGACCGCATTCACCAGTTCACGCTCGGCGGGATGCGGGTGGAGATCATCGACCCGGTGGCCGACTACGCCGAGCTGATGGCGGCGCAGTTCGACTTCGAGGCCATCCGCGCGCTGCTGGCCGGGGGCTTCCGCATGGCCTTCGACGCCATGCACGCGGTCACCGGGCCCTATGCCCGGCGCATTCTGGAGCAGCAGCTGGGCGCGCCCGAGGGCACGGTGCGCAACGGCGAGCCGCTGGAGGACTTCGGTGGCGGCCACCCCGATCCCAATCTGGCGCACGCCGCCGAACTGGTGGCCCTGACCCGGGGCCCGGAGGGCCTGGACTTCGCCGCCGCCTCGGACGGCGACGGCGACCGCAACATGATCCTGGGGCGCGATATCTTCGTCACTCCCAGCGACAGCCTGGCCATCCTGGCGGCCAATGCCACGGTGTTCCCGCCGTGGCGCGAGGGCATCCCCGGGGTGGCCCGTTCCATGCCCACCAGCCAGGCGGTGGACCGGGTCGCGGCGCGGCTGGGCATCGCCTGCTACGAGACCCCCACCGGCTGGAAGTTCTTCGGCAACCTGCTGGACGCCGGGCGGATCGCCTTCTGCGGCGAGGAGAGCTTCGGCACCGGCTCCTCGCATGTGCGCGAGAAGGACGGCCTGTGGGCGGTGCTGGCCTGGCTCAACCTGCTCGCGGTACGTCGCCAGCCGGTGCGCGAACTGGTGCGCGCGCACTGGGCCGAGTACGGGCGCAACTATTACTCGCGCCACGACTACGAGGCGGTGGACAAGGCCGCCGCCGAGGCGCTGATGGCGGATCTGCGCGCGCGCCTGCCGGATCTGGCCGGCACCCGCCTGGCCGGGCGCGTGATCCGTCTGGCGGACGACTTCAGCTATACCGATCCCATCGACGGTTCGGTCGCGGAGCGCCAGGGCATCCGCATCCTGTTCGAGGACGGGGCGCGGATCGTGTTCCGCCTCTCCGGCACCGGCACCGTGGGCGCCACCCTGCGGCTGTATCTGGAATCGCTGGAGACCGACCCCACGGCCCAGTGCCAGGACCCGCAGCAGGCCCTGGCGGAGCTCATCGCGGCCGCCGACGAACTGGCCGGCATCCGCCGCCACACCGGGCGCGAGCGGCCCGATGTGATCACCTGATCAGTACCGCAGGATCCGTTCGGACTGCCGCAGAAAGGCCTCGATCTCGCCGGCGTGCAGCGGCTTGCCGAACCACCAGCCCTGGGCGTACTCGCAGCCGTGCTGTTCCAGGAAGGCCAGCTGGGCCGCGTTCTCCACGCCCTCGGCCACCACATCCAGGCCCAGGCTGCGCGCCATCGCCAGCGAGGCCTCGACCAGACTGGCGTCGCTGGGGTCGGTCTCGATGTCGCGGATGAAGGAACGGTCGATCTTGAGGGTGTGCATGGGATAGCGCTTGAGATAGCTGAGCGAGGAATAGCCCGTGCCGAAGTCGTCGATCGACAGGTGGATGCCACGTTCGCGGACCTCGCGCAGCCAGTCCAGGGTGTAGTCGCTGCCGTCCAGCATCAGGCCCTCGGTGATCTCCAGGGTCAGATCGCCGGGTCGGGTGCCGCTGTCCTCGATGATGCCCATCAGCTCCTCCACCCCCAGGCCCAGATCGAGCTGGCGGCGTGACAGGTTGACCCCCACCCGCCAGGCATGGCCGGCGGCGCGCCAGTCCGCGGCCTGACGGCAGGCCGTGCGCAGCACCCAGGTGCCGATCCCGCCGATCAGGCCGGTCTCCTCGGCCAGCGGGATGAACACCTCGGGCGAGACCGGCCCCTGCTCGGGATGCTCCCAGCGCAGCAGGGCCTCGAAGCCCATCAGGCGGCGGTCCGAGACGCGCACGATGGGCTGATACACCAGGAACAGCCGTTCCTGTTCCACCGCCCGGCGCAGCGCGCGTCCCAGGGACACCTGGGTCTGCACCTGCCGGTTCATCTCCTCGGTATAGAACTGGTAATTGTTGCGCCCGGCCTCCTTGGCGCGGTACATGGCCATGTCGGCATTGCGCAGCAGGGTCACCGCGTCCCCCGCGTCCTCGGGATAGTGGGTGATGCCGATACTGGCGCCCACGGTCACCTCGCGCCCGGAGATCAGCAGCGGCTGCTCCACCGCGCGGATGATCTTGAGCGCCACCTTGGCCGAGTTCTCGGCGCTGCCCACGTCCTCGAGCAGGACCACGAACTCGTCGCCGCCGAAGCGGCTGATGGTGTCGATCTCGCGCACGCAGCCGCGCAGCCGCTCGGCCACCTGCTTGAGCAGCTCGTCACCGTACAGATGGCCCAGGGTGTCGTTGACCTCCTTGAAACGGTCCAGGTCGATGAACAGCAGGCCGAAGGCGGTCTGCTCCCGCTCCGCCGTGCGCAGGGCGTGGGTCACGCGGTCCAGCAGCAGGTGACGGTTGGGCAGCCCGGTCAGGGCGTCGTAGCTGGCCTGATACTGGATCTGGCGCTCGGCCTCCTTGCGCTCGGAGATATCGCTGAACACCGAGATGTATTGCCGCACCCAGCCGTCGGCGTCGCGCACCGCGGCGATGCTCATCCACACCGGATACACCTCGCCGCCCTTGCGCTGGTCCTCCAGCTCACCCTCCCAGTAGCCGGCCGTCTTCAGCGCCTCCCACAGCTCGCGGTAGAACTCGGGCGACTGGCGTCCCGAGGACAGCAGGCGCGGGGTCTGCCCGACCGCCTCCTCGGCGCTGTAGCCGGTGATGCGCGTAAAGGCCGGGTTGACCGCCAGGATGCGCTCCCCGGCGTCGGTGATCAGCACCCCCTCGTTCAGATTGTCGAACACCGTGGCGTGCAGGCGGATCGCCTCCTCGGCCCGGCGCCGTTCGCTGATGTCTTCCTTGAAGGCGATGAAATGGGTGGTGCGGCCGTCGCTGTCGCGTACCGGCGCGATATAGATCTCCTCCCAGAAAGTACTGCCGTCCTTGCGCCGGTTGATCAGTTCGCCATGCCAGGTCTCGCCGCGCAGCAGGTGGGCCCACATATCCCGATAGACCTGCTCCGGGGTCCGGCCGGACTTGAGGATGCGCGGGTTGCGCCCGACCACCTCGGACAGGGTGTAGCCGGTGCACTGCTCGAAGCGCGGATTGACGTACTCGATGTTGCCGGCCCCGTCGGTGATCACCACCGACACCGGACTCTGCTCCACCGCGCGGTGCAGCTTGGCCAGTTCCAGCTCGCGCTGCTTGGCCTCGGTCACATCCACCCGAACCAGCACGCACTCGCCGGCGTCGCTGAGGGTGTCGCTGGCCAGCAGCCAGCGCCTGCCGCCGGGATGCGGGATCGACTCCAGGTAGCTTTCATCCTTGCTTCTGCGGTGTTCGGCGTCCCCCGCCCCGGCCAGCGGAAAGCTCTCCACCCCCTCGGAGGCGTTGCGCTCCAGGAAGGCCTCGTAGTGCAGGCCGTGGATGTCCTGCCCCTGATACCAGGGGTAATCGCGCAGGAAGTGGCGGTTGTGCATCACCAGATGCCCGCCGCGGTCGAACAGGGCGAAGCCCTCGCTCAGGCTGTCGATGGCCTCGTGCAGGCGGCGCCGCGCGCGGTCCGCGCCGCGGCGCTCGCGCTCCAGGCCCCACAGGGTCCAGGCCAGCAGCAGTATCAGCACCACCGCGATCCCGACCAGCCACTGCCGGCGCTGGTTGAGATGCGCCAGGCGCTGCGCCGCGGCGTCGTTGAACGCGAGGTAGAAGCGCTGGAAATGCCGGCCGCCGCTGACCGCGGCGTATTGCTGCATCAGCTCGTGCAGCTGCGCCACATAGTCCAGCGTGCGGTGCATGTGGTGCAGGATGTTGCGCCGCTCCGGGTCATTCGGGGTCTGCTGCAACCCGGCCAGGCGCGCCCGCAGCGCCTGTTCCCGGCTCGCCGAGTCGAACAGGGTGAAGGCCATCAGCTGGTGGCCGAGATCGACCAGGACGTTGCCCGTGGCATCGTGGTGATCATGGTAGTCGGGCACCACCTTGCTCAGGTAGCGCAGCTCATTGCGCTCGATGGCCGCCTTGGATTCGATATGCTGCGCCAGGCGGACCTTGTCCCCCATCCCCTTCAGCCAGACCTCCGCGGCCGCGCGCAGCGCCGGCTCCGCCTGGCGGAAGGAGGCCGCCTGCCTGACCTGGTGGACGCGCGCCTGGATCTCGCGGATATCGCGGGCCAGGGCGTCGTACTGGTGGGCCTGAAAGGAGGTGATGCGCAGCAGATCCCGGTCCAGCAGCACCTCGGCGCTGCGCAGGGCCAGCACATTGCGGGTGTAGCGCGCCTGCTCGTCCACATCGCCGGTATTGCCCCGCTGCAGCAGGCCGATGGCGATCGCCAGAACCACCAGCAGAACCAGTTGCAGGGACAGGCGGTAACGGCGCTTCACGGGCCCTCCAGGAGCGGATTCCTGCCCAGCAGGCTGCGCAGAAAGGCGGCGATCAGACGACGGTCGTCCGCCGGGATCTCGCGCCCCAGCTGGTAACGGCCCATCATGCGGATGGCCTGATCCAGCGACGAGGCCGAACCGTCATGAAAGAACCGCTTCTCCAGGGCCACCATGCGCAGGCTGGGCACCTTGAAGTAATACCGGTCCTGCTCGTCGCCGGTGACGTTGTAGCGGCCCAGGTCGGCCTTGCGCACCGGGGTGCCCCGCTCCTTGAAGTAGTCCTCCATCACGCCCATGCGCTGAAACAGGTTGCCGCCCACGTTCACGCCCTGGTGACAGGCCACGCAGCCATAGGACTGAAACAGCGTATAACCCCGGCGCGCGTCGGCGTCGAGGGCCTGGTCGTCGCCGCGCAGCCAGCGGTCGAAGGGCGAATCGGGGGTGGTCAGGGTGGACTCGAAGACGACCAGGGCGTCCTTGAGGTTGCGCTCGTTCAGGCCGTCCGGATAGCTGCGCCCGAAGCGCCGGGCGAAGGCGGCGTCGGCGCGCAGGCGGCGCACGATGGCGGGCCAGTCGGTGGCCATCTCGGCCGGGTTGTGCACCGGCCCGTCGAGCTGCTGATAGAGATCACTGGCCCGCCCGTCCCAGAACTGGGCGATATTGAAGCGGCTGTTGAACACGGTCGGCGTCTTGATGCCCCCGCGCGCCCCGCCC
>JALVTT010000026.1 GCA_027024025.1 Sedimenticola sp.
CGTCTGGGATGTGATAGTGGGGCGCAAAACCCACCCGCATGGCGTCCACCGCATGCACGATGGGGTTCAGCATCACCCAGTCACGATAGGGCTGAGGGATGACATCCACCGGAAAGATCACGCCGGACAGAAAATACAGCGGCATCATTGCAATATTGATGACATCACGGAGCTCTTGGGCCAGATGCGCCAATACCGAAGTAGTCAAGCCAAAGCCCATGCCCAGGGCCCAGAGAGAAAACAAACCATTTAACAGTGACAGTGGGTCACCCGGGATCACATCTAAGCCATACAACCCACCACCGACCACCAACAATAGGCCGACAAAGAAGGTGATCACGCCCTCAACCGTCCCCCTGACAAGCACCGCGTCTATTGGCTTGACCTGCCGATAAGTAAATAACGGGAGATTCATATGAATTGCGGCCATAGAAAACAGGGCTGTCCGGCGAAACATGAAAAACCCGATCATGCCGGCCATAAGCCAAAGTCCCGTATCAATACCACCAAACTGACGCGCCCGAATGGCCGAAAAAATAACCATCAGCAATACAACACTGGCTGCCGGCTCGGCCAACAACCAGACAGTGCCCGCCCGCTTGGAGAACAGCCTCACCATGGCCTCGCGCAGGAACAGCGCCTTCCACACGGACAGGGTGATCGCCAGGTCGCTGCGCGACTGCATGCTGGCGGGATGGGCCAGGTGCGGGACTTTCTCGGTCATGCGCAGCGTCTCAGTGTATCGATGGCAAGACGGAACTGAGCCTCGGTATGCAAAGCGCCGATAAAGAATCTGAGCCGCGCCGCCTTTTCCTCCACCGCGGGATAGATGATGGGCTGGACGTTGACGCCGCCCTCGAACAGTTTCTGCGAGGCCCGGGTGGCCTTGAGCGAACCGCCCAGGATCACCGGCGTGATGGCATAGCCCTCTGACAGGCCGGTATTCAGGCCGGCCTCGCGCGCCATCTTCAGAAAGGCCTGGCCCCGCTCGTGCAGGCGCTGCACCCGATGGGGCTCTTCCTGCATGATGCGCAGCGCCTCCAGGGCGGCCGCCGTCAGCGGAGGGGAGATCCCCACGCTGTACACGAACCCGGGCGCACCGTAGCGCAGCAGTTCGACCAGGGCGGCGCTGCCGGCGATGAAGCCCCCGCAGGAGGCCAGGGTCTTGCTCAATGTCCCCATCCAGATGTCAACCTCGCGCCCGTCGACGCCATGATGCTCGTGCAGACCCCGCCCGGTCTCGCCCAGCACACCGAGCGAATGGGCCTCGTCCACCATCAGCAGGGCCTTGTGCCGCTTTTTGATACGCACCAGCCTGGGCAGATCGGCAGTGTCGCCGTCCATGCTGTAGAGCCCTTCCACCACGATCAGGACCCGTTCATAGCGGCCACGCATCTCGCTCAAAAGCCGATCCAGGGCGTCCAGATCGTTGTGTTCGAAGCTACGCCGGGCCGCGCCGGAGAGGCGCGCGCCTTCCAGTATGGAATTGTGGATGAGGGCGTCATGCACGATCAGGTCGCGCGGACCGAACAGATAGCCCAGGGTGCTGACATTGGTGGCGTGCCCGCTAACGAAGCTCAGACAGGCCTCCACGCCGTAGTTATCGGCCAGGGCCTGTTCCAGCGCCTGCTGTATCGGGCGCTCTCCGGCCACCAGGCGACTTGCCGAGACCGTGGTGCCATAGTGGGCGATGGCCTCTTCGGCCGCGTGGTTCACGCGCGGGTGACCGGCCAGGCCCAGATAGTTGTAACTGGCAAAATTGACATAGCCGCGACCGTCGATCTCGGTGGTCGCGGCGGCCACGCCCTGATGCACCCGAAAGAAGGGGTTGTCCAGGCCCATCTTGTCCGCGGCCAGCCGGGTCACCGAGAGCTTTTTGTAGTCGGGGAAACGCTCAAAACGGACATAGTCGTCCGGCACCTCCGGCCAGGGCGTCCCGGCATCCGTAGCCGAACCCCTGTACACATGACGGCTAGCATCGCCCGCATGCTCATGGCGGGAGCGAAAGTGTTGAATCAGGCGTCCTTTCAGGTCACCGGATCTGCCCGATGGATTTTGGCTCATACCCGCCCCCCAGCTTTGTCCGGATCGGATTCTTGTTTGATCTCATTGAGCATCCGGTATACCTCTTCTTCGTTGACATCCGCCCCGTGCTGCTCGGCCAGGGTATCGACGATATCGTCGATGGCCGGCCCGGCCTGTTCCGGCTCCTGCCGGTCCCCGCCCTCCCCGGTCAGCTGCGCAACCAGGTGCTGCACGATCTGCTCGACGCTGGGGCTCTGGGTCAGCAGCATCATCGGCAGGCGGATGCCGACCCGCTGCTCCAGGGCAACCACCAGCTCGGCCCCCATCAGGGAATCCAGCCCCATCTCGCGCAGGGGGCGGGCGGGCTCGACCCGCTCCGGCGGCATGCCGAGGATCTCCGCGATCTCGCCCACGATCACCTGCCGCACCAGCGCCGACACCTCATCCGCGGACTTGCCTTCGATCTGACGGCGGAAATCGCCCGAGTCCTCGTGGGTGGCCTCGCCGAAGCGCGCCCGCAGGACGCGGAAGCGCGCCGCGCCCGATGCCGGCAGATAATGCGCCAGGGTCGGCCAGGAGAAACCGGCCACGCCCAGCACTCCGGTCCGGCCATCGAGCACGCGCTCCAGGGCGTCGAGCGCCTCGCTCGCACTCAGGGCCGGGGCGCCGAGATGACCTTCGAGACTTTCCTTCACCGCCTGGTTCCGGGTCAGATAGCCGGCATCGCCGATCGGTCCCCAGCCGATGCAGACCGCGGGCAACCCCTGCGCGCGGCGTTGCGCGGCCAGCGCCTCCAGATAGGCGTTGGCCGCCACATAGTTGGCCTGTCCGGGGTTGCCGATATAGGTGGTGATGGATGAATAGAGGATGAAGTGGTCCAGGGACAGATCACGGGTCAGTTCATGCAGATGCCAGGCGCCCCAGGCCTTGGGGGCGAGCACCGAGTGCAGGCGCCCGCTGTCGAGCCGGGCGATGAAGGCGTCATCCAGCACCATGGCCGCATGCACGATGCCCGCAAGGGGCAGACTGTCCCTCCGCACCGCGGCCAGCATGGCCGCGACCGCCTGGCGATCACTGATGTCGCAGGCCTGGATGGTCACCCGGCAACCCAGGGCCTCGAGCTCGGCCCTGGCCTGTTTGGCGCCCGGGGTCTGCCCGCCCCGGCGCCCGACCAGGATCAGCTCGCCCGCGCCACGCTCGGCCAGCCGCCGCGCCGTGGCCAGGCCAAAGCCGGACAGACCGCCGGTGACCAGATAACTGGCGTTCTGCTTCAGGCGCAGGGCGGCCTGCTCCGGCCTAGTGTCCTGGACCGGCACGCGCCCGCCCTCCATCCTGACCACGATCTTGCCGATGTGGCGGGCCTGCTGCATGGCGCGGAAGGCGTCCACCACCCGCGTGGCCTCGAAGGCCTGATACGGCAGTGGATAGAGTTCGCCGGATTCGAAATGTTGCATCAGATCTTCGAAGAGCTGTCCGGCCAGTTGCGGACGCGCCACCAGCAGCTGATCGGCGTCGATGCCGAAATAACTGATGTTGTCCTTGAAGGGACGCAGACCGACCGGGGTGTTCTCGAAGAAATCGCGCTTGCCCAGTTCGAGGAAGCGGCCAAAGGGTTTGAGCACCCGCAGATTGCGGCGGATCGCCTCGCCGGCCAGGGAGTTCAGCACCACGTCCACCCCCTGCCCGTCGGTGACCTCCAGCAGCGCGTCGGCGAAGCCCAGGCTGCGCGAATCATAGACGTGATCGGCGCCCAGCAGGCGGACGAAGGCACGTTTTTCGTCACTGCCGGCGGTGGCGTGGATCTCGGCGCCGATCAGTTTCGCCAGCTGGATGGCCGCGATGCCGACCCCCCCGGCCGCGCCGTGGATCAGCACGCGCTCGCCGGGCTGCAGACGCGCCAGGTGACGCAGCGCGTAGTACACGGTGAAGAACACGGTCGGCACGGTCGCCGCCTGCTCGAAGCTCCAGCCTCGCGGCTTGGCGGCCAGGGCGTCCTCGCGGGTCACCACATGGCTGCTGAAACAGGCGGAACCAAAGCCCATGACCGGATCACCCGGCCGGAAGCGACTGACGCCCTCGCCCACGCGGGTGACCCGCCCCGAGAATTCCAGGCCCAGGCTGGCCCCGGCAAAGCCCTGCTCCACCGCCTCGTCGGGCAGCATGCCCATGGCGTACATGACATCGCGGAAATTCAGCCCCGTGGCCACCACCGCCACCTCCACCTGGTCGTGGCCCAGGGGGGCGGGTTCCTGCGGCAGCCAGAGCAGATTGCGCAGCTGGCCCGGTGTCAGGAAGTCGAGGCGGAAGTCACGATGCGCATCGGGGCGCAGCTCAGCCGGCGCCATGCGGTCGAGATAGACGGTACGGCGCCCGTCCCGCGCCAGGATGACCTCGTCGGCGCCATCCGACTCCAGACACTCCCTGGCCAGGCGTTCGGCCGCCTGCTCGACAGCCTCCCCCGGATCCAGATCGATCAGGGCGAGCGGCACTTCCGGCATCTCGTTGGCCATGACCCGGCCCAGACCCCACAGGGTGGCCTCGCCATTCGGGACATACGGCAGGGCCTCTGGCGGCAGCAGCGCCCCACCCCGGGTCACCACCCACAGACGGCGGTTCCCGGACTGCTGCGCCTGCAGCCATTGCGCCAGCGCCAACAGCCGGGCCGCGTCGTCTTCATCCGGGGCCTCGTCGGTGGCCAAACCGGCCAGAAACACGATATGCCCGGCCCGTGCCAGGGCCTGCGTGTCCGGCAGCCGGTCTCCCTCGACGGGCAGCAGGGTGACCGCCTGGTCCCGCCGGGCCAGCTGATCGGCCAGCGCCATGCCCAGGGCGTGCGCGTGTCGGGTGTCGGGCTGCAGAATGACCCAGGCCGCCTTTTCGTGGCCGGCCTCCCATTGCGGCGGCTCCGGATTGCGCGCCAGCACCAGCCAGCTGCCCAGGTCCACCTGCGCGTCCTGGGAAACGACGGCCCGGTCGACCAGGCCCGCCTGAGCCATCCAGGTATGCCACAGGGCAGGCGTGGCCCGTTGCGGCGAGACCTCCGCTGCCCCGCCTCCTCCCGCGGCCGTCTGAATCAGCTGAACAAGGGTGCTCGCGTCATCGGGATAACGTCCGGCGAGAATCATCAGGCCGTTTTCGGCCAGGCGCGCCCTCAGTACATCGAGTGCCTCGCTGGCGTGCAGCAGATCCGCCGCCGCCCGCACCAACACCAGATCGAAGCAGGCAGGGGCCTCATCCGGCAGCACCAGGCCCGGCGGGCCTGCCTGCCACCGGCCGATCGACAGCGCCTCACCGGACACCTCCTGCGCTTCGATGTCCCGGCCGGCCAGCACATAGTCGATACGCCCGTCTCGATCCTGTTCGAGCACCTGACGGGCCAGATCGCCGTCGCTGCCGATCTCCAGGACACGCAGGCGCCGGCCGGCGGGCAGCGTCCCGGCCAGGCCGAGCAGGATCTCCCGCATGGCCCGCGCCAGGCCCGCCCCAACCGGCGCCAGGCAGGCGGATGTCAGGAAATGCATGCTGTCGCTCAACCCGGCGAACAGTTCCGCCGGGGACAGCCTGCCGGCCAGGGCCTCGCTCAGGCGCTCGCCCAGCAGGGCCAGTGGTGCCAGTTCCGACACGCTGTCGGGATGCCCGCGCAACAGCAGATCCCAGACCGCGTCCGCCGGAGGGATGTCGGTGGTATTCAACTCCCACTCGCCGGCCTGATGACCCAGGATCTTCTCTTCCTGCAGGCGGTCGACGGCCCATTGGAACAGCGGGGCGAGCGAGGGCGCGGGGAGCTGCCGCGGGTCGTCGCAACAGCGTTCGAAGCGCGCCGGATCGTCCGCCTGATAACGCTGCATCGCCTGCCCCAACAGGGCCAGGACCAGGCCTTCCAGCAGCGGCAGGTATTCGTGGACCACCAGATCCTTTCCATCGGCGTTCCGCCGCGCGCCCAGGGCCTCACGGATGGCGCCCGCAAGATCGTTCATCACCGGGGCGTCGAATGTCAGCTGCTCACTGTCCAGGGGCTGCAGCCGGGTGCGGTTGACCCAGTAGTCGGCCGTCCGGGCCTGGTTGGCCAGCGGTACGGCCTTGAAGCGGCAGCCATCGAGCAGGGCCACGACCTCCCCGGCCTCGTCCAGCAGCGCGAGATCGGCGCGCAGTGAGCGCAGCCCCAGGTGCCTGACGCGCATGCGGAAGCCGCTGACAGCGGTACCGGAGCCGATCATGCGCAGGCGGTCGATCTTGATGGGCACGAAGGGTTGGCCGCGCCCGGCCAGGATATCGGCCTCGAACAGATCGACCAGGGCCTGGAAACAGGCGTCCAGCACCGCCGGATGCAGGCGGTGGGCAGCGCCCGTTTGGCGCACGCTCTCCGGCAGATCCAGGCGGCCCGCCAACAGACGCTCGGCCTGCCACAGTTCGACCTCGCCCAGACATTGGAAGGCCGGGCCGTAGCCCAGCGAGACCGCCTCGGTCAGCAGATAGTGCTGCGCCTTGCCGATACGTCGGGCATCGTTGCGCGACCGCCAGTCCATTTGCGGCAGGCGAACCTTGGGCAGAACACCCGGGATGCGCCCGACGGCGTGCAGCTGCCATTCGTCCTCGCTCAGACGGGGCCGGCTGAGGATGCGCAGGCTGTGATCGCGCGGCTCGATCTGGACCCGGATCTGGCGCGCGGCGCCGGGCTCGAGCACCATGGGCGAGACGATATCCAGTTCCTCGATGTCGACACTCTCCGCGTCGCCCAGCCATTGTTCCGCCGCGGCCAGGGCCAGTTCGACATAGCCCGCGCCGGGAAAGACAATGGCGCCGTCGACCTGGTGGTCCGCCAGCCAGGGACAGCTCTGCTCGTCCAGGACGTTCTCCCAGATCGGCTCCGGATCGGTCACCCGCCAACCCAGCAACGGATGCACCCGGTAGCGGTCGAACAGACCCAGCGCCTCCCGGGTACGGGGCATCCAGAAGTACTGTTTGTCCCAGGGGTAAGGCGGCAGATCGACCCAGGCGCCGCGCACCGGGAAGTGGGCCGCCAGGCGGCTGCGGGGGCACAGGGCCAGCACGCGCGCCGCGGCGCCCTCGATCGCGCTCAGGCCGTCGTCATCGCGCTGCAGGGTCGCGAGCACCTGGCCGGCACGGCCCGAGGCGCGCAGGGATTCGTTGAGATAATGGCGCAGGATGGGCTGGGGGCCGATCTCCAGGAAGAGACCGCAGCCCGATTCCAGCAGGGCCCGGGTCGCGTCCTCGAAGCGGACCGGCTGGCGCACATTGCGCCACCAGTAATCGCCGTCCAGCGGATCATCACAGACCGTGCCGGTCACGGTGGAGACGAAGGTGCAGTCGCCATCCTCCCCCGCCTCTGGCGAGAAGCCGTCAAAGGCCTCGGCCAGGGGCGCGCGGATCGCGTCCATCGCCCGGCTGTGGAAGGCATAGTCCAGGTCGAGCACCTTGCAGAAGACATGCGCCTCCTGCATCAGCGCGGCGAATGCCAGGATCTCGGCCTCGTCGCCGGAGACGGTGCAATTGCCCTCGCTGTTGATGCCGGCGATCTCGATGGACTCGAACCGATCGCGCAGGCGCGCCCGCACATCCGCCTCGGACAACGCCACCGCCGCCATGCGACCGCTGCCCCGGGCCAGCCCCTGGGCGGCGCTGCGCTTGCAGATGACCGCCACCGCGGTCTCCAGATCCAGGCGCCCGGCGGCCCAGGCGGCCGCCACCTCGCCCACGCTGTGACC
Source organism: Sedimenticola sp. (assembly GCA_027024025.1). GTDB lineage: Bacteria > Pseudomonadota > Gammaproteobacteria > Chromatiales > Chromatiaceae > MONJU. The sequence continues at coordinate 7,752 of JALVTT010000026.1, forward strand.
GGTCACCGCGTCTGGTTCTATCCCCTGGTCGCGCAGCAGTTCCGTGATCCCCACCTGGATGGCGAACAGCAGCGGCTGCGCGGCCTCGGTGCGGTCCAGCAGCCCCTCGTCCCCGCCTGTCCGCAGGGTCTCGACGATGGAAAGATCGGTATGGGCGCGCACCAGCCCGTCCAGCCGCTCCATGCAGGCGGCGAAGCGCGGCGAGGCCTGCATGAGCGCGCGGCCCATGCCCCGCCACTGGGCGCCGTTGCCGGCATAGACAAAGGCCAAGCGGGGTTCTTCCGTCTGAGCCTGCACCCGGACGGCGTGACCGTCGGTCTCGCCCATGTCCGCATAACAGCGCAGCGAACGGCTCACCTCCTCCAGCGAATCACCCCACGCCAGCAGGCGCTGGTCAAGGGGCTCGCGGCGGTGCAGGGCCGCATGGGCGATGTCGTAGTAATGCGAGGGTTCGTTCTCGATCACCTGCGCATAGGCGCCGGCCAGCTCGCGCAGCGAGGTTTCGCTCCGCGCGGACAACAGCAGCGGCGGCAGCAGATCCGGTGACTGGGACGGCGCAACCTGGGGCGGGGTCTGCAACAGGACATGCGCATTGGCCCCGCCAAAACCAAAGGAATTGACCCCGACCACCGGCGGGCGACCGGCGTCCACATCCAGCGGTGTGGGCCGGGTAACCGGCGCTATGGACAGGTCGGAAAACGGGATATCCGGATTGAGCCGGCGCAGATGCAGCGAGGGCGGAATCTCCTGGTGGCGCAACACCAGGATGCTCTTGAGCAGGCCAGCCAGGCCCGAGGCCGGCTCCAGATGGCCGATATGGGTCTTGATCGAACCGATGGGCAGCGGACCATCGCCGCGGGCGCCGCCATATACCCTGCCGATGGCCTCGGCCTCGACCGGATCACCCACGGCGGTACCGGTGCCGTGCGCCTCGATATAGACGATGTCATTCGGACTCCGCCCGGAACGGGCCAGTACATCCGCCATCAACTCGGCCTGGGCCTCGCTGCTCGGAATAGTCAGGCCGGTCTTACGCCGCCCGTCGGCGTTGGCGCCGGTGGCCAGGATGACCGCGTGTACCCGGTCGCCGTCATTCAGGGCCTTTTCCAGGGGCTTGATCAGCAGCACCGCCCCGCCCTCGGCCCGCACATAACCGTCCCCATCCGCGTCGAAGGCCCGGCAGCGCCCTTTAGGAGACAGCATCCGGGCCTGGCTGAAGCCGACGAAGGGATAGGGATGCAGCAAAAGATTCACGCCGCCGACCAACACCGCCTCGGATTCGCCCAGGCGCAGGCTGTTGCAGGCCTGGTGCAGGGCCACCAGGGCCGAGGAACAAGCGGTATCGACCGAAAGCGAGGGACCGTGCAGATCGAAGAAATAGGACAGGCGGTTGGCGGCGATGCTCAGCGTGTTGCCGGTCATGAAATGTGGCCCAATGGACGCCAAATCGTCCAGGGCGCGCATGCCGTAATCGACCCCGGAGATGCCCACGAACACGCCGGTCCGGCTGCCGCGCAGGCGGGAGGCCGGGATCCCGGCATCCTCCAACGCCTCCCAACTCAGCTCCAGCAGCAGCCGCTGCTGCGGATCCATGAAGGCGGCCTCGCGTGGCGAGATGCCGAAGAAGCCGGCATCGAACTCACCGATGCCGGGCACCACGCCGGCCTCGAAGGTGAGACTGCGCCCCGGCTCGGCATTTTCAGGATGCAACAGCTCATCGACGGGCCAGCGCGCCTCGTCGATCTGGCCGACGAGGTCCTTTCCCGTACTCAGCGCGCCCCAGAGGTCTTCCAGACCAAATACCCCTCCAGGAAGTCGCAATGCAACACCAACGATTGCAAACATCGCGGCTTACCGTCCCCTAATAATCAGGCCGAATATTCCATGCTATGCGGCCATTACATTTTACTAAATCCTAAGACACGACGCTGACATTATCAATTTATTTTGTTTCGGATAAGCCACCTTTTAATGAATACGACTTCCAATCCGCCTCCAGGCGATCACCCCGGGGCGTTTCCAGTCCATGCTCAGCCAGATCAGGAAGGCCTTGCCGACCAGGTTCTCCTCGGGCACGAAGCCCCAGCAGCGGCCGTCGTTGGAGTCGTCCCGGTTGTCGCCCATCATCAGGTAATGGCCCTCGGGGACCACGATCTCGCGATAACCCATGAAGGTGCAGCCCGGGTTGAAGTCCGGCGCCAGGGGGTTGATCAGGACCGAGTGCTCCACCCCGCCGAGGTCTTCCCTGGCCTCGAAGGAGCCGAGGGCGCGCGCGCCCGAGCCCACCGGCTGGTAGGGGCCAACCGGGCGCATGCGCATCGGCTTGCCGTTGATGTAGAGGGTCTTGTTGCGATAGCGGATGTGATCCCCCGGCAGGCCGACCAGTCGTTTGATGTAGTCCTGGCGCGGGTTGACCGGATAACGGAACACCACCACGTCGCCCCGCTTGGGTTCGTCGATATCCATGATCTTGGTCTTGGTGACCGGCAGGCGCAGGCCGTAGGCGAACTTGTTGACCAGGATGAAGTCACCCACCAGCAGGGTCGGCATCATGGAACCGGAAGGGATGCGGAAGGGCTCGGCGACAAAGGCGCGCAGCAGGAACACGACCAGGAAGATGGGAAAGAAGGAACGCGCGTATTCGACATAGGCCGGCCATTCGGCGCGCGCCTGCTCGCGTTTCGCCAGCCGATAGACCAGCCACACCACCCCGCAGATCAGGGTGCCCAGGGCCAGCGCCGGCTCGATACCGTACTGCATGATGGCGCCGATGAGCAGCGCGAAAAAGCCGACCAGAATGATTGTGTTCGTCATGGGGTTCTCCGTTACTTGTCCTTGCCCACATGCAGCACGGCCAGGAAGGCCTCTTGCGGGATCTCGACCTTGCCGACCTGCTTCATGCGCTTCTTGCCGGCCTTCTGCTTTTCCAGCAGCTTGCGCTTGCGGGTCACGTCGCCGCCATAGCACTTGGCGGTAACGTTCTTGCGCAGCGCCTTGACCGTGGAGCGGGCGATGATCTTGCTGCCGATGGCCGCCTGTATCGCCACCTCGAACATCTGACGCGGGATGATCTCCTTCATCTTGTCGGTCAGTTCGCGGCCGCGCGACTCGGCGTTGTCGCGGTGCACGATCAGCGACAGGGCGTCCACCCGCTCGCCGTTGATGAGGATGTCCAGCTTCACCAGCCGCGCCGCCTGGAAGCGCTTGAATTCGTATTCGAAGGAGGCATAGCCGCGGCTCACCGACTTGAGGCGGTCGAAGAAGTCCAGCACCACCTCGTTCATGGGCAACTCGTAGGTCAGCTGTACCTGGCCGCCGAGATACTGCATGTTCTTTTGCAGGCCACGCTTCTCGACACACAGGTTGATCACATTACCAAGATGGTCCTGCGGCACCAGGATGTTGGCCTCGATGATGGGCTCGCGGATCTCGTTGATGTGGCTGGGATCGGGCAGATCGGCCGGGTTGTCGATCTGGATCACGCTGCCGTCGTTGAGTTCGACCTCGTACACCACGGTGGGCGCGGTGGTGATCAGGTCCAGATCGTACTCCCGCTCCAGACGCTCCTGCACGATCTCCATGTGCAGCATGCCGAGGAAGCCGCAGCGGAAGCCGAAGCCCAGGGCCTGGGAGGTCTCCGGTTCGTAGTGGAGGGCCGCGTCGTTGAGCTTGAGTTTCTTCAGCGCCTCGCGGAAATTCTCGTAGTCGTCGGAGCTGACCGGGAACAGGCCGGCGAAAACCCGCGGTTGCACCTCCTTGAAGCCCGGCAGGGGTTCGCTGGCCGGATTCTTGACCAGGGTGATGGTATCACCCACCCGGGCCGATTCGATGTCCTTGATACCGGAGATGATATAGCCCACCTCGCCACAACCGAGGCGTTCGGTATCCTTGCGCTTGGGGGTGAACACACCCACCTTCTCGACCAGGTATTCCTGCCCGCTGGACATCATCATGATCTTCTGTTTCGGCGCAATACTGCCCTGCATCACTCGCACCAGGGTGATCACGCCGACATAGCTGTCGAACCAGGAATCGATGATCAGGGCCTGGGTCGGCGCGTCCTCGTCGCCCTCGGGCGGCGGTACCTTCTGCAC
>JALVTT010000027.1 GCA_027024025.1 Sedimenticola sp.
AAGCCGCAGTGCACGCAGGCGCGCAGGATGGACTCGGCGCGGAGTCCCTCGGGGGTGTCGCGGATGAAGTTGGCCAGACGGGTCTGCATGGGATGTCCTGGATGTTTCGGGCAGAATATCAAACAACCCCGCAATCGGCGCGGTCGGTGGCCGCGCCCGAGGTGATATAAATCCATGCATATTCCAGGTTGGATTCGTTTGCTCCCCTGGGTGAGCCCCGCGCGGCGGCTGGCCTGGTATCCGCCGTTCCACGCGATGTCGGTACAGGTGCGCGAACTCAGCGACGACTGGCGTCACGCGCGCCTGCTGCTGCCGCTGAACCGCTTCAACCGCAATCCCGGTGGCGGCATGTTCGGCGGCAGTATCGCGGCCCTGGCCGATCCGGTGGCCGCCCTGGCCTGCAACCGAGTGTTTCCCGGTCACCAGGTCTGGACCCGCAGCCTGAGGCTGGACTTCCGGCGCGAGGGCCGCACCGACCTGGAACTGCGTTTCGATTTCGATCCGCGCCTGGAAGAGGCGATCCGCGCCGAGCTGGCGCAGCGCGGACGGGCCACGCCGGACTTCCGGTTCGGCATCTATGACCGGCACGACAGGCTGTGTGTGCAGGTCGACAACAGTGTAGCCATACGGCCGGCGGACTACCGGCCCGCAGACAGGATTGAATGACGATGAGTGATCAGGACAAAGGCGTGCTCGACATGGATCTGGGCAGCGGCATCGCGGCCTTCGAGGCCAAGCACTTCAGTACCGCGAGCAGCCTCCTGGGGCCGCTGGCCGAGGCTGGCAACCCCGAGGCCCAGTACCGCATGGCCATCATGGCGCAGAACGGCCTGGGGATGGTGGAGAACCAGCTCCTGGCCTTCAAGTACATGAAGGCGGCGGCCGAGGCCGGCCTGGGGCTGGCCCAGCACGGCCTGGGCTTCATGTATATGCAGGGCGAGTGCGTGGAGCAGAACCCGGCCAAGGCCATCGAATGGTTCGAAAAGGCCGCCGAACAGGGCCTGCAGGGCGCGATGACCACCATCGGCATGATGTACCGCGAGGGCAACGGCGTGGAGCGGGACGAGGAAAAGGCCCGCGAATGGTTCCGCCGGGCCGGTTTCGACGACCTCTGAACGGCCCCGCCGGATGCTGGGAACCCCGGCGCCCGGCATCCGCTGGCGATTACGGCCGGGTCGCGGCCCGGGCGAACTTGGCCAGGGCCCCGCTGACCTTGGCCAGAACCGGCTTGCAGCCCTCGATATGGTGGCGCTGCCGCAAATAGGCCGGATCGTTGTAGCTCAGCCATACCCGTCCCTGGGCATCCTGGGTGATCAGGGCCTTCTGGGGCAGATCGATGGCCACACTCTGGGCGCACTGCATCAGCGGCGCGCCCACCTTGGGATTGCCGAAGATCACCAGCTGGGTCGGGCGCAGCCGCCTGCCCACCGAGGCCGCGCCCGCGGCGTGGTCGATGCGCGCAAAGACCTTCATGCCTTTCTTCTTCAGTACCGAGACCAGACGGTCGGCGGTCTCCTGGACGCTGTGTGCCGAGGCCACGGTGACCAGGCCCTCGGCCGCGCCGGCCAGGCCGCTGAGCATCAGCAGCGCGGCGGTCCATGCAAGCTGTCTTTTCATGGGAACTCTCCTTGAGCAAAGAGGCGCGGATCAGCCCGCGCGGGTGACATAGAGACGTGTATCCGGGCCGCTGCCGGTGACCTCGGTGGCGTGGCCCAGGGCGTGGCTGGCGGCCAGCAGATCGTTGAGCGCCGCCGTCTGGCCGATCTCCACCTCCAGGGTCTCGCCCGGGCCGACCCGGCGCAGGCCGTTCTTGAGCTGCAGCACATGCAGGGGACAGGCGACCCGCTCGATGCGCACCGAATGGGTGTGCGGGCGCGTCAGCTGACCGCGGGCCCGGTCCCGCTCGCGGCGGCGCTGTTCGACCGAGGCATTGGAACGGGCCACCATGGCCGCGTATTCGGCATGACGGCCGGCGACCGGCGACCGGCGGACCCCATGGGGTGTTGCGTGACGGCGCGGGGTGCTGCACATGGGGGTGAACTCCTTGGGGAATGTCCCGGAGAGGACCGGGGCGCGGGAGGGTTTATTTCAGGGGCCAGCCGATGCCGGGAGAGTCTTGGCCTGCTCCACCGTGGCGTGGATGCTTTTCTCATCATCCAGGGGGATGGGTGGTTCGCCCTCGTTGAGGATCCGGCGAGGGAGGCTACCGGTTCGGCAAGCAGGGGTTCGATCTTGAAGGGGTGCAGGCGCGGCGTTTTGCCACGCTGCAAAACCTGGTGGCGCTGGCGAGCCTGGCCTGGGCCTTGCTGGCGGCCTACCAGGCGGATGGAGAACGACTATTGGAGAAGGCCAGGCGCCAAAAGCCCAAAAACCCACTGACCTTCCCGTTCTACAGCCTGTTGGCGGGATGGCAACGTCTGTTCAGCATGGCTCGGGCGATCTTCCATCCCTGGCTACGGCGCAGACGGCATACAGTCGCCTTCGCGCCACCACAACCCGACCTGTTCGCCGACGCGCCAGGATTGCTGGGGGCGATGAAGTGAAAAAATGGGGAGACGCCAGAGGGAGGCTATAACTGTTAGGGAACCTGTCAACCCAATTCTGAAATGACCCCTTTTCTCCCAAGCTGAAATGTCCCCTTCTGGGCGTCAGGTTGCAGGAGGAGAGGAGGCCATGCGCCGTTTCCAGGGATGGACAGGCGCGGGCTTGTGGGCCTGGCGGTTGAGTTGGATGGTCT
>JALVTT010000028.1 GCA_027024025.1 Sedimenticola sp.
GGAAGGCACCTATCGCGGCCAGTGCGCCGCAGATCTCGGCGCACTGGCCGCGATAGGTGCCTTCCTTTTCGATCTTGGTCCAGGTCTCGTTGATGTAACCCGGGATGGCGTCCTTCTTGTAGGCCAGGGCGGGCACCCACCAGGCGTGCAGCACGTCGGTGGAGGTATGCAGCAGGCGGATGCGGGTGTTCACCGGCAGCACCACCGGGTTGTCCACATCGTGCAGATAGAGCGGATCGTCGGTCTTGCGGTCGCGGTTGAGGCTGGACACCAGGCGGATGCCCTGATCGACATACTCATAGGTCCATTTCCATTGCGAGCCGATGACCTTGAGGGTCATGTCGGGGGTGGTGGTGTCCTCCACCAGATCGAACACCTTGGAGGCCTTGCCCGCCACGCTCATGTCGATGCCCAGCACCACCACCGGCACCAGCACCCAGGACCAGGAACCGAACCAGCCCTCGTGAAACTTCTGGTCGGCCTCGTAGCCCCTGGATTTGCGGAACTTCCACAGGGCGTACACGATGATGGCGGTCACCACGACCATGATCACCAGGGCGATGGTCGCGGTCAGCATGTGCAGATCGAAGATCTCCTTGGTGACCGGCGACACCGGCTCGGGCAGGTTGTGCTCCCAGGCCGCGGACAGGCCGCCACTCAGACCCAAGTACAGCAGCGCGGCCAGACCTCCCAGGTTTCTTTTCGACATGCATCTCCCCCCACTTGATTGTTCGGTTTGGTACTGCCGGCGGCGCGGGATTCAGGACCCGATGCCGCCGATCATCTTTGCGAGATGCCGCGAGAGTTGGAAACGCTCCCGGTCATCGAGGCAGGCCCCGATCTCGAGCGTGTCGCCATGGGAGCGGAGATAGAGGTGACTGGGATACCAGCCGCTGGGATCCTCGCTGAAGATCACCTGCACCCAGTACCTGGGGTAACACCACTCCTTGCACGACTTCCAACTCTTCTGCACCACCGACACGGAATCGTCCGTGAGCTCGATGGTTTCGCAGAATCTCGTCTTGCGTTCCACAACCAGGAACGCAACACCCAGGAGCAACAGCTCCAGGACGGTTATAGGCAGTACTACCCAGGCGCCTAATAGCCAGAAACGGAGGGCCGCCAGAATCGCGACGAAACAGATGCCGCAAAAGACCAGTGCCGTTCCCTCCCTGCCAAGCGAGCGGTTGGGACGGACCACGATACTGCCGGCGGAATCCGAGATGTTCCTCAGACAGATCGGCAACACGCCCTCCACTCTCTATGACATTGGCGGGCAATCGATGCTGCGGGAAGCCCGTCGTCGTTATACCGTCGACCTTTGTTCTTCTGTGCGGTCGATCCGTCCCCGAGCGGGGATGCCGGAACTTATGCCACAGAGATTGACCCAGATCAAGACAGTGGCCGGATTTTTCTTGACAAAGAAGAATATCCGTATATGCGGAGAATTCGATTTACCCGCCCGTCACGAAGGCGGTGTCGAGGCAGGCCCCGCCCGTCTCGCCATCGGGCAGGTGAGGCAACACGCCCAGACAGGGCGCGGGCAGCAGCTGGCGCAGGGTGCGCAGATTGTCCTGCAGACGCGGCATGTCCGGGGCCAGGACCGAGCCGATCCAGCCGGCCAGCGAGGCGCCGGAGGCGCGCACCGCCTGGGCGCTCAGCAGGGCGTGATTGATGCAGCCCAGGCGCAGGCCCACCACCAGCACCACCGGCAGATCCAGCGCCAGGGCCAGGCCCTGCATGTCCAGCTCCGGCCCGAGCGGCACCCGCCAGCCGCCAGCCCCCTCGACCAGCAGCAGATCGGCACGCTGAGACAGCGCGTGCGCGGCATCGAGAATCCCGGGCAGGGCGATCTCCACCCCGGCCTCGGCGGCCGCCAGGTGCGGCGCCACCGCCGGTTCGAAGCAGTAGGGATTGACCTCGGCATAGGGCCAATCGCCACCGGCGGCCCGGATCAGGGCCTCGGCATCGGCGTTGCGCGGGCCCTCCGGGGTGCGCCGCGCGCCGGCGGCCACCGGCTTGAAGGGGGCCACCCGCAGGCCGCGCGCGCGCAGCGCCCCGATCAGGGCAAGCGCCACGCGGGTCTTGCCGCAATCGGTGTCGGTGCCGGTGACGAACAGCCCCTTCACCGGCGCCGCAGGCTCTCGGGCGAGATCAGCACCGCGTCGCCCCGGCGCCGCTGCTCGGCGCCCCAGGCATGCCCGTACACCACCTCGTAGGTGGCGGGCAGGCGTCCGTCGGCGTCGCGGTAGCGCTCATAGGCACGGGCCAGGGCCGCGAGCCGGGCCCGCCCGGTCAGGCCGGTCGGGCGGTCGCTGGCGGCATTGCCCGCGCCGATGGCCTTCAGGTCGCGCATCAGGGCGCGCACATCGGTATAGGTCAGGCGGATGCGCTCGGCGTCCATCACCGGGTCGGCCATGCCCGCGCCGACCAGCATGTCGCCGTAGTCGTGCATGTCCACGAAGCGGTGCACATGCGTGTATCCATCGACCTCGGCCCAGGCCGCGCGCAGCTCGTGCAGGGTGTCCGGGCCGAAGCTGGAGAACATCAGCAGGCCGCCCGGGCGCAGCACCCGGTGCATCTCGGCCAGGGCGGCGGCCGGATCGGCGCTCCACTGGATGGCGGCGTTGGAGAACACCAGATCCACGCTGGCATCCGCCAGCGGCAGGCTGTCCAGATCACCACAGATGCAGCGGGGACGGCGCAACCAGCGGCCCCGGCGGCGCGCCCGCGCCAGCATCGGCAGGGCAAAATCCAGGGCCAGCAGCTCGGCCCCGGGGTAGCGCTTCAGCAGGGCCGCGCTGGCCACCCCGGTGCCACAGCCTATATCCAGGATGCGGCGCGGTCGCAGGCGCACATAGTCGAGCCGCTCCAGCATGCGCCGGCCCACCTCGTGCTGCAGCACCGCCGCGGCGTCGTAGCTGTGTGCCGCCCGTTCGAAGGCGCGCCGCGCCCGGCGCTTGTCGATCGCCTCAGCCACAGCGCAGCTCCAGCCATGCCAGAAAATCCGCGCCATGCGACAGGAAGGGGGCATGCCCGGCGCCGTCCAGCAGGGTCACGTCGGCCGCCTCCATCAGCCCCGGCAGGGCCCGCGCCAGGGCCGGCGGCACCAGGGTGTCGCGCGCGCCCAGCAGCCAGTGCGTCGGCGTCGCCAGCCCGCCCAGCACGGCACGCAGATCGCCTTCCAGGAGCAGTCGCAGGCCGGCCTCCAGTCCGGCCGGGTCGGCCGCGGGCCGCGCGGCCAGGGCGCGGTCGAGCAGGCGCAGCAGATGGCGGGCGTCAGCCGTGCCCTTCACCTGCAGGCCCAGAAAGCGCCGCAGGGTGGCGTCGATGTCATCGCCCAGGGCCTCGGCGAACTGGTGGAACACGGCCCCGGGCATGGCGCAGTCCCAGTCCGGGCGCTGCACGAAACAGGGGGTGCTGGCGACCAGGCAGAGCCGCCCGATGCGCGCCGGGTCCAGCAGCGCGGCCTGCTGCGCCACCAGCCCGCCCAGCGACCAGCCCAGCCAGGCCGCCCCCGGCGGCGCGGCCGCCAGGCAGGCGCGGGCCCAGGCCGCCAGGTCCGGCTCCAGGGGGGCGCTGACCCCATGCCCGGGCAGCTCCAGCCGGGTCACCCGGTAGCGGGCCCGCAGGGCGTCGAGCAGCGGACTCCAGACCGCGGCGTTCATGCCCCAGCCGTGCAGCAGCACCAGCTCCGGACCAGTGCCCCCGCTGTCGCTCCACAGGTTCATGCCGCCACCTCCGCCAGGGCGTCGAGCAGACGGTCCACATCGGCCTCGCTGTGCGCGGCCGACAGGGTCACGCGCAGCCGCGCCTTGCCCTCGGGCACGGTCGGCGGCCGAATGGCGGTCACCAGGATGCCTTGCGCCAGCAGGGCCTCGCTCCAGGCCAGGGCGGTCCGCGCCTCGCCCAGCAGGACCGGCTGGATGGGGGTGCGCGAGGGCATCAGGCGCAGTCCCAGCCGCGCGGCCCCGGCACGCCAGCGCGCCACCAGATCCCGCAGATGATCGCGCCGCCATTGTTCCTCGCGCGCGATGCGCAGGCTGGCGCGCGCGGCCTCGGCCAGGGCCGGCGGCATGGCGGTGGTATAGACATAGCTGCGGGCGTGCTGGATCAGGGTCTCGATCAGGGTCTCGGAACCGGCCACCACCGCGCCCGCCGTGCCCAGGGCCTTGCCCAGGGTGGCCATGTGCAGGACCAGGGGATCGGGCGCCAGTCCGGCCTCGGCCAGGCTGCCCCGGCCCTGCGGGCCCAGCACCCCGATGCCATGCGCATCGTCCAGCAGCAACAGGGCCTGGCGGGCGCGCGCCTGGTCCGCCAGTTCGCGCAGCGGGGCGATGTCGCCGTCCATGCTGAACACCGCGTCGCTGGCCACCAGGCAGCGCCCCTGCGCGGCATCGAGCTGGCGCGCCAGGGCCGCCATGTCGGCATGCGGATAGCGCCGCAGACGCGCCCCGGAGAGGCGCGCGCCATCGATCAGCGAGGCGTGGTTGAGACGGTCCTGGACGACGCTGTCGCCGCGTCCGCACAGGGCCGCGAGCACGCCGGTGTTGGCCATATAGCCGGTCGAGAACAGCAGCGCCCGCGGCTGCCCCAGGAAATCGGCCAGCTCCTCCTCCAGGGCGTGATGGGCCGCGCTGTGGCCGCTGACCAGATGGGCCGCGCCGCTGCCCGTGCCATAGCGGCGGACGGCCGCGCACAGGGCCTCGCCCAGGCGCGGGTCCGCGGCCAGGCCGAGATAGTCGTTAGAGCAGAAGGACAACAACTCGCGCCCGCCGACGCGCAGGCGCACGCCTTGCGGTCCCTCCACCACCCGGCGGCGGCGGTACAGGCCCTGGCGCTCGCGTTCGGCCAGCTGCGCCTGCAGCGATTCGACCAGACTCATGGACGGACCGGTCCCGCTTCAGGGCCCGCAACACAGGGCCTTGTCGGCCTCCAGCTCGGTCTGTTCCATGCGCAGACCCAGTCGTTCGAACAGGGCCTGGTCATGGTCCGCGCCCGGGTTGTCGGCGGTGAGCAGGCGCTCGCCGTAGAACACCGAGTTGGCCCCGGCGAGGAAGCACAGGGCCTGCATCTCGTCGGACATCTCGTTGCGACCGGCCGACAGGCGCACATAGCTGCGCGGCATGAGGATGCGCGCCACCGCGATGGAACGCACGAACTCCAGCGGGTCCAACTCCTCGGTGCCATACAGCGGCGTGCCCTCGATCTGCACCAGCATGTTGATCGGCACCGACTGCGGGTGCTGCGGCATATTGGCCAGCTCCTGCAGCATGCGCGCGCGGTCGGTGCCGCTCTCGCCCATCCCCAGGATGCCTCCCGAGCAGACGTTGATGCCGGCCTCGCGCACCGCGGCCAAGGTGTCCAGGCGGTCCTGGAAGGTGCGGGTGGTGATGACATTGCCGTAGAACTCGGGCGAGGTGTCGAGGTTGTGGTTGTAATAGTCCAGGCCCGCCTCGCGCAGGCGCCGGGCCTGCGCCGGGGTGAGCATGCCCAGGGTCACGCAGGTCTGCATGCCCAGGCCGCGCACCGCCTGGATCATCTCGATCACCCGCTCCAGGTTCTTGTCGGTGGGGTTGCGCCAGGCCGCGCCCATGCAGAAGCGGTTGGCACCCTTCTCCCTGGCGGCCCGGGCCGCGGCCACGACCTCCTCCAGGGGCAGCAGCTTCTCGCGCGCCAGCGAGGTGTCGTGGCGGGCGCTCTGCGAACAGTAGCCACAGTCTTCCGAACAGGCCCCGGTCTTGATCGACAGCAGGGTGCTGACCTGCACCTGGTTGGGATCGAAATGCGCGCGGTGCACACACTGGGCGCGATACAGCAGGTCGTTGAACGGCAGGGCGAACAGGGCCTGGATCTCTTCCAGGGACCAGTCGTGGCGTGGCTCGGACATTCCAGGACTCCTCTGTGACGGGCGGACTGCTACACTGCCCACCCCGGGAAACTGACCGGCCATCTTAGGCCGGCCCGCCCCGGTGTCAACCGGAAAAGGAGATTCAGGTCGACATGTGGTCAAACTTTATACGATTCATGGCGCCGGCACGCTGCCGCCTGTGCCATGCCCCCACCCCGGCCGAGGGCCTGTGCCGGGACTGCCGGGCGCGACTGCCGCGCCCCGAGCGCGCCTGCCCTCAGTGCGCCCTGCCCCTGCCCGCCGGGAGCACGGACGCGCTGTGCGGCGAATGCCTGTCCGACCCGCCCGCCTTCGACCGCGCCCATGTGCCGCTGCTGTACAGCCCGCCCCTGGACGGGCTGATCGCGGGGCTCAAATATCACGGCCGCCTGGCCCACGCCCGGCTGCTGATCGAGGCCTTCGGCCCGCCGCCCGCCGGACCGCCGCCCGACTGCCTGATCCCGGTGCCGCTGCATCCGGCCCGGCTGCGCACGCGTGGTTTCAATCAGGCCGCCGAGCTGGCGCGCCTGCTGGCGGAACGCGCGGGCCTGCCCTGGGATGGCGACAGCCTGGTACGGATACGCGCCGCGCCGGCGCAGCGCGCCTCCGGACGGCGGCAGCGCCTGCGCAATGTGCGCGGGGCCTTCGCCTGGCGCGGCAGGGCGCCCTGCCCGCCGCGCGTGGCCCTGGTGGACGATGTGGTGACCACCGGCGCCACCGCGCGCGCCGCGGCGGCCTGCCTCAAACGCGCGGGGGCGCAGTGGGTGGAGATCTGGGCGGTGGCGCGCACGCCCGAAAACGAAGGCCGGCGGACGGGGGACCCCGCCTCGCCGGCCGATGGCGATCTTTGAAGGAGGCCCGGCCTCAGCCGTCGGCGAGGACCTTCTCCTTCATCTCGCGCCGCTCCTGGGCGTCGATGCTGAGCGTGGCGATGGGACGCGCCTCCAGGCGGCCGATGCCGATGGGATCGCCGGTGTCCTCGCAATAGCCATAGGAACCGTCGTCGATCCGCTCCAGGGCCTGCTCGATCTTGCGCAGCAGCTTGCGGTAACGGTCGCGGGTACGCAGCTCCAGGCCGTGCTCGCTCTCGCGGTTGGCGCGGTCGGCCTCGTCCCCGACTTCCTGGTGAGAGGTATCGCGCAGATTGTCCAGGGTCTCCTGGGATTCCTGCATCAGCTCGTCACGCCAGGCCAGCAGCTTGCGGCGGAAATATTCCAGCTGCATGGGATTCATGTATTCCTCGTCCGGGCTCGGACGATAGTCGGGCGGAAGCTCCACGGTCATACGACGCAACTCCTTTGGTTTTTTCAGCGCGCAGCGTTTTTACCGGCATGGGCCGCATAAATCAAGCACTCTTGACGGCCGGATCCGCGACACCGCGCCGCAGGCCTTGTGGCCCAAGGTCCAGTAGTGATTCGGCACATACTTAAGGAGAAGGCGGTTCGTACAGGGCATCCAGGCAGGCGGGCGGTCGCGGGACGGCCGGATCCGCCCAGAAGGCCCGCACCAGCCGGACCGCGCAGGCGTCGCTGTCGAGCACGCCGTGGCCGATGGCAGGGAAGATGAACAGATGGCCGCGTTCGAGCGGGGCGGCGGCCGCCTCGGCCCACTCCGGCGGGGTCACCGGATCGAACTCGCCGGACAGCAGCAGCACCGGGATCGCGCTGCGCACCGGCGCGCGGAAGGCGGCGGGCACCGGCCCCCGTGGCCAGAACCGGCACGGGCTGTAGCGCCAGTCCAGGCGCTTGATCGCGGCGACCCGGGGAAACTGGCGCAGGGTGCGCAGAAACGCCGCCTCGTCCAGGGGGCCGTTGTCGCTGCAGTCCACCGAATTGGCCACCGCGTCACTGAGGCTGTCGTCGAAGGCGCTCTCCACCGACTGGCGCAGCAGCTCGCGCAGCGCCGGGGTCACCCGGCCGTGCGCCAGGCCACGCACCGCCCCGGGCAGACGCGGCAGATTGTCCCACTGGTACTGGCTCTCGAACACCAGCCAGGCCAGATCGTCATCGTCCAGGCGCACCGCCGGCGCCGGGGCGTCCTCCAGGGCGACCCGCTGCGGATGCCGCGCCAGGCGCCGCAGGGCCCGACGCAGATCGCCGGCCAGACGCGCCCGGCTGTCGTCGCAGTCGATCAGCTCGCAGCTGCGCTCGAACATCCCCAGGGCGTGCGCCAGCAGCCAGGCGTCCTCGCGCTCGGCCTGCATCTGGGGCGGATAGACCGAGTCCAGCACCGCGCCCTCCAGCCCGGCCGGGTGGCGGCGCAGGATCTCCAGCCCCACCCGCGTGCCATAGGACACGCCATACAGACGCCAGCGTGTCAGACCCAGGGCCGCCACCAGAGCCAGGGCATCGTCCGTGTTGGCCGGGGTGTGATAACGGGTCAGCCGCGCGCCCTGTGCCCGCAGGCGCCGCAGACAGGCCTGCTGCGCCTGCCGCTGGCGGCGGTACTGGGCCTCGGCCGGCAGATCGCTGTCGAGCAGCTCCTGGCGCACGCGCCGCACCTCGGGACAGTCCAGGGCCGGCCGGCTCAGCCCCACGCCGCGCTGATCGTACAGCACCAGATCGGCCTGCCAGTCCACCTGGGCGTACCAGTCCAGCCACAGGGGCAGGCCTGCGGCGTCCAGCCCGGTGGCCCCGCCCGGCCCACCGGCGATATACAGCACCGGCGGCCGGGCCCAGGGCCACAGCGAGCGCAGATAGACCACGGCCAGGGAAAGCGCCTGTCCCCGTCCCCCGGCGGGGCGCTGCAGGCGTCCGCAGAACAGCGGCTGCCAGTGCAGCCCGCCGGGACACCCGCCCCATGCCAGGCGGCTGCCGTCGGCCAGCACCCGCGTGGGCGGCGGCACCCACCACTGGCGCCAGACCCAGACCGCGAGCAGCAGCGGGACCACCATCCATAGCAGCCGGGCGCGGGATCTCATGAGGCGGGATGCAGCAGGTAGTCGGCGAACAGGCCCAGGAACACCACCAGGCCGAACAGATTGTTGTTGAGGAAGGCGCGGAAGCAGGCGGCCGGCTCGCGCGCGCGGATCAGGTACTGCTGCCAGGCGAACAGGCCGGCGCCGGCGAGCAGGCCCGTATCCCAGGCCCAGCCCCGGTCCGCCAGCTGCCCGGCATGCCAGAGCAGCCCCAGCATCAGCAGCTGCAGCAGGCCGATGATCAGGCGGTCGGCGCGGCCGAACAGGATGGCCGTGGACTTGATGCCGATCTTGAGATCGTCCTCGCGATCCACCATGGCGTACATGGTGTCGTAGATCAGCGCCCAGATCACGGTCGCCGCGAACAGCACCCAGGCCAGCGCCGGGATCCGCCCCTGCAGGGCGGTGAAGGCCATCGGCACCGCCCAGCCGAAGGCCATGCCCAGCACCAGCTGCGGCAGATGGGTGTAGCGCTTCATGAAGGGATAGACCGCGGCCAGGCCCACCGCCACCAGCGAGTTGAGAATGGTCAGGCGGTTGAGGAACAGCACCAGGCCGAAGGCCAGCAGGCTGAGCACCGCGAACACCGCCAGGGCCTCGCGCGGGCGGATGGCGCCGGTAGCCAGCGGACGCTGCGCGGTGCGCGCCACATGACCATCCAGATTGCGGTCGGCATAGTCATTGATCGCGCAGCCCGCGGAGCGCATCAGGGCGGTCCCGGCGACGAAGATCAGCACCACCCACCAGTGGGGATGCCCCGCCCCGGCGAACCACAGCGCCCACAGGGCCGGCCACAGCAGCAGATAGATCCCGATCGGCCGGTCGGCGCGGATCAGTTTCCAGTACAGGCGCAGACGCCGCTGCCAGGCCGGCCGCTGCATCTCCAGGGCGTCGTAACGGGGATAGTGTTCGCTCATGGCCGGCGCGCCGGGATCTCCGGCAGGAATATCTCGTTGACCAGCAGCGGCTTGCCCGCGTAGGAAAACAGGGTGCGCCGCCCCCAGATCGCCTCCGGTCCCTGCGCCAGATGCGCGCAGGCGGCATGATACAGGGCGTGCCGCGCGGTCAGGCGCGCCACCTGCACGCCCAGGCGGCGGGTGTGCGGATCGGCGAACAGGACCGCGCCCAGGGGACGCTCGCGCAGACGCGCCAGACGCCGCGCCGCGCCGCGCAGACTGGTGGCCGGAATCAGGGTGCGGGCGAACACCCAGGGCGTCTGGCCGCAATGCAGCTCCACCTCGCGCACCAGGGACAGACGCCCCGGCGCCAGCCCCAGCACCGCGCGCTCGCTGGGCAGGGCGCGGCCCCAGCCCTGCGACTGAACGGACACGCTGAAGTCCCCGGCGCAGGCCGAGACCACCGCCCGGGTCAGCGAACCCGGGTCACGCAGCCAAGCAATATGAGCAGGGGGCACACCCAGGCGATGCAGGCGGGCAATATCCATCCAGCGGGGTTCTGGCAATGCAAGTTTGGTACGGATCATCAACTGCATAAGGGTCGGGTCAATCCGACTAGTATCGCACACCCACCCAGTCTTGCGCCTCACACCACCGAGTAGTTCACCCGCTCGCCCAGCCAGCGGTGGATCAGGGCCTGCACCAGGGCCTCGTCCTCCAGCAGTTCGTCGGCCAGGGCCTGGACCTGCGGCACCAGCGCCTGGTCGCGCACCAGGTCGGCGATGCGGAACTGCACCTCGCCGGTCTGGCGGGTGCCCAGGACCTCGCCCGGCCCGCGCAGTTCCAGATCCTTCTGCGCGATGGCGAAGCCGTCGTTGCTGGCGCGCATCATGTCCAGGCGCTCGGCCGCCAGCTGCCCCAGGGGCGGGTGATACATGAGCACGCAATGACTCTCCTGCGAGCCCCGCCCGACGCGGCCGCGCAGCTGGTGCAGCTGGGCCAGGCCCAGGCGTTCGGCGTTTTCTATGATCATCAGACTGGCATTGGGCACATCCACCCCGACCTCGATCACGGTGGTGGCCACCAGCAGATCCAGCTCGCCCGCCTTGAAGGCCTGCATCAGCCGCTCCTTGTCCGCGGCCTTGAGCCGCCCGTGCACCAGACCGACGCGCAGGTCCGGCAGGGCATCGGCCAGGGCCGTGGCGGTGTCCTCCGCGGCCTGGCACTGCAGGGCCTCGGACTCCTCGATCAGGGTGCAGACCCAGTAGGCCTGGCGGCCACGGCGGCAGTTCTCCCCGACCCGCTCGACGATGCTGTCGCGGCGCGCATCCGACAGCACCACGGTCTTCACCGGAGTGCGCCCGGGCGGCAGCTCGTCGATGACCGACAGGTCGAGATCGGCATAGGCGGTCATGGCCAGGGTGCGCGGGATGGGGGTCGCGGTCATGATGAGCTGGTGAGGCACCCGGCCGCGGCCCTTGTTGCGCAGGGCCAGGCGCTGGTGCACCCCGAAGCGGTGCTGCTCGTCCACGATGGCCAGGCCCAGGCGCGCAAACACCACGTCGTCCTGGAACAGGGCGTGGGTGCCCACCACCAGCGGCAGTTCGCCGCTGGCCAGCGGCTCCAGCACCTCGGCCCGGCGGCGCCCCTTGTGACGCCCGCTGAGCCAGCCGACCCGCACACCCAGCGGCTCGAACCACCGCGCCAGGTTGAGCCGGTGCTGTTCGGCCAGCAGCTCGGTGGGCGCCATCAGCGCCACCTGGAAACCGGCCTCCACCAGATAGGCGGCGGCGAGCGCCGCGACCACGGTCTTGCCACAGCCCACGTCCCCCTGCACCAGGCGCAGCATGGGGTGGCCGTCGCGCAGATCGCGCAGGATCTCGTCCGCGACCCGCCGCTGGGCGCCGGTCAGATCGAAGGGCAGGGACTCGCGCAGACGCCGCGCCAGCCCCTGGGCCACCGCCGCGTCCACCCGCGGCGCCTCCTGGCGGCGCTGGCGGGCGCGCAGCAGGCGCAGGCTGAGCTGGTGGGCCAGCAACTCCTCGAAGGCCAGGCGGCGCTGCGCCGGGTGGCCGTGCTCCGACAGCAGCTGGCGGGAGATGTCCGGCGTCGGGCGGTGCAGCAGGGCGACGG